>DATISB010000102.1:0-32531 GCA_035469145.1 Pseudolabrys sp.
ATGATCTTGAACGCCGCGGTGACTTTTTCCTTGGTGGCGCTGCCGCCGACGTCGAGGAAGTTGGCCGGCGCCATGCCGTAGAGCCTGATAATGTCCATGGTCGCCATCGCCAGGCCGGCGCCGTTGACCATGCAGCCGATCGCGCCGTCGAGCGCGATGTAATTGAGGTCGAATTTCGAGGCCTCGGTTTCCTTTTCGTCTTCCTCGCTGAGATCGCGCAGCGCGACGATATCCGGATGGCGGTAGAGCGCGTTGTCGTCGAAGCCGACCTTGGCGTCGAGGCAGATCAGCTTGTTGTCCTTCGTCACCACCAGCGGATTGATCTCCAACAGGCTCATGTCCTTGCTGGTGAAGGCGGCATAAAGCTTGGGCAGAATGCTCTCGACCTGCTTGGCGAGATCGCCGCTGAGCTTGAGCGTCTGCGCCACGCGGCGGCTGTGATGCGGCATGATGCCGGTGGCCGGATCGACCGAGAAGCTGAGGATTTTCTCCGGGTGGCTCTTCGCCACTTCCTCGATGTCCATGCCGCCTTCGGTGGAGACCACGAAAGCGACGCGCGAGGTTTCGCGATCGATCAGCGCGGACAGATAGAATTCGCGGTCGATGGCCGAGCCTTCCTCGATATAAAGGCGGTTGACCTTCTTGCCGTGCGGGCCGGTCTGATGGGTGATCAGCGTCGAGCCGAGGATGCGCGCGGATTCCTTCTTCACGTCGTCGATGGATTTGACCACCTTGACGCCGCCGGCCTTGCCGCGCCCGCCGGCGTGGATCTGCGCCTTCACCACCCAGACCGGGCCACCGAGTTCCTCGGCGCCTTTGAGCGCCTCGTCGACGGTAAACGCCGGCACTCCGCGCGGCACCGGTACGCCGAATTCACGCAACACCGCTTTGGCCTGATACTCGTGGATATTCATGAGAATGCTCCGGGCGGAGGCCGCCGGCGTGTGCTAGTTGCCGAGATTGGGCGCGATCTTCTTGCAGGCCTCGACCAGGCCCTGTACCGAGGTCACCGACTTTTCGAACATGGCGCGTTCGCCGCCGTTGAGCTCGATCTCGACGATGCGCTCGACGCCCTTGGCGCCGATCACCACCGGCACTCCGACATAGAGATCCTTGACGCCGTATTCGCCGTTCAACCAGGCGGCGCAGGGCAATACGCGCTTCTTATCGAGCAGATAGCTTTCCGCCATCATGATCGCGGAGGCCGCTGGCGCATAGAAGGCCGAGCCGGTCTTGAGCAAATTGACGATTTCGGCGCCTCCATTAGCGGTGCGCTTGACGATTTCGTCGACGTGCACCTGCGTGGTCCAGCCCATCTTCACCAGATCGGGCACCGGAATGCCGGCCACCGCCGAATAACGGATGAGCGGCACCATGGTGTCGCCATGGCCGCCGAGCACGAAGGCGGTGACGTCTTCCACCGAGACGTTGAACTCGTCGGCGAGGAAATAGCGAAAACGCGCCGAGTCGAGCACGCCAGCCATGCCGACCACTTTCTGCTGCGGCAACCCGCAGGATTTCTGCAGCGCCCACACCATGGCGTCGAGTGGGTTGGTGATGCAGATCACGAAGGCATTGGGCGCGTATTTCTTGATGCCGGCGCCGACCTGTCCCATCACTTTCAGGTTGATGTCGAGTAGATCGTCGCGGCTCATACCGGGCTTGCGCGGCACGCCGGCGGTGACGATGCAGACGTCGGCGTCTTCGATCGTTTCGTAGCTGTTGGTGCCGGTGAACTTGGCGTCGAAATCGTTGACTGGCGAGGATTCGGCGATGTCGAGCGCCTTGCCCTGCGGGATGCCTTCCATGACGTCGAACATCACGACGTCGCCGAGCTGTTTGAGGCCGATGAGGTGGGCGAGCGTGCCGCCGATCTGACCGGCGCCGATCAACGCAATTTTGTTACGCGCCATGGTGGGAAAACTTTCGACTTGCTTAAACCGCGGAACGCGGCCAAGCGTGACTTATCGAGTTTGCTGTATTGCAGCAATACGGCCCAGTACGTAAATATGCCGTGTATACATTATACCAACAGACGTTTGGTCGCGAGTCTAGAGCGATTTGTCCAAAGCGATTTGACGATTCAGGTTTCCACGATCTTATCCGACCAATCTAGGCCTTGCGCCTGGCGCGGACCGTGCGGCAGGCCGAGATAGGATTGCGAGCGCATCTCGATCAGGCGCGAGGCGGTGCGCTTGAATTCGTTCGCTTCATAGCCTTCGGTGGCGGTGTAAAGCTCATCCGGCGGCGCTTGCGCCGAGGCCAGCAGCTTCACCGCATGGTCATAGAGCGTATCGATCAGGATGATGAAGCGCTTGGCCTCGTTGCGGCGGGCGTAGTCCATCACCGGAATGCGATCGAGCACGACGGTGTGGAATTCGTGCGCGATCTTGAGATAGTCGGTGGCCGCCAGCGGCTGCGCACAGAGATCGTCGAATAAAAAACGCGCGACCCCCATCGCCGCCCTCGGCACCCGCACGATATGGCCTTTCACTACCAGTTCATGCGGGCTGCCTGCATATTCACCAGCAAGACGTCGCCAGGCATCGTCGAGCGCGGCGTCAGCGATCTCATTAGCCGGCACATACCAGGACGGCATGCCGGTGAGCTTTTCGAGCCGGAAATCGATGCGCGCCTCCAGCCGAACGACCTCGCAATGCCGTTGCAGCAGCGCGATGAAAGGCAGGAACAGCGCGCGATTGAGCCCATCTTTGTACAGCTCGCCGGGAGCCAGATTCGACGTCGCCACCACCACCACTCCGAGTTCGAACAGGCGCGTGAATAGGCGGCCGAGGATCATGGCGTCGGCGATGTCGGTGACGTGAAATTCGTCAAAGCACAGCAGCCAGGTTTCTTCGGCGATGGCAGCGGCGGCGCGCTGGATCGGATCCTGTTCGGGCAGCGCGCCGTTCTTGATGTCCTGCCGATAAACGTAAACGCGCTCGTGCACATCGGCCATGAAGTCGTAGAAATGGACGCGGCGTTTGCGTTGCACCGCGCTGGTTGCGAAGAACAAGTCCATCAGCATGGTCTTGCCGCGGCCGACCTCGCCGCAGACGTAAAGCCCTTTCAGCGGCGGGCCTGCCTGCTCGCGCTTGCCGAACAGCCAGCCAAGCGAAGACGATTTTCGCGCCAGCCGGCGCTCATCGAGGCGGTGCGCGAGCGCCGTCAGCTGCGCCGCCAGCATCGCCTGGCCGGGATCGGCCTCAATTTTGCCGGCGGCAATGAGCGCCGCGTAGCGCGTGCTGAAGGTGTCGGGCATGGGAACCAAACGAGCGGCGTTTCGCCGGACGCAATTGCGGATCTGGGCGTGGCAGGAGCGTGAGAGCTAGGTTGATCCGCACCATCTGTAAATCGAATGCGGACGAGCACCTATGTTGCAGGAAAGGCTGCAGCATTTTTGCGGCATTTGCCGCAAAAAATGGCAATAACACCTTGTTAGCCATGCGTTTTTGCAGGGATGGGCCACGCCGAGCGGAATTTGGTCGTCTTTTTGTTGCATTGCACCATATAGTTAAGAGTAAGCGAGTCGCGGAACTTCCGCACGACGCCACTAGGGTCGAAACGTGATTGGGCGGGATTTTGCGTCAATGGAGAAAGCCGACATGAACGAGCCTTTGCCCGACGGCGGAACCATCCGCAAATTGTGGATCGGCGAGACCGACGCCTATCGCGACCACCTGCTCCGCCTCGACCACGAAAGCCGCCACCGGCGCTTTTCCGGCGCAGTGGCGGACGAGGTGATCGCCCGCCATGCGGCGACCGCCAACGGGCTCGGCGTTGTCGTGCACGGCTTCTTCGTCGACGGTGTGCTGCGCGGCGCCGCCGAGTTGCGGCAGAATGAATCGCTGTTCTCGCATCAGGCGGAAGCCGCCTTCAGCATCGAGCAGCCGTGGCAGAGCCACGGTGTGGGCACCGAACTGCTCGAGCGCACGCTGCTCTCTGCGCGCAATCGCGGCATCAAGTCGCTGCGCATGGACTGCCTCGCCGAGAATCTGCGCATGCAGCAGCTCGCCCGCAAGTTCGACGCCGAGTTTTCGTTCGACTTCGGCAGCGTGACCGGCGAAGTCGATCCGCCGTGCTCGACGCTGCTCTCGCTGTTGCGCGAGGTCATGGCCGACACCCATGCGATCACTGCCCGCGTCTTCGAAGTGCAGGCTCGCCTATTCGGGCCGGCGTGATATTTCCGCGCAAGTCTAATTAAGCGGATAGCTCGCCTCGACCACGTAGGGGCCGCCGCCGACCGAGGTGCGCGACGAAAACAGCACGAAGCGCGAGACGCGGAACGCGGCGGTGCGGAAGTAGCCGCGCGCCGAAAGATACTCGGCAACCGCATAGCTCGAGGAATCGCGCAAGCGCGCCAGCGTCACATGCGGCGTGTATTTGCGCCCCTCCGGCTCCAATCCGATGCGTTGCATCAGCCGTTCCTGCTCGGCCTGCGCGTCGAGCAAGGCTTGCGCTTGCACAACCGATGCGACCACCGCGCGCGGCTTGCGGCCGCCGAATGATGTCAGTCCCTCCAGGTAAAGGTCGAACGCGTTGCGCTTGACGCGGCCGAGCATCAAGGCGACCTCCTGGGCGATCAGATCGTCCACGTCGCCGATGAAGCGCAACGTCAAATGATAGTTCTCCGGTGTGATCCAGCGCGCGCCCGGCAGTCCGCCGCGCAGCATCGACAGCGACTGTCCAACGTCAGCGGGAATTTCAACACCGGTGAAGAGACGCGGCATTTTAGAGTCTTCCGGATTACTACCCACGCGCCGCACGCGCACGCGCGACCAACTCCTCGACCCGCGGCAGGATACGCGCCACGATCACGTCGACGCCAGCGGCGTTCGGGTGCAGGCCATCGCCCTGGTTCAGCGTGGGATCGGTGGCCACCCCGTCAAGGAAGAAGGGATAAAAGACGAGCCGATGAGTCGAGGCAAGCGCCGGATAAATGGCATCGAAGGAGCGCACATAATCGGCCCCCATGTTGCGCGGCGCCCGCATGCCGGCGAGCAGCACGGCAATGTGCCGGTCGTTTAGTTTAGTCAGGATGCCATCGAGCGCGGTCTTAGTCAGCTTCGGATCGAGCCCGCGCAAAGCGTCGTTGGCGCCGAACTCGACGATCACTGCCTCGGTTCCTTCCGGAACCGACCAGTCCAGGCGACCGAGCCCACCGGAAGCGGTGTCACCCGACACCCCGGCATTGGCGACACTGGCGGCGATGCCTTTGGCTTTCAGCGCCGCGGCTAGTTTGGCTGGGAAAGCGGCGTCCGCCGGCAGGCCGAAGCCGGCGCTGAGTGAATCGCCCAGTACCACGATTTTCACAGACCGGTCGTCGGCCGCCCGGGCGCCGGCAGGCGCCAGCCCACAAACAAACGTGACCAGGGCCAACACCGCGAGGCGCTGGACCCGGGTAGCCAATCTCACATATGAGCGGGGTTGCGAACCGTGAGGTCCCATGACGAATAACTCCCAGGCGGGGCCGGCCATTGCGCTTGCCGGTGTCAATCTCTCGCTCGGGCAGGGGGCGGCCCGCGTTCATATCCTCAAAGACATCGACTTGAATATAGGCAGCGGCGAGGCAATCGGCCTGGTCGGGCCGTCCGGGTCGGGCAAATCCACGCTGCTGATGGTGATGGCGGGGCTGGAGCAGACCGATACCGGATCGGTCACGGTGGCGGGCACGAACCTGAACGCGCTCGGCGAGGACGCGCTGGCGCGCTTCCGCGGGCGTCACGTGGGAATTGTGTTCCAGTCGTTCCACCTGATCCCGACCATGACCGCGCTGGAGAACGTGGCGGTGCCGCTGGAACTGGCCGGCATCGCCTACGCGCAGGAACGCGCGCGCGACGAGCTCATCGGCGTCGGTCTCGGCGAGCGGCTGCACCATTATCCGGCCGAATTGTCCGGTGGCGAGCAGCAGCGCGTGGCAGTGGCCCGCGCGCTGGCGCCCAACCCGGCCATCGTGGTGGCCGACGAGCCGACCGGAAACCTGGACGAAGATACCGGCAAGCAGATCATCGATCTCCTGTTCGCGGGCCACGCCAGGCGCGGCTCCACGCTGGTTCTGGTCACCCATGATTCCGCGCTTGCTTCGCGTTGCGGGCGGATCGTGCGGCTGCGTTCTGGCCGCATCGACGGGGTGAGCGGGTCATGAGTGTCGCGACAATCATAAACACGCACGAAAACGGCCGCTGGCTGCCGCTGCGCTTTGCGCTGCGCGAAATGCGCGGCGGCTTGCGTGGCTTCTACGTCTTCATCGCCTGCATCGCGCTCGGCTGCATGGCGATCGCCGGCGTCGGCTCGTTGGCCGCAAGTTTGGCCTCCGGGCTGGCGCGGCAAGGCCAGGTCATCCTCGGCGGCGACTTGGCGTTCACGCTGATCCAGCGCGAGACCATGCCGGCCGAGCGGGCGTTCCTCGACAATCACGGCAAGGTTTCGAGCGCCGCGACCATGCGCGCCATGGCGCGCACCGCTGACGGCAAGGCCACGCTGGTGGAAATGAAAGCGGTGGACAGCATCTATCCGCTGTTCGGCCAAGCCATGCTCGATCCGCCCGGTGCGCTTGCCGGCGCGCTGGCGCAGCACGACGGCGCGTACGGCGCCGCCGCCGACCCAATCCTCCTGACGCGGCTTGGCATCAAGCCGGGCGCGCGGCTGACCATCGGCAACGCCACTTTTAAAATCCACGCCGCACTGACCAGCGAGCCGGACAAGCTCGCCGGCGGCATCGGCTTCGGACCGCGACTTCTCATCAGCCAAGACGCGCTACGCGCCACCGGCCTGTTGCAGCCGGGAAGTCTCGTGCGCTGGCACTATCGTCTGCGCCTACCGGCCAACGGCACCAGCGACGCCGCGGCGAAAGCGGTGACCGTGCAGGCGCGCACGCAATTCCCCGAAGCCGGCTGGGACATTCGCAACCGCACGAATGCCTCGCCGCAACTCGAGCGCAATGTGGAGCGCTTCACCCAGTTTCTCACCATCGTCGGCCTGACCGCGCTTTTAGTCGGCGGCGTCGGCGTCGGCAATGCGGTGAAAAGCCATCTCGACCGCCGGCGCGAGATCATCGCTACCATGAAGGCGCTCGGCGCCAGCGGAAGGCGCGTGTTCGCGATTTACCTCACGCAGGTGCTGTTGCTGGCGGCGGTCGGCGGCGGTATCGGCATGGTGCTCGGCGCACTACTACCGTTCCTGATGTCGTGGACCTTCGGCGCGATCATTCCGCTGCCGATCGAGCCGGCGCTGCATCCGGCCGAGCTCGCGCTGGCACTGGTCTACGGGCTGATGACGGCGCTCACCTTCGCTCTCTGGCCGCTCGGCCGCGCCCATGACGTGCCGGTCGGCGCGCTGTTCCGCGACGTGGTGGCGCCGCAGCCGCGCTGGCCGCGCAAGATCTATGTCGCTCTCACCGCCGCCGCCGTGATGGCGCTGGCCGCGTCCGCCGTTGTGCTGGCTTACGACCGGCGCGTCGCCATCATCTATGTCGGCGTCGCCGCCGGTGTTTTCGTCACCTTGCGGCTGGTCGCCGGCCTGCTGATGCTCGCAGCCCGCCACGCGCCGCGCGCGCGCTCGACCGTGCTGCGCATGGCCATCGCCAATATCCACCGGCCGGGCGCGCTGACGGCGACCATCGTGCTCTCGCTCGGCCTCGGCATCGCGCTGCTGG
Source organism: Pseudolabrys sp. (assembly GCA_035469145.1). GTDB lineage: Bacteria > Pseudomonadota > Alphaproteobacteria > Rhizobiales > Xanthobacteraceae > Pseudolabrys. The sequence continues at coordinate 7,655 of DATISB010000102.1, forward strand.
TCACCGTGATCGAGATCGACGGCAACTTGCAGCGGCAATTTGCGGCCGAGCTGCCGGCCAAGGCGCCGTCGTTCTATTTCCTCGACATTCCGGCCGACCAGGCCGAACGCTTCGACGCCTTCGTGCGCGCGCAGGCGCCGACGGCGAAGCTCGAGGAAGTACCGATGCTGCGCGGCCGCATCGTCTCCGCCAACGGTATCCCTGCCGAGAATCTCAAGCCGAAAGAGGGCGCCGCCTGGGTGTTGCAAAGCGACCGCGGCATCACCTATGCGGGCGACATCCCGTCCGGCTCGCGGCTGGTCGAAGGGAAATGGTGGGGAGCGGATTACGACGGGCCGCCGCTGCTCTCATTCGAGAAGAAGATCGCCGACGGCCTCGGCCTCAAGCTCGGCGACCCGGTCACCGTCAACGTGCTCGGCCGCAACATCACCACCCGCATTGCCAGCATGCGCACGGTCGACTGGGAGAGCCTCGGCATCAATTTCGTGATGGTCTTTTCGCCGCACGCTTTCGACGGCGCGCCGCACAGCCATCTCGCCACCCTCACCTACCCCAACGGCGGCACGTCGGCGCAGGAAGGGGCCATCGTGCGCGCGGTCGCCGATAGCTTTCCCATGGTCACTGCCATGCGGGTGAAGGACGCGCTGGAAGCGATCGGCGCCATCGTCGTCAATTTGATACTGGCGATCCGCAGCGCCAGCGCGCTCACGTTGCTAGTGGCGGCCCTGGTGCTGGGCGGCGCGCTCGCCGCCGGCCACCGCCACCGGGTCTATGACGCGGTGATCCTTAAGACGCTCGGCGCGACCCGCCTTCGACTGCTTGCCGCCTACACCATCGAGTATCTGCTGCTGGGGACCGCCACCGCGCTGTTCGGCGTGCTGAGCGGGTCGCTCGCCGGCTGGCTGATCGTGGCCGACCTAATGCACCTCCGGTTCGCCTGGCTGCCGTTACCCGCCCTGGCGGCGGCGTTGGCCGCGGTTGTGGTCACGGTAGCGCTGGGACTGATCGGCACCTTCACCGCATTGGGCCAGAAACCGGCCACGGTATTGAGGAATCTATAGTTTTCGCGACATTCCGCCGCGGCATGACCTCCTGCTGGCGCAGGCTCTTTTCGCCTATAATGCCCGGGACCGGATTCTTAACGATTCGCAATGTCGCATGTCATGTTAGGGCCATATCTGGCGCCAACACTCTAAGCACACTAGATTGAAGCCACGAGCGCGGCGGCTGCCGCGCCTGACGTGACCGGCCAAACGCCGGGACATAGAGAGGGAACTTCGATGTCGGACTTCGACCGTAACGTAGCTGCCCGCGGCATCGGCGCCGCGCGCGCGATCGAGATCGATGCAGGCCTGCGCGCCTACATGATCCGCATCTACAATTACATGGCCGCGGGCGTCGCTCTGACCGGCGTCGTCGCCTGGGCCACTTTCAACGCCGCAGTCGTGACCGATGCGAGCGGCAAGATCACCGCACTGACCTCGTTCGGCCAGGCGATCTTCGGCGGACCGCTGACGATCGTGCTATTCCTCGGCACGCTCGGCATCGTGTTTTTCCTGAGCTTCCGGATCAACAAGCTGCAGGCCGGCACCGCATTCGTCCTGTTTATGCTCTATGCCGGTTTGCTCGGGCTCATGCTGTCGTCGGTGTTTCTGTCCTATACCGGCGCTTCGATCACCCGCACCTTTTTCATCTCGGCAGCCTCGTTCGGTGCACTGAGCCTGTACGGCTATACCACGCAGCGCGATCTCTCGCCGGTCGGGTCGTTCCTGGTCATGGGCCTGTTCGGGCTCATCCTGGCGATGGTCGTCAACATGTTCCTGAAGAGCACCGGGCTCGATTTCGCCATCTCGGCGATCGGCGTGCTGATCTTTGCGGGCTTGACCGCTTGGGATACCCAGAAGATCAAGGAGATGTATGACGCGAATGACGACGGCACCATCTCCGGCCGCAAGGCGGTGATGGGCGCGCTCACGCTCTATCTCGACTTCATCAATCTGTTCCTGTTCCTTCTGCGCTTCATGGGCGACCGCCGGTAAGCCCCAGCACGGAACGATACCTGTTGAGCGCCCCGGCCTAGTGCCGGGGCGTTTTCGTTTTGATAACGTCAGCGGCGCATGACGCTCGCCATCCGCCCGGCCGTTCCCGCCGATATCCCGGCCATCATCCGCATCTATGCGCATGCCGTCGAGCACGGCACGGCGTCGTTCGAACTCACGCCGCCGGATGAGGCCGAGATGGCGCGCCGCATGATCGACCTCACCGGCAAGGGCTATCCATATCTCGCCGGCGAGATCGAAGGCGCGCTCGCCGGCTATGCCTATGCCGGACCCTATCGCGCGCGGCCGGCTTATCGATTGACAGTCGAGGATTCGGTTTATATCGCGCCCGATAGGCATCGCCACGGCATCGGCCGCGCCTTGCTCGCCGCGTTGATCGAAGCAACTGCGGCGCGCAGCTTTCGGCAGATGATCGCGGTGATCGGCGACTCGCCCAGACAGGCGGCCTCGATCGGCCTGCATGAGGCCCTGGGCTTCCGCCATGTCGGAATTCTGCAAGATGTCGGCTTCAAGCACGGCCGCTGGCTCGACAGCGTGCTGATGCAACGCGCACTCGGTGACGGCCGGAAGACTGAGGCCTAATTCGCCACCAGCGAAAGCGACACGTCGATCGAACGCAGCACGCGGTCGAGCTCGTGGCCGCGGCGCACGATCAGGCCGGTCGCCGAAATCACGCTATAGGTGCCTTGGCGGCGCGCCAGCTTGGGACTTTTTTCGATGCGGTAGAGCGGGACTTCCGATGCGCGGCGAAACACCGAGAACACCGCGCGGTCTTTCAGGAAGTCGATGGCGTAATCGCGCCATTCGCCGGCGGCGACTTTGCGGCCGTAGAGATCGAGGATGCGCTTGAGCTCGCGGCGGCTGAAGGTGACTTGATTCACGGGGGCGGGTGCACTGCGCGCCGGGGATCCGCCCCCGAGGGACTGGCTGGGATCGATTTCGCCGGAACCGAACGTCATGCGGCGCCTCCTTTTGTTGTGACAATGATCGCGCCAGTCAGCGCTCACGGCAAGAGCCTCATTTTGGCAACAAGTGCCGTGGAAACGGGCAAACCCGCCGCCAGCCGATCACAAACTCGTTAAAAGCCCCCACAATAACGCCCTATTTTGGTCAATCGCCGGTCACGCTGGGCTGGGATAAGGCGAGCGTTGCCTCAAAGGCCCGGTCCGGTTCGAGTTCCGGATTCCTCAGCCCCCCAGCCCCCCGGGGCTCAGCCGACCGGGCCAAGTTGAGTTCAGCGTACGGTTCAATCCCCTAAGTCTTCGGGTCGGCTAGTCGCCGGCCCGAATTTTTTGTGGGGCGAATTGCGAAATTATTAGTGGAGGCTGGCGGTGGCGGCGCCGAGCATCAGACCCGGCTTGGCGGCGACGCCGTTTTGCACGATGACCGCAACGCGGTCGATATCACGAAGCGAAAAATCAGCGCCGGCAAGTTCAGCCATCGGCAGGCTGAACGTTTCCGCCTTGCCGCTCCAGTCGCCGAGCTTCACCCAGCGGCGCACCACGTTGGTGTAGGCCAGAGTGTGTCCGCGATTTTCGCCGCGTTCGATCGCGACCTGCGCTTGGCCGGTGATCGGGCAAAGCCAGACCTCCGCGCTGCTTTGTTCGCCGTTGGCAGCCGAAACATTCACGGACACTTTGTCGTCCGCGACGGCAATCGTCACCGGCAGCATCAATGGCGCCGCGCTTTGCCGCGTCTGCTCGATCGCCTGTTCAATCGCCGCCTTGTCGCTGCCCAGCACATGCACGATGCCGTTGACCACGACTTGCGGTGTATAGACCTCGCGGTCGCCGCGCGTATTGGCGTAGGCCCGCTCCCGGTTCGAATGGCCATGCAGCGCGAGCGTGTCCTTCCAGCCCAGATAGTCCCAGTAGTCGACGGGTAGGCTCAGGGTCACCAGCGTCGGATCGCGCGACAGCTCGCCGAGAACTTTGTCGGCGGCTGGACAGGACGAGCAGCCCTGGCTGGTGAATAATTCGATGACCGCGCGTGGCTCGCCCGCGCTAGCGGGCGGTGGCGTCATCGAGGCGGTGCAAACCGCTGCGACCGCAAAGGCGATGTGGCGATAGTTCATGCCGATCCCACAATCCCCCTGCCCGGCGCGGCACCATATAGAACGCCTCGCCAATCACCCGCCACTCACTTCGCGGTGAGCGGACTTTGAAGGCGGGGGTCAAGCCAAATTGCCGGTCAAGCAGCCAAGTGGCGCAGCACGTACTGCAGTATGCCCCCGTTCTTGAAGTAATCCAGCTCGTCCAGCGTATCGATGCGGCAGATCAGCGGCACGCGCTTGAGCGTACCGTTACCGGCGACGATTTCGGCGATCAGCCGTTGGTGCGGCTTGAGTTCGCCATGCAGGCCGCGAATCGTGACCTGCTCGTCACCTTTCATGCCCAGTGACTGCCAGGACGTGCCCTCCTCGAATACCAGCGGCAGCACGCCCATGCCGATCAGGTTCGAGCGATGGATGCGTTCGAACGACTGCGTGATTACGGCACGGATACCGAGCAGGACCGAACCCTTGGCCGCCCAGTCGCGCGAGGAACCGCTGCCGTATTCCTTGCCAGCGAACACCACCAGCGGAATGTGGTCGGCCTTATAGCGCATGGCGGCGTCATACATCGTCATGCGCTGCTTCGATGGATAATGCACCGTGAAGCCGCCTTCCACGCCCGGCACCATCTGGTTCTTGAGCCGGATATTGGCGAAGGTCCCGCGCATCATCACTTCGTGATTGCCGCGCCGCGTACCGTATTGGTTGAAGTCGGCCGGCTTGACCTTGTGCTCGAGCAGATATTTGCCGGCCGGCGAATCCATCTTAATCGAACCGGCCGGCGAAATGTGGTCGGTGGTGATCGAATCGAGGAACAGTCCGAGCACGCGGGCGTCGACGATGTCCTTGAGCGGTTTGGGAGTTTTGCCCATGCCGACGAAATAGGGCGGATTCTGCGCGTAGGTGGATTTGCGGTCCCAGTCGAAAGTCATACCGCCTTTGACGGTGATCTTGCGCCAGTTGGCGTCGCCCTTGAACACGTCGGCATATTTCTTGGTGAAGATCTGCCGGGTTACGTTCTTGGCAACGAATTCACCGATTTCCTTATTCGATGGCCAGATGTCCTTCAGAAAGACCTTCTTGCCTGTCTGATCGACGCCGAGCGGCTCCTTCGCCAGATCAACATTCATCGAACCGGCTATGGCATAGGCGACCACCAGCGGCGGTGAAGCGAGATAGTTGGCGCGCACGTCCGCGTTCACGCGGCCTTCGAAGTTACGATTGCCCGAGAGCACCGCGGCCGCCACCAGATCGCCATCGTTGATCGCTTTGGAAATTTCCGGCGGTAGCGGCCCCGAATTTCCAATGCAAGTGGTGCAGCCGAAGCCGACCAGGTTGAAGCCGAGCTTGTCGAGATCTTTTTGCAGCCCGGATTTTTCGAGGTATTCCGCAACGACCTGAGAACCAGGCACAAGCGACGTTTTCACCCATGGCTTGGTGGTGAGGCCACGCGCGGCGGCCTTACGCGCCAGCAGCCCGGCGCCGATCATCACGTTCGGGTTCGAGGTGTTGGTGCAAGAGGTGATGGCTGCGATCACCACGTCGCCGTGGCCGATGTCGTAGTTCTTGCCTGGCACTGGCACGCGCTTTTTCATCTCCGCGCTCTTGCCGAATTCCTTGTCCATGGAGCCGGCAAAACCGGCCTTGACTTCCTTCAGGGCGATTCGATCCTGCGGACGCTTGGGACCCGCGAGTGAGGGCTCGACTGAACCGAGTTCGAGCTTGAGAATGTCGGTGAACATCGGATCCGGCGTGGTTTTGACGCGGAACATTCCCTGCGCCTTGGCGTAGGCCGCGACCAGCGCCACCACCTCGGTCGGCCGGCCAGTGTCCTTGAGATAACTAATGGTGTCGTCGTCGATCGGTGAGAAGCCGCAGGTGGCGCCGTATTCCGGCGACATGTTGCCGAGCGTAGCGCGGTCCGCGATGGTGAGATGGGTGAGACCGGGCCCGAAGAATTCCACGAACTTGCCCACGACGCCGCGCTTGCGCAGCATCTCGGTGACGGTGAGTACCAGGTCGGTGGCGGTAACACCTTCCTTGAGCTTGCCGGCGAGCTTGAAGCCGATCACTTCGGGCAGCGTCATCGACAGCGGCTGGCCGAGCATGGCGGCTTCCGCTTCGATGCCGCCGACGCCCCAGCCGAGCACCGAGAGGCCGTTCACCATGGTGGTGTGCGAGTCGGCGCCGACCAGTGTGTCGGGATAGGCTACCTCCATGGTCGCCACTTTGCCGTCGACCTTCACCTTGTCCTTGCGGCTCCACACCGTGTGCGAGAGATATTCGAGATTGACCTGGTGACAGATGCCGGTGCCGGGCGGCACTACACGGAAATTGTCGAACGAGCGCTGTGCCCATTTCAGAAACTTGTAGCGTTCCTGGTTCTGCCGGTATTCCTCATCGACGTTCTTCTTGAACGCCATGTTGTTGCCGAAGAAGGTGACGGCGACGGAGTGGTCGATGACCAGATCGACCGGCACCAGCGGATTGATCTTCTTGGGATCGCCGCCGAGCAGTTTCATCGCATCGCGCATGGCGGCGAGATCGACCACCGAAGGCACGCCGGTGAAATCCTGCAGCAGCACGCGCGCCGGGCGGAACGCGAATTCGTGCTGCGACGTCTTGGTCTTGAGCCATTCGGCGAACGCCTTGATATCGTCCTTGGTCACCGTGCGCCCGTCTTCGTTGCGCAGCAGGTTTTCCAACAGCACCTTCATCGAGAACGGCAGGCGGGAAATTCCCTTGAGGCCGTTTCGCTCGGCGATGGGAAGACTGAAATAGGCGTAAGTTTTGCTACCAACCTGGAGGGTCTTGCAGCATCTAAAGCTGTCGAGCGAAGGCATGTCGGAGGTTTCCATTCCCGGTCGGGACATCGGCGCTGCTTCGGTCTAAGCTCTTAGCAAGACAAGACTTTTCTCGCTGGGGAGACTCGCGCCCGAATTACACTAAGTTAACGTCATAACGGCGGGCTTATAAGGTCTTTTTGCGCTGGACGCCATATTCACGAGGGAACTTCCAAAAAATGTTCAGAATATTGGGGTTTCCCGCGGCCAGCATGGCTTTCCCACCCGCCGCGGACAGGCTAAGGCGCGCCTGATGCAGCTCAAAGCCGAAAATCTGGCTTGCAGCCGAGGTGGGCGCGAGGTGTTTGCGGGCCTCAATTTCAGACTGTCCGGAGGCGAAGCCCTGGTGGTGACCGGACGCAATGGCGCCGGCAAATCCTCGCTGCTGCGCATGATCGCCGGGCTGGTGCACATCGCCGGCGGCCGGCTGGCGCTCGATGGCGGCGAATCCGATGCCTCGATCGGCGAGCAGTCGCATTATGTCGGCCATCAGGACTCGGTGAAGCCGTCGCTGACTGTGGGCGAAAACCTGAAATTCTGGGCACGCTATCTCCGCGCCATTGAGTCGACCATCGACCCCGCGCTGCAAGCGGTTGACCTTGCCCCGCTTGCCGATTTGCCGGCAGCCTATTTGTCGGCCGGGCAGCGGCGGCGGCTGTCGATCGCGCGGCTGGTCGCCGTGCCGCGCCCGCTCTGGCTGCTGGACGAGCCGACCTCGGCACTCGACGTGCCGTCGCAAAATCGGCTCGCCGATTTGATGCGCAGCCACCTCGCCGGCGGCGGCATGATCGTGGCCGCCGCGCACGGGCCGATCGGACTGGAAAGCGCCCGCGAACTGAAAATAGGGCCGGCATGAGCGCGTTCACGGCCCTCGTGGTCCGCGACATACGGCTGAGCGTTCGCGTCGGCGGCGGGGCGCTGATGGGCGCGCTGTTCTTCCTGATCGTGGTGACCATGATGCCGTTCGCACTCGGCCCCGACCTCGCTTTGCTGGCGCGCATCGGCCCGGCGATCCTGTGGCTCGGCGCCTTGCTGGCGAGCCTGCTCGCACTCGACCGGCTGTTCGCCACCGACCATGACGACGGATCGCTCGACCTCCTGATGATGGGCCGCATGCCGCTCGAATTGGCAGTGGCGGCAAAGGCCATCGCGCATTGGCTGACCACCGCATTGCCGCTGATCGTGATCACGCCCGTGCTCGGCCTCATGCTCAATGTCGAACTGCGCGCCATGGGAACTGTGGCGCTGACATTGCTCGCCGGCACGCCGGCACTCACCTTCATTGGGCTGATCGGCGCCGCGCTGTCAGTGGCGCTGCGGCGCGGCGGCTTGCTGCTGGCGGTATTGGTACTGCCGCTCACTATTCCGGTGCTGATTTTCGGCGTCGCCGCGGCTAATGCCGCCATTGTCGGACCCGCGCCGTTCGGCCCACCTTTCACCATTCTTTGCGCCTTATCATTGGCGAGCCTGGTGCTGGGGCCGGTCGCCGCCGCGGCGGCGCTTCGCCACGGCCTGGAATGATCGGTTTGCCAGTGAAAATACGGGTCGGCTGCATAATGCAAATCAAACCGATTAGGCCCGTAAACGGGCATATTTCGCCGCCGGCCGCCATTGCCGGTGCCGGCGCGTCTCATTAAAAGGCTGCCGATGGCTGTTATCGACCTCGCCAATCCGACGCGCTTCCTGACGCTGGTTAACCGCGTGCTGCCCTGGCTGGCGGCGGCGACGGTACTGCTGTTCGCATTCGGCTTCGCGCGCGCCATGAACGCGCCCGACGACTATCAGCAGGGCGCCACCGTCAAGATCATGTTCCTGCATGTGCCGGCGGCCTGGCTCAGCATGATGGGCTGGGGACTGATGAGCGTCGCCGCGCTCGGTACGCTGGTATGGCGGCATCCGCTGGCGGATGTGGCGGGCAAGGCGGCCGCGCCGATCGGCGCCGCGTTTACGTTTATTTGCCTGGTCACCGGCTCACTCTGGGGCCGCCCGACCTGGGGCACCTATTGGGTCTGGGACGCGCGGCTCACTTCGGTGCTGGTGCTCTTCCTGCTTTATCTCGGCGTGCTCGCGCTGTATTGGACCGCCGAGGATCCCGGCCGCGGCTCGCGCGCGGCGGCGGTGCTCACGCTGGTCGGCGCGGTCAACATTCCGATCATCAAGTTCTCGGTCGACTGGTGGAACACGCTGCATCAGCCAGCCTCGCTTATTCGCATGGGCGGCTCGGCCGTCGATCCGACCATTCTGTGGCCGCTGCTGATCATGGCCGGCGCATTCACGCTGCTGTTCTTCACCTTGCATCTTGCCGCCATGCGCAACGAAATTTTGCGCCGGCGCGTGCGCAGCATGCGGATCATCCAGGCGCAAGAGGTGCGCGCATGAATCTCGGACCGCATGCCGATTTCATCGTCGCCGCCTATGCGGTGACGGTTTTCGTGGTGGCCGCTTTGATTGCTTGGGTCATTCTCGATTATTCGGCGCAGCGCCGCATCCTCGGCGATCTCGAGGAGCGCGGCGTGACGCGGCGTTCGCAGCGCAAGGACGACCGATGAGCTCCGCATCGAGCGAAAGCTCCGGCAAGAAGCGGCGCAACATTTTGGTGCTGCTGCCGCTGCTGGCCTTTCTCGCGCTGGCGGCCTTGTTCCTGGTCCGGCTCTGGAGCGGCGATCCTTCGCACCTGCCGTCCGCACTGATCGGCCGCCCCGCGCCGCCGACCGACCTGCCGCCGCTGGCCGGGCTCGAACGCGGCGGCAAGGCAATGCCGGGCCTGAGCAATGCGGCGTTCCAGGGCGAGGTGACGCTGGTCAATGTCTGGGCTTCCTGGTGCGTGCCCTGCGCCGATGAGGTGCCGTTCCTGGAGAAATTGTCGGCGGATAAGCGCATCAAGCTCGTCGGTATCAATTATAAGGATCCGCCTGACAATGCGCGGCGCTTCCTCAATCGCTACGGCAATCCGTTCGTCGCCGTGGGCGTCGACGCCAACGGCCGCACCTCGATCGACTGGGGCGTCTATGGCGTGCCGGAGACCTATGTGATCGGTCGCGACGGCACCATCGCCTACAAGCTGGTTGGGCCGGTTACCGCCGAGAACCTCGCCCAGGTGATCGAGCCGGAAATCATCAAGGCGCTCAAGCCTTGAAGCCGCTGGCTTTATCCAAGGTCTATCAATTGCTCGAACCTGGCCCGGTCGTCCTGTTGACGACCGCGCGCAAAGGCCGCGCCAATGTCATGACCATGTCCTGGCACATGATGGTCGAGTTCGAACCGCCGTTGGTGGCCTGCGTTTGCAGCAGCGCCAATTACAGCTTCGACGCGCTGCGCGCGACCGGCGAATGCGTGATCGCCGTGCCGGCGCGCAAGCTGGCGGCGAAAGTGGTGAAGGTCGGCAATTCGTCGGGCCGTGCTCTCGACAAGTTCGCCGCGTTCGGCCTGACACCGCTCGCGGCCGAGTGCGTGGCGCCGCCACTGGTGGCGGAGTGTTTCGCCAATCTCGAATGCAATGTCGCCGATCGGCGGCTGGTCAACCGCTACAACCTGTTCATTCTCGAAGTGCTCAAGGCCTGGACCGATCCGGCGCAAAAGAAACCAAAGACCATTCACCATCACGGCTACGGCAAATTTGTCGTCGATGGCGCAACAATTAATCTGAAATCGAGAATGCGCTAGCGCATGATCCCGTATAGTGGGAATCGGTTTTCGGAAAAGATCATGCGCAAGAAAAATATTAGGGCCGCAACTAATTCAGTCTGAATGGATCAGACTCTAGCGACTATTGCTTCCGCCCGACGCTGTATTTGTTGATCAGCGGCATTTGCAGCGCACCGAACAAGAAAGTCAGCGGCACCACGCCGAACAATTTAAAGCTGACCCAGAAATTGGTGGTCTGCGTGCGCCAGACGATTTCATTCGCGACGGCAAGCGCAAAAAAGAACAGCGCCCAGCGCCAGGTGAGCTTGTGCCAGCCTTCGTCGGTGAGGTGGAACATCGAATCGAACACCATGCCGAGCAGCGTCTTGCCGAAGGCGAGCCCGCCCAGCAGCGTACCGCCGAATAGAACGTAGATGATGGTCGGCTTGAGCTTGATGAACAGCTCGTCGTGCAGCACCAGCGTCAGCCCGCCGAAAACCAGCACGATCACGGCGGTGACCAGCGGCATCACCTCGACGCGCTGCGTCATGGCATAGGCCACGGTCAGCGCGATCAGCACCGCCACCATAAAGGCACCGGTTGCGGCAAAAATACCAAAGCGCGAATTAGCGACGAAGAATAGCACCAGCGGCCCGATGTCGAGCACCAGCTTGAGCACAGGATTGAGTTGTTTCTTGTCGGCCATGTTTCTTTTCTATTTCAGGAACCCAGCCCAACTATGGCGCGTGAAAAATCCCGCGCGGTGAAGGGGCTGAGATCCTCGACGCCCTCGCCGACACCGATGAAATGCACCGGCAGGCCGAAGCGGGCGGCGATCGCCACCAGGATGCCACCGCGCGCGGTGCCGTCGAGCTTGGTCATAACCAATCCCGTGACGCCCGCGATCTTGCCGAAGATATCGACCTGATTGAGCGCGTTCTGGCCTACGGTAGCATCGAGCACCAGCAAAACGGCGTGCGGCGCCGCTGGTTCCACCTTGCGCATCACGCGCACCATTTTTCCCAGCTCGCTCATCAGCTCGGTGCGGTTCTGCAGGCGGCCGGCGGTATCGACCAGGACGATATCGACACCTTGCACCTTGGCGGCGCCGAGCGCGTCGAACGCCAGGCCCGCGGCGTCGGCGCCCGGCTCGCGCGCTATCACGCTGGCGCCGGTGCGTTCGCCCCAGATTTTCAATTGATCGATGGCGGCGGCGCGGAAAGTGTCGCCGGCGACCATCATGACGCTCTTGCCCTCGGCGCGGAATTTGGCAGCGAGCTTGCCGATGGTGGTGGTCTTGCCGGAGCCGTTGACGCCGGCGACCAGGATGATGAACGGTTTGGCCGTCACCTCAAGCGGCTTAGCGACTGGGCTGAGCACCTTCTCGATCTCATCGGCGAGCGCCGCCTTCACCTCGTCGGGGCTAAGCCCTATCTTGAAGCGGCCTATGCTCAGTGCCACCACAATACGGCCTGCGGTCTCAGGACCAAGATCGGCGCGGATCAATTCGGCTTCCAGTTCATCGAGCGTCGCGGCATCGAGCCCAGTCTTCGACAGGTCCGCAATTGCTTCGCCGAGCGCGGCCGAGGTGCGCTTGAGCCCGCCGCTCAGGCGTTTCAGCCAGCTTACTTGGGTGCTGTCGTTCATGGCGCGACCGTGATAGCCGTTTCGGCAAATCTTGGACAGTGACCATGACACCGGAAGAGATGCTTGCTCGCTTGCTTTACCGCGACGGGCTGATGCTGGTGATCGACAAACCGGCCGGCTTCGCGGTGCATCGCGGGCCGAAGGGCGGCGAGAGCCTGGACGATCATTTCGACGCGCTGCGCTTCGGCCTGCCGCGCGCGCCCGCGCTGGCGCATCGGCTCGACCGCGACACCTCCGGCTGCCTGGTGCTCGGCCGTCACCGCAAGGCGCTCGCGCTGCTCGGCAAGCTGTTCAAGCAAGGCAAGATCGGTAAGACCTATTGGGCGGTGGTCGAAGGCGCGCCCGCCGCCGAAGAAGGCCGCATCGAGATTCCGCTCGGCAAGCTCGACGAGACGCGCGGCTGGTGGATGAAGCCGGACCCGCATGGAGCGCCGGCGGAAACAACGTGGAAGGTGATGGGGCGCGGCAGCGGCCTCACCTGGCTCGCACTCGAGCCGCTGACCGGGCGGACGCATCAGTTGCGGGTGCATTGCGCTGAACTGGGTTTCCCTGTGCTCGGCGACAACATCTACGGCCGCGCGCCGCGCGTGGGTGGTCCACCGCTGCACCTGCACTCGCGCGAGATCGTGGTGCCGATTTCCAAGAATAAACCGTCAGTCACGGTCACCGCGCCGGTGCCCGCGCATATGCGCGAGGCGCTAACCGCGTGCGGGTGGACATGCGAAACTAATAAAGCATCGCCTTGATCCGCTCCGGCGCTTCGCGGTCGTAGGTTTCGCCGCCGAGCTTGCCCTGGCTTACTTCCGCGATGATGGTGCCGGTGCTGGGCAGACTCTTGCGGTCGATCTTCGACTTTTCGTCCCACAGCTTCGAACGCACGATTGCCTTCGAGCAGTGGAAAAAGATGGTCTCGATATGCACGATCAGCACGCTGCGCGGCAGCTTGCCGTTGACCGCGAAACTTTGCATCAGTTCGGGATCGATCGAGATCGAGGCGCGGCCGTTCACCCGCAACGTTTCGCCCACGCCGGGGATGAGGAACAGCAGCGCGATGCGCGGATCATGCAGGATGTTGCGGTAGCCGTCGATGCGGTTGTTGCCCGGCCGGTCGGGGATGGCGAGCGTCTTGTCGTCAAGGATGCGTACGAAGCCGGGGGCGTCGCCCTTGGGCGAGCAGTCGAGCCCCTCCGGACCGCCTGTCGCCACCGCCACGAACGGGGCGGCTTCGATCAGCTTACGATAGCCGCTGCTGATGTGGTCAATCTCCTTGACCACGGCGGGCCCGTAGGGCTGACCGTAAAGCGCTTCAAGCTGTTCGATGGTCGTCACCAGATGCTCGGCTGCGCTCATTTCCATTCTCCCTAGGCGGCCAATAATTGCCGGCCGTCATGCCCCGTCATTGTAAGATCGAGAATAACACCCGGTTCGATCGGTGCCGCAAGCCGCACCGCTGTGAATTGCTCGGTGTGACCGACGCCGCCCCGTTCAGTCAACACAAGCCGCCGCGCGCCGACTTGCGCGTCGAGATGGCGCATGAGCGCCGCCTCGCCCTTTTCGCGCAAGGTGCGGGCGCGCTGCTTGACGATGTCGCGGTCGACCTGCGGCATTCGCGCGGCCGGCGTGCCGGGCCTAGCTGAGAACGGAAAGACGTGCAATTGTGTCAGCCCGCATTCGTCCACCAGATCGAGCGAGCGTACGAACATGGCCTCGGTCTCGGTCGGAAAACCGGCGATGATATCGGCGCCGAACGCCACATCGGGGCGAAGCCTGCGAAGCTGGTTGCAGAACGCGATCGCGTCGGCGCGCGAATGCCGCCGCTTCATGCGTTTGAGGATGAGATCGTCACCGGCCTGCAACGACAGATGCAGATGCGGCATTAGCCGTGGCTCATTTCCGAATGCATCAAGCAGATCGTCGTCGGCCTCCACAGAATCGATCGAGGACAGCCGCAGCCGCGCCAGCTCGGGAATTTCTTTAAGAATGCGCTTGACCAGCGCGCCCAGCCGCAGCGCGCCGGCAAGACCGATACCGTAGCTGGTGATATTGACGCCGGTGAGCACCAGCTCGCGATAACCGCGCTCGGCCAATCGGCGGGCCTGTGCAACACAATCGTCCATCGGCACGAAGCGCGAATTGCCGCGCCCGAACGGAATAATGCAGAATGTGCAGCGGTGGTCGCAGCCGTTCTGCACCTGCAGGAACGCGCGCGTGTGGCCCTCGATGCTGTCGACGGCATGCGCCGCGTGCCGTTGCACTGCCATGATGTCGCCGACGACGATACGCTCGCCCGCACCCGTCCATGATCGTGGGTCGAGTTTTTCTTCGTTGCCGATGACACGGTCGACTTCGACCATCGCAGCGAAGGTGCCCGGCTCGGTCTGCGCCGCGCAGCCAGTGACAACGATACGCGTGTCCGGCCGCTCGCGCTTGATGCGCCGGATATTCTGGCGCGCCTGCCGCACCGCTTCCGCCGTCACTGCGCAAGTGTTCACCACCACCGCGTCGCCGAGCCCGCCCGCGGCGCGCCGGATCACTTCCGACTCGGTGATGTTGAGCCGGCAGCCGAAGGTAACGACGTCGAGGCTCATGCGACACCCGCCTTGCCGAACAATGCGGGATCGAAGCGGCCAGCGAATTCGAACTCCACCGGCCCGGTCATCAGCACGTGGTCGTCGCTCTCGCGCCATTCGATGGTGAGGTCGCCGCCAGGCAGCGTCACCGTCACTTTGCGGTTAGTGCGCTTGAGGCGCGCGGCGGCGACCGCGGCGGCGCAGGCGGCGGAGCCGCAGGCGCGCGTGAGGCCGGCGCCGCGCTCCCAGGTGCGGATGACGATGGCATCGCGCGAGATAATATGCGCCAGCGTGATATTGGCGCGCTCGGGGAAAATCGGATGATTTTCCAAGAGCGGACCGAACTTGTGCAGATCGTAGACATTCACGTCGTCGACCCAGAAGATCGCGTGCGGATTGCCCATGTTCACCACCGCCGGCGAATGCAGCATCGGCTTGTCGATTGGCCCGATCTGCAATTCGATAGCACGGGTGTCGCGGAATTCTTCTGCGAGCGGAATCTCGTTCCACTTGAAGCGCGGCGAACCCATGTCCACCGTGAACATCCCGTCGGCGCCCTTCCAGCAATTGAGAATGCCGGCGGCGGTCTCGAAGGTAAGCGTGGTCTTGCCGTTTTCCTTCGACACCAGGTCGGCGACGCAGCGCATGCCGTTGCCGCAGGCGCCGGCTTCCGAGCCGTCATTGTTGTAAATGCGGATGAAGGCATCGGTGCCGGGCGTGCGCGGCGGATAGAGCGCCATCAACTGGTCGTAAGGCGCGCCTTGCGTCGTGGCCACTGCGCGTGCCTCCTCGGGCACGATCGCGCCGCCGCGCACGCGCAGATCGACCACAACGATCTCGTTGCCGATGCCGTTCATCTTCACGAAAGATTGGTTGGCGAGCGCGCCCAAGTAATCGCCTATGAGTTCGGCCAGGCCCAAGCCTTTGCCCGGGTTTTGCCCGGTTTATATGGCGAATAAACGCCGATTGGCCAGAGGCCTATGATAGAATGGAACGAATTACCGGGTTCACCGCGTCCAAAGGACGGAGAACCGTGATGCCGTGCCTACGCCTTGCGGCGCCGATCATGCTGAGTTTGGCGTTCGCTTTCGCCGCCGACCCGGCGCCGGCGCAACGCGCCGCACCGCCGCCTGGGCAGGATTCGCCAGCGCCGCTGCAACCGGGCGATGCCTTCGGCGAGGAAGTGACGCTGCCGGAGCGAACAATCGTTTATTTGAAGGGCCACAGCAATTGGGATGCCGCCTTCGATACGCTGGTCGACGCCTTCAAGTCGCTCAACGAGTATCTCGACAAGCAGAGCATCAAGCCGACCGGCGCGGCCATGACCATTTACACCCAGACCGATGACAGCGGTTTTTCGTTCGATGCCGCGGTGCCGATCGCCGCTGCGCCGGTTAATCCGCCGAGAGGCGACATCGCCATCGGCCAGGCGCCGTCCGGCAAGGCGCTCAAATTCGTCCACCACGGCTCCTACGACGCCATGGATTCGACTTACGAGGCGATTACCAATTATCTCGAAGATAAGCGTCTTGAGGCCAAGGACCTGTTCATCGAGGAATATGCCACCGACCCAGTGAAGACCAACGCGGAAGATCTGGTGGTCAACGTGTTCGTTCCGGTAAAGTAATGGTGCAATGACGAGGCCAATATCGCGTGTCCTGTTCTGCGCTTTCGTGATCGCCGCCGCGGCACTGGTGCCCGTCTCGGCGCACGCCGCCGAGACGCTCGCTAAGCTGGTGACGGTCACCGGCGAGGCGACGGTTGCGGCCGCGCCCGATGCCGCGGTGATCCGCATTGGCGTCTCCAGCCAAGCCAAGACCGCACGAGCGGCCAGCGATGCGAATGCCAAGGAGATGACCGTCGTGCTGGCGGCGATCAAGGAGAGCGGCGTCGCCGACAGCGATATTCAGACCTCGCGGCTGTCGCTGCAGCCGCAATACGATCCGAAACAGACCGGCGCCGCGCGCTTGATCGGCTTCCAGGTTAACAATCAGGTCACGGTCAAGATCCGCGACATCGACAGATTGTCCGCCATGCTCGACCGCGCCATCGCGGCCGGCGCCAATGAAATGTCGGGGATCGAATTCGTCCTGTCGGAGCAGGCTAAGCTGTTCGACCAGGCCCGCGCCGCGGCTATCGCCGACGCGCACCGCAAGGCCGAGCTTTATGCCAATGCCGCCGGCATGAAAGTCGGCCGCCTCATGGCGATCTCGGAAGAGGGCTCGGTTCCGCCGCTGCGCCTGTACCAGCCAATGCACGCGGGCGTGGCGCCCGCGATCGCCCCCGGCGAGCAGACGCTGCGGGCCGTGGTCACGGTCAGCTACGAATTGACGTCGTAATTGGGGTCGTCTTGACTTGCAGGCGGCCCAACCCTAGGTTCCGCCCGCTCTCGATAGTGACGTAGAATTCCAACTTCGCCGCCCGGTCCTTGAGAGGCCGGAGGCCACCGCCCGACAGCGCAATGCGCCCTCGGGCGTCAAGGTGTTTTGCATAGGTCCATCGCGAGATGAGCCGTTCTTAGGAAGCAAGAATGTTCGACTCACTGTCGGAAAAACTCGGCGGCATTCTCGATGCCCTCACCCGCCGCGGCGCGCTGAGCGAGGACGACGTCGATGCGGCGCTGCGCGAGGTTCGCCGCGCGCTGCTCGAGGCCGACGTCGCGCTCGACGTGGCACGCGCCTTCACCGACAACATCAAGAAGCAGGCGGTCGGCGTCGAAGTGATGAAGTCGGTCACCCCCGGCCAGATGGTCGTCAAGATTGTGCACGACCAGCTCATCGCCACGCTGGGCGCCGACAGCCAGGGCATCGATCTTGCCGCCGCGCCGCCGGTCGCCATCATGATGGTCGGCCTGCAGGGTTCCGGCAAAACCACCACCACCGCGAAAGTCGCGCGCCGCCTTGCCGACCGGCAGAAAAAGAAAGTTTTGATGGCCTCGCTCGACGTGCGCCGGCCGGCGGCTATGGAGCAGCTCGCCGTGCTCGGCCGCGAGGCGGGCATCGACACGCTGCCGGTGGTCGAAGGCCAGCAACCACCACAAATTGCCAAGCGCGCGATTGAGGCCGCCCGCCTCGGCGGCTACGATGTGGTTCTGCTCGACACCGCCGGCCGCACCACGCTCGACGACGCCATGATGAGCGAGGCGGCCGAGGTCAAACGCGCCGCCAATCCACACGAGGTGTTGCTCGTCGCCGATGCGCTCACCGGCCAGGACGCGGTCAAACTGGCGCACGCGTTCGACCAGCGTATCGGCCTGACCGGCATTGTGCTCACCCGCGTCGACGGCGACGGCCGCGGCGGCGCCGCACTGTCCATGCGCGCGGTGACCAACAAGCCGATCAAGCTGATCGGCACCGGTGAAAAATTAGACGCGTTGGAGGAATTCGACCCGGCGCGCGTCGCCGGCCGCATTCTCGGCATGGGCGACATCGTCGCGCTGGTGGAGAAAGCCGCCGCCAATATCGACGCCGAGAAGGCCATGCGCGCGGCCGAAAAGATGCGCAAGGGCAAATTCGATCTCGGCGATCTGCGCGAACAGCTTCAGCAGATGCAGGGCATGGGCGGCATGGGCGGCCTGCTCGGCATGATGCCCGGCGTGGCCAAGATGAAAAATCAGATCGCCGCCGCCGGCCTCGACGACAAGCTCGTGAAGCGGCAGATGGCGATCATCGATTCGATGACACCGCAAGAGCGCCGCAACCCAGACATTCTCAAAGCCAGCCGCAAGAAGCGCATCGCCGCCGGCTCCGGCACCACGCCGGAAGCGATCAACAAGCTGCTGAAAATGCATCGCGGCATGTCCGACATGATGAAGGCGATGGGCAGCGGCAAGCGCGGCCCGCTCGCCGGCCTGGCGCAGGCGATGGGCTTCGGCTCCGCCATGCCGACCCCGGAGCAGATGACCGAGCTGGCGAAGAACATGCCGCCCAGCATGCCCGGTCTGCCGCCGGGCATGCCAACGCTGCCACCGAATTTCCCCGGTACTCCCGGTTTGCCGGGTCTGGGTGGAAAGTTTCCTGGATTGCCGGGCCTGCCCGGTCTCGGAAAAAAGAAGTGATCAATGTGTAGGAAAGGAACCTGAAATGTCTCTCGTCATCCGCATGGCCCGCGCCGGAACCAAGAAGCGGCCGGTCTATCACATCGTCGTCGCCGACTCGCGCAGCCCGCGCGACGGCCGCTTCATCGAGCGGCTTGGCTATTTCAATCCGCTGCTGCCGAAGGAAAAGACCGAGCGGCTCAAGCTCGATCTCGACAAGGTGCAGGCCTGGATGAAGAAGGGTGCCCAGCCGTCCGACCGCGTGACGCGCTTCCTCGATGCCGCCGGCATCATGAAGCGGGAAAAGCGCAACAATCCGGAAAAGGCGGTCCCGCGCAAGGAACGCAAGGCCAAGGAAGAGGAAGCCACCAAGGTCAAGGAAGCTGGGGACGCAGCGGCCAAGACGGCGGCGACTGTCAAAGCAGCTACAGACAAGGCCGCAGCTGACAAGGCTAAGGCGGAAAAGCTGGCCGAAGCGCCGGCGGCTAGCTGACGCTTCGCTGCCGTGGTCGATCGCATCCGCGTTGCTCGCATCGGTGCCGCGCACGGCATTCGCGGCGAGGTAAAGCTGTGGTCGTTCACCGAGGACCCGATGGCGGTCGCGCATTACGGCCCGCTGGAAACCGAGGACGGCGCGCGGCGATTCGAGATCGAAGCGGCGCGGCCGGCCAAGGATTTCCTGGTCGCGCGACTCAAAGGGGTCGGCAATCGCGACGCGGCTTCGAGCCTGCGCAACACCGATCTGTTCGTGCCGCGCGACCGTCTGCCGCCAATCGAGGAGGCCGACACGTTCTATCACGCCGACCTCGTCGGCCTTTCGGCGGTGAGCGAAGACGGCGCCGCGCTCGGCACCGTCAGCGCGATTCATAATTTCGGCGCCGGCGATCTGATCGAGATAGCGCCCGCCGCCGGCGGCGAGCCGCTCCTGCTGCTGTTTAACGAAACGACCGTGCCGACGGTCGATTTGAAAGCGGGATGCATCGTTGTCGTGCCGCCGATCTCCACTTCTATCCCTCCCCTGAATGGGGAGGGATAAGGGAAGATGACATGTGGCGCGCGAGCGTATTGACTATTTTTCCGGAGATGTTTCCCGGCCCGCTCGGCGTTAGCCTCGCCGGCAAGGCGCTGGCCTCCGGCATCTGGTCGCTCGACATCCACGACATCCGCAGCTCAGCCACCGACAAGCACTGCACCGTGGACGACACGCCGGCCGGCGGCGGCCCTGGCATGGTGATGAAGGCCGACGTACTGGCGCGTGCGCTCGATACCGTCCCGCACGACCAGCGCCCGCGCTTGCTGATGAGCCCGCGCGGCACGCCGCTGACGCAAGCGCGCGCGGCAGAGCTGGCGGCGGGGCTTGGCGTCGTGATCGTCTGCACCCGCTTCGAAGGCGTCGACGAGCGGCTGATCAAGGCCCGTAAGCTCGAGGAAGTCTCGCTCGGCGATTTCGTGCTCTCGGGCGGGGAGCCGGCGGCGATCGCCCTGCTCGATGCCTGCGTGCGGCTGCTGCCCGGCGTCATGGGCAAGGAGGCCTCGATCGCCGAGGAGAGCTTCGCCGATGGCCTGCTGGAATACCCGCAATACACCCGGCCGCCGGTCTTCGAGGGCGAGCCGATCCCGGACGTGCTATTGTCCGGCGACCACGGCAAGATCGCGCGATGGCGGCGGGCGGAGGCCGAACGTCTGACCGCCGCGCGCCGCCCGGACCTGTGGGCGGCCTATCAGGCCCGTAAAAAGCCCAAAAACGGACCCAAAACGCGAGGGTGACAAGCTGCGAGCTTTGTCGTAGAAGCTCGCGCAACCCATTCAGTCCAGACAAGACCGCGCGCCGGTTGCTGGCGCTGCCGACGGAGACTTAGCCCATGAATATCATCCAGCAGATCGACAAAGAGCAGATCGAGAAACTCTCGGCCGGCAAGGATATTCCCGACTTCGCGCCGGGCGACACCGTGCTGGTCAACGTCAAGGTGGTGGAAGGCGACAAGAGCCGCATCCAGGCCTACGAGGGCGTGTGCATCGGCCGCGCCGGCGGCGGGATCAATGAGAACTTCACCGTGCGTAAGATTTCCTACGGCGAGGGCGTCGAACGTGTGTTCCCGCTCTACTCGCCGATGATCGACTCGATCAAGGTCGTGCGCCGCGGCAAGGTGCGCCGCGCCAAGCTCTATTACCTGCGCGGTTTGCGCGGCAAGAAGGCGCGCATCGAGGCGCAGGCGACCGGCGGGCCAGAAGCGGCCGCCGAGGCCGACGCCAAAAAGTAATATCGCGGCCATACCGGCATGCATGAAGGGGCCGCGTTCGGCCCCTTTTTCTTTGGAGCGGCGGGCGCTAAATAACGCCCGCGCTAGGGAGACTTCGATGATGGCTAAACCGCGGACCCTTTACGACAAGATCTGGGACGACCATCTGGTGGACGAGGCACCGGATGGAACTTGCCTGATCTATATCGACCGCCATCTAGTGCACGAGGTGACCAGCCCACAGGCCTTCGAGGGCCTGCGCACGGCGGGCCGCAAGGTGCACGCGCCGGATAAGACGCTGGCCGTGGTCGACCACAACGTCCCGACCTCCGACCGCCACCAACCCAATCCCGATCCGGAAAGCACCGAGCAGATCGCGGTCATGGCGCAGAACGCCAAGGATTTCGGCATCGAATATTTCAACGAGTTCGACAAGCGCCAGGGCATCGTCCACATCATCGGTCCCGAGCAGGGCTTCACGCTGCCCGGCACCACCATCGTGTGCGGCGACAGCCACACCGCCACGCACGGCGCCTTCGGCGCGCTCGCCTACGGCATCGGCACCTCGGAAGTCGAGCACGTGCTGGCGACGCAGACGCTGATCCAGAAGAAATCGAAGAACATGCGCGCGGTGGTCGACGGCCAGCTGCCGCCAGGCGTCACCGCGAAAGACATCATCCTCGCCATCATCGGCGAAATCGGCACCGCCGGCGGCACCGGTTACGCGCTGGAATATGCCGGCGAAGCAATCCGCGCGATCTCGATGGAAGGGCGCATGACCATCTGCAACATGTCGGTAGAAGGCGGCGCCAAGGCCGGCTTCATCGCGCCCGACGAGAAGGCCTACGCGTACCTGAAGGACAAGCCGAAAGCGCCCAAGGGCAAGGCCTGGGACGAGGCCATGCGCTACTGGGAAACGCTCTCGTCCGACGCGGCTGCGCATTTCGACCGCGAGATCAGGCTCGATGCCGCCAAGCTGCCGCCGCTGGTGACCTGGGGCACCAGCCCCGAACAGGTGGTGTCGATCACCGGCCGCGTGCCGGTGCCGGCCGAGATCGCCGACGAGAAGAAGCGCGCCGCCGCCGAGCGCTCGCTCGGCTACATGGGCCTCAACGGCGGCGAGAAGATCACCGACATCAAGCTTGATCGCGTGTTCATCGGCTCATGCACCAACGGCCGCATCGAGGACCTGCGCGCAGCCGCGCGCGTCGCCGACGGTAAGACGGTCAACGCCAACGTCTATGCTATGATCGTGCCCGGTTCGGGCCTGGTGAAGGAGCAGGCGGAAGCCGAAGGTCTCGACAAGATTTTCAAGGCCGCCGGCTTCGACTGGCGCGAGCCGGGCTGCTCGATGTGCCTCGCCATGAACCCCGACAAGCTCAAGCCGGGCGAACGCTGCGCCTCCACCTCGAACCGCAACTTCGAAGGCCGCCAGGGCTACAAGGGCCGCACTCACCTGGTGTCGCCCGCCATGGCCGCGGCGGCGGCGATCGCCGGCCATTTCGTCGACGTAAGAGAGTGGAAGTAGCGCAGCGACCCCATTCAAAATACAAAAGGCCGGTCTAACGACCGGCCTTTTTCGTTTCAGCAGCTAGGCCTCACCAGCAGCGCCTGGCGCGGCGCAGGACCCAGTGGTGATTGCGCCAGACGCGCACGCGCACCCAGCCACAGCTGGGAGCGACGTAATAGTCGTCGTAATACGAATACGGATAGCCCCAGCCCCAAGCCGGGCCAAAGCCAAAGGCGAAGCCGGGTCCCCAGCCACCGCCCCAGCCGCCGCCCCACCCGCCGCCGCCGTGCAAGCCACCATGATGATGATGATGTTGAGCCGCGGCGGGACCCGGTGTCATGGCGAGGGAGCCAGCAACCAGGGCCGCGATTGCGAAAAACTTCACGAGTTTCGACATCGATGCACCTCCAATGCCCCCAGACCAATAAACGATAATCGAGGCTGTTCCCTGCGCTCTGGCTATTGCCACCAACACTGCTGCTGCGGGACGATCACCGGCCCACTAACGCGGTACTCCTTTGCCAGCCAGGACTGGCAATAACGCTTGGCGTTGGGGCCGGGACGGATCCGGCGCGGATGGATGGTGATGCGGGGACGCGATTGGGCGGCCAATTCACGCGTGGGAACCTCAGCCGCAGCCGGCGGTAACAGCCCGGCGTTCAAGCCGAATATCACCGCCAGAACAGCAAAGAACGCCCACTTCCTCGGCATCGTCCAAGTCCTGCCTGTACGCCACAACGGTAAACGGTCGCTCTTTCGGGCCGCGCCGTCAACCGCTTGGTTGTCGTGGCTTCATGCCCTAGAACGTTGGTATGAAAGACCAATTTGCCGATCTTTCGGCCTGGCGGGCGGCGGCGGCGCCCTCGCTGGCCGAAATCGAGGCGCTGGCGGCGGACGCTTATGCTCGCTTGCCCGAGCATTTCCGCGGCTTGTGCGAAAATCTCGTCATCCAAGTGACCGATTTTCCGACCGAGGAAGTCCTAGAGGTGATGAACGTCGAAACAGAATTCGACTTACTCGGCCTTTTCCAAGGTGTTGGTCTGCCTTTTCAGTCGAACAGTGTTCTGGAGCCGCTGCCCAACATGGTCTGGCTCTACCGCCGCCCGATTCTCGACTATTGGGCCGAGCATGAGGACAGCCTGGGCGCCATCGTCACCCATGTGCTGGTGCACGAGATCGGTCACCATTTCGGCCTCTCGGACGCCGACATGGAAACGATCGAGGCGAGCGCCGACTGAAAGGAGACAACCATGCGAATCGACGGCCGCTGCCATTGCGGCTATCTCAGTTTTGAAGCGGAAGCCAATCCGGAGCAGGTTTCGATCTGCCACTGCACCGACTGCCAGAACGGTTCGGGCACGGCGTTCCGCACCAGTATCCGCGTAGCGGGCAAGAGCTTCAAACTGCTGAGCGGCAAGCCGACACTCTACCTCAAGACCACGGCGGATAGCGGCAATCCGCGGGTGCAAGCGTTCTGTCCGACATGCGGAACGCCGATCTATTCCACCGCGCCCGGTGACAATCCGGACGCCTACATGATCCGCACCGGCACGCTGCGCCAACGCGACCAACTCGTCCCGCGGCAGCAAAACTGGTTCCGCTCGGCGCGACCCTGGGTCACCGAATTGGCGTCGATCCCGCGCAACGAAAAGGGCCGCCCGAGCAAGCCGAGCGGCTAGCTTTTGTTGCGATCAGCACGCCACATGAGTCCGATCGATAACATGCGTTTGATCGGTCGGCGCGATCGGTGGGATATTCGCAGGATTCGCCAACCGGAAAGGCCGGCTCCATGATCGTCACCGTTTTCCGTTCCCGTTTGCTGCCGGGCCTGCGCGAGGAATATGTGGCGCTGGTCGACCGCATGGTCGAACTCGCGTCGAGCATGCCCGGCTATATTTCGCATAAGGGATTCTTCGCCGACGACGGCGAGCGCGTCACCATCGTCGAATTCGAGTCGGAGGAGGCCCAGCGCACCTGGCGGATGCACCCGGAACACCTGGACGCGCAGCGCAAAGGGCGCGAGGTCTATTACCAAGAACATTCCGTGCAGGTTTGCCGAGTGATCCGCGAGGCCCGTTTCAAACGCGAGGCGGCCCCCTGATATTGCCTTAACTCAAACTTGACCTGCGCGCGCTATGCCCGCAAATAAAGGCAGGGGAAGGATTGCACGGCACGGCCGCGCGCGCGTTTCCCGCAAGGACTAGATCGAGATGGACAAATTCACCACTTTGGAAGGCGTCGCGGCGCCCTTGAAGATGATCAATGTCGACACTGACATGGTCATCCCCAAGCAA
>DATISB010000103.1:0-18457 GCA_035469145.1 Pseudolabrys sp.
GCGTCCGCCCGACTTGATGGCGATCAGCCGGGCGCTGCGGTAGGTTTTTTTCTCCGGCGGACGGAGGAGATTTCGAAGATGATTGAGCATAGGTTTCCTGTCATCGCCGGACGCGCGCGAAAGCGGCGAATGCCGACGCGAACGAATGCCTATGCAGCGCGGTCGTCGTCACTTTCCAGCATGAATGACCTCCCCGCGCCGTAAAATCCGAAGGCGCCAATTCTGAGGTACATGGGCTCCCCGATAACGCGGTCGAGGGTGCCGCGTTCCTCGCCAATAGCGGGTCAACCGGACACAACTGTAGAGCGTGCGCGATTTGTAGCAAGGCAGCGTGCGGTTGTGATGAGATTTTTTTTCTAGGACTATATTCAGGTCCCGCCTTGGCTGTGGAAAACTCTCGCCTGACTGACGAAAATGGAAAGCCGATCAAAGCTTTGGCGCACGGCGCGGAAATATCAAGCGCGCCCATTTCCGTCCCACAGCCGCCAACTTGATGTCGCGCAAGGCGGCGGCTCAATCCGCCGCTAGCGTGCCACCATGGCCCGCCATCTGCCAAGCCAACGCTCCGCTGCCTTGCAGCGCCGACTCTCCCTGCCGCTGCTGGTGCTTTACGGCGTCGGCATCACCATCGGCGCCGGCATCTATGTGCTAATCGGCGCGGTCGCCGACCATGCCGGCAAATATGCGCCGTGGTCGTTCGTGCTGGCCGCCGCTATCATGGCGTTCACCGTCGGCTCCTATGCCGAGCTCGCCACCCGCTTTCCGGTGAGCGCCAGCGAAGCCGCCTACGTGCGGGCGGCGTTCCAGTCGCGGCTCGCCTCCACCCTCACGGGTCTCATCAGAATTCTGGTCGGCGTTGTCTCCTCGGCCGCGGTGGCGCTTGGCGCCGCCGGCTATATCGGGCAGTTCACCGATCTGCCGCAAAGCGCGATCGTGGCGCTGGTGCTGGCCGTGCTGGGTGCGTTCGCCGCCTGGGGCATTCTGGAATCGGTGCTGCTCGCCAGTCTGTTCACACTGATCGAAGTCGGCGGCCTCGTCATCGTCATCGTCGCTGGCTTCTCTGCCGGCGTGCCGGTCGCCTCCGCACTGGTGCCGCCGCCGCTCGACGTCGACGTACTGTCGGGCATCGCATATGCCAGCCTACTCGCCTTTTTCGCCTTCATCGGCTTCGAGGACCTCGCCAATGTGGTGGAGGAAGCCAAGATGCCGCACAGCGATATTCCGCGCGCCATGCTGCTCACGCTCGTTATCAGCACCGTTCTTTATGTCGCGGTCACGGCGATCGCGGTGGCGGCGGTGCCGGTGGACACGCTGGCGGCCTCGCGCGCGCCGCTCAGCCTGGTGTTCCGCGCGGTCGCCAGCGTGAGCCCGGCCACAATCAGCCTCATCGCCATCGTCGCCACCCTCAACACTATCCTTGCGCAGATGACGATGGCCGCGCGCGTCGTCTACGGCATGGCGCGCCAGGGCGACCTGCCTGGCTTTGCCGGCCGCGTGCATCCCAAAACGGCAACGCCGCTGATCGCCACAGCCCTGATCGTGGCGGCGACGCTGGCGCTCGCGCTGCTGGTTCCGTTTGTGCGGCTGGCGGAAGGCACCTCGCTCGCCACTTTGGTGGTATTCGCGCTGGTCAATCTAGCGCTGCTGCGCCTGCGTCATCGTAAGCTCCATACCGACGGCCCGCATATCCGTGTGCCGCTCTGGGTGCCGGCAGCGGGTCTCGTCAGCTGTCTCGCGATGATGGCGGCGGCGGTTGCGGGGTGAGCCGCGACTAAAACCAGGTAACTCCCGCCAACGGCAGCACCCGCTGAAGGATTGCCCCCAAGCAGACCAGCACCACGAGCAATTTTAGAAGGTTCGCCAAACGACCGTCATTGACGAACTTGTCGATGACCCAAAAACAAATTGCGCCGACGACGCAAACAATCAGAATCCCGATTAAGACTGAAAGCATAGCAACCCCCTTCCGGTTTGACCCAGGTCTGTCTCAATATCATGTGCATCCCGGAAAATCGACATCATGTGCATCCCGGAAAATCGACGGGTAGGAGAAAACTGATTGTCGAGCTGGGATGCGCTGCTGCATAGCACCGCCGTCCCCATCGTCAGATAACCGTTCCGAAAAGTTTCCCGATGCCGGCGGTGAGCGCCATCGCCAAGGCGCCCCAAAATGTCACCCGGAGCGTGGCGCGCAGAACCTTGGCGCCGCCGGCGCGGGCCCCGATCGCACCCAGAACTGCGAGAAAGGCCAAAGACGCCGCGGACACGATGGGCACCAGCGCACTTGCCGGCGATACGACCACCATGAGCAACGGCATGACCGCCCCGACGGAGAATGAGGCCGCCGAGGTCAGTGCGGCCTGCACCGGACGCGCGGTGGTAATGTCCGAAATGCCAAGCTCGTCGCGCGTGTGTGCGGTCACAGCATCTTTCGCCGTCAACTGCTGGGCAACCTGCCGCGCCAGCGCCTGCTCGACACCGCGCTTGACGTAGATTTCCGTCAGCTCATCAAGTTCGAATGACGGGTTTTCGCTGAGCTCCTTGCGCTCGCGCGCCTGATCCGCCCGTTCGGTGTCGGATTGCGAGCTGACCGACACATACTCGCCGGCGGCCATCGACATGGCGCCCGCCACCAGTCCCGCGACGCCGGCGATCAAGACAGCGTTCGGCATCGCGGCCGCCGCGGCCACGCCGACTATCAAACTTGCGGTCGAGATGATGCCGTCGTTGGCGCCCAGCACCGCGGCGCGCAGCCAACCGACGCGGTCGACGAAGTGGCGCTCCGAATGCAGGCGAAGACGGCTCATCCGAGACTCCGCCTGTCGGATCAGAGCCGCCCGAGCAGCATCAGAATGACCACGATGATCAGGATGGTGCCGAGAATACCGACGCCGCCGTGACCGTAACCGTAGCCGTAGCCGCCGAAGCGGCCGCTGAAGCCACCCAGCAGGAAAATGATCAGCACGATGACAAGAATGAGTCCAAGCGACATGGCCGTTACCTCCGTTGGCAGGGTCTAACTAAACATGGGTCTCTTGGTATCTCAATGCGCGAAACCGGATAAAGCTCCATAGCCTCGCGAATGTTGACGCAGCTCAATTCTTTTCGCAGGAAATGTACATCATTTTCAAAATCAGCACATCGCAAGGGAATGGAGAAGAGACATGAAAAATCGGCTGCCAACCATAGCTGCGGCGGCATTGTTTGCACTTACCGGATTGCCCAATCGCATCCTTTTTTCCGAGCAGCTAAAGCAATCGCTCAAACGTGTCCGGCGAGGCGAACGACTAGCGGTATTGTACATCAACCTCGATCGTTTAAAGCGCATCAACGATACGCTCGGACATCCGATCGGCGACAAGCTACTCAAAGGCGTTGCTGACCGGTTGCGTGGCTATATCAGAGACATCGATACGGTCGCCCGGCTGAGTGGCGACGAATTTGCCATTTTCAATCGTCGATTGAGACATGCGTAACCCGGTACAGAACATATACATCAAGAAGGTCGAGAAGAAGACGATGTTCGGCTACGACAAGCCCGAGCTCTGGTACACGGTAATCAAGACCTACCCGAACGTCAGCCAGTTCTGGACCTACGGCAAGACGAAATTCCTCGCCCAGCTGGTCTACAGCCGCGAATTCCCGCCATGCAAATTTTGCGAGTAGACTTGGCACTAATTGCCTGATCGACAACGCAAAACCCCGGCCTTGGCGCCGGGGTTTTCTATTCCGCCGGGATCGGTGTGGCCGGCGCTGTGGGCGCCACCGCAGCCTGCGTGCTGGGACCCTTAAGTACCCGTTCTTCCATCGAAATCAGGAACGCCATGCCAAAGGCGAGCACCAACGCGCAGGCCATGAACACGAAGCGGAACGCAAAACTGAGTTCATTGGCCGACGCCGCCCGCGCCAGCATTTCTATCGACATGCCAGTGACCCCGCCGAGCCCGCCGAGCACGATAGCGCCCAGCACCGCCACCACCAGCGCAGAGAATAGCGAGCGGAAAAAATTGGCCGCGCCGGTTGCAACGCCCATCTGGTGCTGCGTCACCGCGTTTTGCATACACACGGTTGAGATCGGGAACAGCGTGCCGAGGCCCGAGCCGATCAGCGTGAGCAGCGCCAGCACCAACGCGGTCGGCATCGAGGCCGGCCAGATGGCCAAGGCCGCCAAGGCCAGAATCGCCAGCATTAGCCCGGCCAGCGCCAGGCGCTTGTAATGCGTCATGTGCATCAGCAGCCGGCCGGTGACGGTCGAAAGCGCCACGGTCGCGCCCATCAACGGGATCAAGGCCATGCCTGACTGGCTGGCGGAAAGATGCAGCACCACCTCGAAATAAAGCGGCACGAAGATCGTCATGCCGACCAGCGTCGCCATGGCGCAGGCGCCGGCAAGCGCAGCACAGCGCACCACCGGATTACCGAGCACGGCGAGTGGCAGAAACGGCTCGACCGTCGCCACCAGCCGCCAGGCGAACAGGCCCCATAGGATCGCGGACGCGAGCAGCAGCGCGCCGAACTGCGGCGAGACCCAGTCGAACCACCGCCCGCCCCAGGACAGCGCCAGCAGCAGCGCCACCGCTGCCGCCGTCATCAAGAGCGCTCCGATCACGTCGAGCCGGTGCCTGCGCGGATGATAGGGCACGCGCTTGAGCACGTTGGAGGTCATGCCGAGCGCGGCGAGGCCGAGCGGCAAATTGATCCAGAAGATCAGCGACCAGTCGAGGTGCTCGGTGAGGAAGCCGCCGAGCACCGGCCCGCCGATCGAGGAGGTGGCGAACACCGCACCGATATATCCCTGGTAGCGACCGCGCTCGCGCGGGGAAACGATGTCGGCAATGATGGTCTGCGCCAGCGCCATCAGTCCGCCGCCGCCCGCCCCCTGCACCGCGCGGCCAAGCACCAGCGCGGTCATGCTCGGCGCCATAGCGCAGATCAGCGAGCCGGCGACGAAGACGACGATGGCGATCAGCATCATCACCCGCCGGCCGTGGATGTCCGACAGCTTGCCGTAGAGCGGCGTCACCGCGGTGGCTGTGAGCAGATAGGCGGTGACCACCCAGGCCAGGTCGCCGAGATTGGCGAAATGCCGGCCGATGGTCGGCAGCGCGGTGGCGACGATAGTCTGGTCGAGCGCGCCGAGGAACATCGCCAGCATGATGCCGAGCACGATGGCGCGGATTTCCGGATGCGTGAGCGGGCGCAACTCGAGCTTTGCCGGCGCGTGCGACTTGGATTTTCTCGGCTTCACACTCATGGGGGCGTTTGATGCCGCGGGAACCGTGGCTTGGCAATGGCTTCGGACGCGGGGGTGGTATGATCTGGCCATGAGAACGGCCGCACGGTGCTTTACGTTCCTGGTCTTGCTGACGCTGCCGGCTAAGGCTGCCGAGCGTCTGCCCGCCGACTTCGTCTATCTGCGCGACGTCGACGCTAGCATCGCCCAAGACATGCGCTATGCGGGGTCGGACAATTTCATCGGCCATCCGCTGCCCGGCTATAGCGCTCCCGAATGCGTGCTGCGCCGCGCGGTGGCGGAGGCGCTGGCCCAGGTGCAGGCCGATCTGGCGCGCAAAAATCTCAGCCTGAAAGTCTACGACTGCTATCGCCCGACCCGCGCGGTGCGCGCGTTTATGCGCTGGGCTATCGACGGCGCGCGCGAAGCGCCAACCAAACGCTTTTTCCCCACGCTGGAGAAACGCAGGCTGTTTGCTTCCGGCTACATCGCCGCCACCTCCGCGCATTCGACCGGCAGCGCGGTCGATCTCACGCTCATCAAGCGGCCCGCAGCGCAAACGCCGCCGTTCGATCACTCCGCGGCTTACGGCCCCTGCACGGGGCCTGCGGCGCAGCGCGCACCCGACTCAAGCCTCGACATGGGTACCGGCTTCGACTGCTTCGACCCGCGCAGCCACACCTTAAGCGCCGCGAACACGCCCGAGCAGAAGCGCTGGCGCGCCCTACTGGTCGCGGCCATGCGCGCGCACGGCTTCCATAATTATTTCCGCGAATGGTGGCACTTCAGTTTCGGCCCGCGCGGGGGGCAGGGTTATGACATCCCGATCGGCCCGCGCGCTGGGCAGTGAGTGTGGCTCTTACTTTCTTTTGCGCGCGCCTATTATTACTTTTGACGGCTCTCCGGTTTGCGCCGGGCGCCTTTCGGCACCTTCCCCGGCCAGCTGACGATGTACTCCTCGAGCTTGGCGTCCGGCACGTCCTTCTCGCTCGCCGTCACGCGTCCGCGCACCGAGACGCCGACCGCGTGCACCGTCTCCGAGTCGCCGGAGACCAGCGGATGCCACCAGTAGAGCTCGCGCCCCTCGGCCACCAGGCGATAGCCGCAGGTCGGCGGCAGCCAGGTGAGCCTTCGCACATTGCGCGGGGTGAGCCGCACGCAGTCCTTCACGCGCGCCTGGCGGTGGGCATAGTCGGTGCAGCGGCAGGTCTGCCCATCCAGCAGCCGACAGCCCACGTCGGTGAACACGGTCTGGTGGGTGTCCTCGTCGATCAGCTTGTTCAGGCAGCAGCGGCCGCAGCCGTCGCACAGGCTCTCCCATTCCGCCTTGGTCATCTTGCCCATGCTCTTGGTGCGCCAGAACGGGGCCGGCAAAGGGACTTTGTCGTCGGGCATTGAAGTTCCTTCACGAATCGTCGCGGCAGTTATAGCGTTTTCCCTCCCCTTGAAAGGGGGCTGCCCACCTCGTCATTCCGGGACGGCCCGGTAGGGCCGGGCCCGGAATCTATACTCCGCAGCACTGGGGCTATGGATTCCGGGCTCGCTCGCTTAACTCGCGCCCCGGAATGACGAGATATGGCCGCAATTCTCCTTCACCTTGGCCTGATATTGACCCGACCGGCGGCCTTGGCTCAATTGGCGCCGATCGGCTAAAATCGGCCCCCGGCGGCGACGCCTCGAGCCCGAAGCGAGCGAGACCCCTTGCGCGACCTTTTTCCGGCCGATTGGAAGCCCAAAATCAAGAAGCTACTACTCGGCTTCGACGCCCGCGTCGATTCCAGCCTGTTCCGCAGCTTCACCGGCTTGCGCGATACCTATGAGCGGTTTTCCACCTTCATGGATCGCTTCCATGTCGCCGGCTGGCGGCGCTGGCTCAATGAGTTCATCTCGGAGGGCGCCACGCTCGGCACCGCCGGCGCCATACTGATGCTGGCGCTCGCTATCCCTGCGTTCCACGAAACCTCGGACGACGACTGGCTCAAGAAGTCGGAGCTGGCGGTGAGCTTCCTCGACCGCTACGGCAACGAGGTCGGCACCCGCGGTATAAGGCACAACGATTCGGTGCCGCTCGACCAGTTTCCCGACAACCTGATCAAGGCGGTGCTCGCCACCGAGGATCGCCGCTTCTACGAGCATTTCGGCATCGATGCGGCCGGCACGATGCGCGCGCTGGTGGCCAATACCAAGGCCGGCGGCGTCGTGCAGGGCGGCTCCTCGCTGACCCAGCAGCTCGCCAAAAACCTGTTTCTCAACAACGAGCGCACGCTCGAGCGCAAGATCAAGGAAGCCTTCTTGGCGATGTGGCTGGAAGCGCGCCTGACCAAGAACGAGATTCTCAAGCTCTACCTCGACCGCGCCTATATGGGCGGCGGCGCCTTCGGCGTCGACGCGGCGGCACAATATTATTTCAACAAGTCGGCGCGCGACGTGAACCTCGCCGAATCCGCAATGCTCGCTGGCCTGTTCAAGGCGCCGTCGAAATTCTCGCCCAACGTCAACCTGCCGGCCGCGCGCGCGCGCGCCAACGTGGTGCTCGACAACCTGGTCGAAGCCGGCTTCATGACCGAAGGCCAGGTGTTCGGCGCCCGCCGCAATCCGGCGACGCCAGTCGACCGCCGCGACGACCGCGCGCCCAATTATTATCTCGATTGGGCCTTCGACGAGATGAAGAAGCTGGTCGACACCTTCCCGAAGTCGATGACCGAACGGGTGTTCGTGGTACGCATCGCGCTCGACGTCAATCTGCAGCGTGCGGCGGAAAATGCGGTCGAGAATTCGCTGCGCCAATACGGTCAGGAATATCACGCCGGACAGGCAGCGGCCGTGCTCATGGATGTCGACGGCTCGGTGCGCGCGATGGTGGGCGGACGCGACTACGGCGCCAGCCAGTTCAACCGCGCCACCGACGCGATGCGCCAGCCGGGCTCCTCGTTCAAGCCTTATGTCTACGCCACCGCACTCGAACACGGATTGAAGCCAACTTCGATCGTGGTCGACGGGCCGGTCTGCATCGGCAACTGGTGCCCGCACAATTACGGCCATGGTTATGCCGGCTCGATGACGCTGATCAACGCGCTCACCCATTCAATCAATACCATCGCCGTGAAGCTCTCGATCACCATCGGCAACGGCAACGCAAAGCTCGGCCGCGCGCGCATCATCAAGACCGCGCACGACATGGGCATTCGCACACCATTGCCGGACACGCCGTCGCTGCCGATCGGCGCCGACGCGGTGACCCTGCTTGATCACACCGGCGCCTACGCCACTTTCCCCAATTTCGGCATGAAGATGACCCCGCACGCCGTCCTCGAGGTGCGCACAGGCGACGGCAAGCTGATCTGGCGCTTCGATCGCGATGGTCCGAAACCGCACCGGGCGCTGCCGGATCGCGTGGCCACCGACATGATCAAGATGATGAACAGTGTGGTCGAGAACGGCACCGGCCGGCGCGCGCGGCTCGACGGCATTACCGCCGCCGGCAAGACCGGCACGACCAACGCTTATCGCGACGCCTGGTTCATGGGCTACACCGGCAATTTCGTCTGCGGTGTCTGGTTCGGCAATGACGACTACCAATCGACCAATCGCATGACCGGGGGTGCGTTGCCGGCGATGACGTGGCACAACATCATGGACTATGCGCATCAGGGCATCGAGATCAAACAGCTCCCCGGAATTCCCGTGCCGCCGGCGCGCCAGGAGCCGGCCGTTGCCGAAGTCAAATCGAAGTCCGGCGCGCCGCCGCCGCGCCCGACCGTGCTCACCAAGCGGGGAGCCGACATACTCGTGCGCGTCGAGCGGATGATGGATGACGCCAACCGCGCCATGGGGCCGCTGCACCCGACCGTTTCCACCACCAAGAAGAACCAGGCCGAAGGCCCGCAAAAAGGTGATGCCCTCGCCTCCTCGTTGGAGGGACATGCGTTCGGCAGCCGGA
The DNA here is from genome assembly GCA_035469145.1 of Pseudolabrys sp. Lineage (GTDB taxonomy): Bacteria > Pseudomonadota > Alphaproteobacteria > Rhizobiales > Xanthobacteraceae > Pseudolabrys. The sequence goes on from DATISB010000103.1 coordinate 9,174, forward strand.
ACTGATTAGCCGCTCGCCAGCGCCCGGCGTAGTCTCCCTTTTGCGAATCAACTTACCCCTCACCTCCAGCGGATCGAAACGTGCGGCTGCTTCTCGGATCGCTGTTTGCCCTCGTTGTCGCCGCCGTCGTCGGCCTCGGCGCGACTTATCTCGCGCTCACCCGCGGCGCCGCCTTCGGCCCTCTGACGATCGGCAGTTGGACGGCCTGGCCGAAAACCGGCACCGCCGACGCCGACCCTTACGCGCGGGCGTCGATCGCGCGCATCGGCCGCTTGCCGACCGCGCTCGGCGACGGCGTCGCGTTTACCGCTTCGGCCGACGATAATGGCCGCCCGCTCGACGGGCGATGCGATGTGGTACTCGCGGGCGTCACCCCGGCGGCCCGCTTCTGGACGCTGACGCTCTATAACGCCGACGGCGAGCTGGTGGCCAATTCGATCAAACGCTCCGGATTCACCAGCCAGGAAATTGTCCGCCACGCCGACGGCAGTTTCGAGATCGTTGCGGCACCTCGCGCAAATCCGAACAACTGGCTGCCCTCCGGTGGCGTAGTGCGTTACGTCCTGTTGCTGCGCCTCTACGACACGGCCGTCGGCGTCTCGACCAAAGCGGGCCGCGAAGTCCCGATGCCGACCGTGAACGTTAGGAGTTGCCCATGATCCGATGGCTGCTCCTGGCTTTAGGCGGCGCCTTGCTGGGCGGAATCGTGCACTTGGCGACGATCATTATCCTGCCGCGCACCGCCACACAGGACGCCTATGCGCGGCTGTCGCGCATCGTTCCGATTAATACCGTGACCGCGCTACCGGAGCCGACAGCGGAATCCGCGCCGATGCCGTTCATGGATCCAGCCTTCGCCAGCGCCGTCTGCCGCTACGATCTTTCGCAAGGGCCGTTGAAACTCAACGTCCCGGTGAGCCTCGCCTACACTTCGGTCTCATTCTATACGCGCTACGACGTGGCTTATTACGCCATCAACGACCGCGCGGCTGGCCGGCGCGTGATCGAGCTCGACCTGATGACGGTCGAACAACACAACCAGATGCCGGAAGACGAAGAGATCACCGCCGCTGACCGGCTGATCGTGGAATCGCCGACGCTCACCGGTCTGATCGCGATCCGGGCGCTGGCGCCGGAGCCCGGATTCATGCCAATGGCGCAAAGCGCGATCGCTAACGCCAGATGCGTGCGCGCGGACGAACCGAAACCTTCGAGATAGCGCATGAACCCGAAAAGTGGGAACCGGTTTTCGGAAAAGATCATGCGCAAGTAAATTAGCGGACCGTGGCCAGGTTCTGCTCGCGCATCCATGTCGGCGCTGGGCCGCAGTAACGCGCGATCAAGCCTTGCATATGATTGGCCGCACGCTCGCTCACCAGACACGGCTGCACCTCGCCGAAATCGCCGTTGGGGGTGCCGCAGCCGCCGAGCAGCGGAAAAATAGCAATCGCCATGATGCCCGGCGCTAGATAAGCGCCTGCGTGAGCGGCGGCGGCAGGTTTCGCATTGATGGCTCAAGGCCGGTTATTTTCAGCGCGCGATACGGCGGCGGCGACGGCGGCTCGGTGTATTGCCGGTATCCGGTTCGAGGCCGTTGGAGCCGTCCGGGTTACGCTCGACGCGGATCACCGGAAGAATGATGACGGTCGCGGGTTCCGTATGGGCGTCGACATATCTGCCGCCGCGCGCACAGCCCGCTTCGTCGGGAAATCGGATCACTTCGCCCATTGCAACCCCCTTGCCGCAGCGGCGTAAAGCCTCGCTCGGAACCGCCGGGTCGGCGCCTTTTGGCAATTAAACGGGCTGCAAGGTTAACGGTCTGCTAACGCGCCCTGATTAATGTGAGCCGTCGTAGCCCGGTAAAGCGTAAAGTCATGGCGAAGTCCTCCGCGTACCCACCTCTCGACAGTCTGGTCGACCTGGCATGCCGGGACGGTGTCGATATCCGCCCGACGCTGCTGCGTGTCCTCACCGATCTCTACGTGCAGAAGCCGGCCCATAGCACCCAGGAAGAAACCCAATATGTCGAGCTCGCGCTCGGGCTGATCGATGCCGTCGATGCTGCGACCCTCGCCATAGTGGCGTCCAAGCTTTCGGCCTACCCGGCCGCGCCCACGGCGATCCTTGGCAGGCTTGTCAGCTCCTCCTCACCGCTGGCCGCACAACCGCTCCCTCGGACCGAGGCCAAGCCAACAGCCAGGAACGACCTGGTGGAATTATTCTTTGCGGCCAACACCGAAGAACGCTGCCTGATCTTGACCAATCTCGACGTGTCGGTCGAGACAGAGGCGCGCCGGCCGGCGCCGGCATCGAGCGAAGTGATCCGCCGCCTGGAAAACGCGGCCCTGCAGCGCAACCCCGGCGAATTCAGCCGCATGCTCGAACGCGCACTTGGCATCAGCCGTGAGCTGGCCGAGCGCATCACGCGCGACCCCTCCGGTGAACCGATCGTGGTCGCCGCCCGGGCGCTCGGCATGACCGCCGCGGTGCTCCATCGTATTCTGCTGTTCCTCAATCCGGCAATCGGCCAATCGGTCGAGCGGGTCTACGACCTCGCCCGCCTTTACGACGAACTCGCGCCGGCCGCCGCCGAGCGCATGCTGACGATTTGGCGGCAAGCGGGCGGCCGCTCACGGCCACCGCATGAGCCTGTACATTGGGACGACGAACGCCGCGAGGCCCGCTCGCTGTCGACGCCGGCGCGCTATCGCTCGGATCGCGGCCGCGTTGTGCAGCCCTCGCACGTCAAGACCAGTGGGAAGTAGGCGCCGCTAAGCCACCACATTGTTATCGAGGAAATTCCGCCCGGCGTGATCCTCGATCTCGACGATCCATACGTCGGGATCGAAACGGATCTCACGCGCCAGACGGGCCTCTACATCGGCTTCCGGCACCGGCTTATCGCCGCCGAGCACGGTTGTGAAATTGCGGTCGGCTGGCTGCGCCTCGTCGAAGGTAGATTGCGCCGCCGGTCCATACAAAGTCGCGGTGCCGTCGAGCCGGCTGATCTTGATGAAAACCGCGCCGGCCTCTTCGGCGCCGCGCCGGCGCACCGCCGCGAAGGCGCCTTCGACGTTACAGCGGCGCAGATAGGCCGCCACCCAGATGCCGGATTTCAACCGCATGACCTTAAGTAGCACGAGGCCTTAGCAATCCGCTATTCCAGCGGCCGCCCGGTCATGGCGGCCAGTTCGCGCACGAGCGGATCGGAGATCTGGCCGGTCAACGGGAGGCGGCGATCGCGCTCGAATTTCTCGATCGCTTCCTTCGTCTCCGGATCGTAGACGCCGGTTGGATTGATCTGCCCGTAACCGAAATCGGAAAGTGCGCGCTGGATTGCGAGCACCTGCTTGGTCGGTGCGATCAGTTCGGCGATCGGGTCGTTACGCACCGGCGCCGGCGCAGCGGCGCGGCCACCCTGCGCCTTGGCGTTGGACGTGACGATCGCATGCAGCAAGCTTTCGCTCGCATCCGTGTTGATCTTCAACCCGGTGGCCTGCACGAAGTCGCGCGCCGCCGCGTCGGTCTTGGCGCCCCAGATGCCGTCGGCCGCGCCGTCGTAGAAGCCCTTGCGGGCGAGATCGCGCTGGATTTCGCCGATGATTTGCGCCTGGCTGCGCGCGACCGTGGCCGGCGCGACAGCCGGCGGCGTCGCCGCGCGCGGACGCGGCAATACGACCGGCGTAGCTTGTGCCATCGGCAGCCGTGTCGCGAAGATCGGCGCCGGATGGGGGCCACGCTGCAGGAACAGCGCATTGATAAAAATCGCAAAGATCGCCATGCTCGTCATCAGAACGCCGACGAATTCGCGCGGGTGACGGCTGATCGCTGCGGCCAGCCTGCCGGCGCCGCCAATATCAGTCAAATGCCCGCGCCGGCTGCGGCTACGCACTTTTCTTCGCCTGAATGTTGGCGGCCGCGCTGAATTCGCGGGCGCGCTCGGTAACCAATTTGATCGGCTCAACGGCGGGACGAACACCTTCGCAATCGATCGGCAAGCGCACCGTCACCTGCGTCCCAGCGCCCAGCCGGCTGCTTATATCCATGTCACCGTTGTGCAGCCGCACCAGGCCTTTCACGATCGACAGGCCGAGGCCGGTGCCGTCGTGCCGCCGGTCGTAGGACGCGTGCGCCTGGAAGAATGCCTCGCCCAGGTGCGGCAGATCGGCCTCGCCGATACCGACACCGTTGTCCTCGACCGCGACCACGAGCTTGGAACCGTCGCAATGCGCGCCCACGCTGACGCGGCCGCCGCGCGGCGTGAACTTGATGGCATTGGAAATAAGGTTAATCAGGATCTGATTGACCGCCCGCCGGTCGGCCACGATTTCCGGCAGATCGGCCGCGATGCGCATCTTGAGCTCAACGCCCGCCTCATGCGCCTTGAGCACCAGGATATCGCAGCAGTTTCTGACCGCCGGCGCCGGCGCGAACGGTTCCAGCGTGATCTCGAAATTGCCGTTCTCCATCTTCGACATATCGAGAATGCCGTTGACCACCGACAGCAGATGATGGCCGGAATCATTGATCAGCCTAGCATATTCGGCCTCGCGCGGCGGATCGAGCTCGATCTGGTCGTTGCTCAGCATGTCGGAGAAGCCGATGATGGCGTTGAGCGGCGTGCGCAGCTCGTGACTCATGGTGGCGAGGAAGCGGCTTTTCGCGTTATTGATGCGATCCGACTCCTTGCGGGCGATCTCGAGCGCGCGCTCCTGCACCTTGCGCTCGGTGACATCGCGCAACACCGCGACCACTTCGCGTTCGCCGGAATTCGCGTCATCGCTGGCGGAATCGAGCGGACGGCAGCGCATTTCGATCCATGCGATATGGCCGCCATGGGGCTCCGCGTCATTGTTGCGGCGGATGCGGAATTCGACCGAGCGGTCCTGGCCGAGCGCGGCCACATCGGCCAACGCGGTGAGATAGGCCGGCCGGTCGGCCACGTGCACGCGGTCGAACAGTCCGTGACCGGCAAGCTCGCTGGCGCGCACGCCGAACAGCGGTTCGGCCGCTGGTGAGACGAACAGGACGGCGCCGTTGCGCCCATGCCGGGTGATGACGTCTGTCATATTGCGCGCGAGCAGGCGATAGCGTTCCTCCTCGGCATTGAGCAGTCCGGCGCTGGTGCGCGTGAGCTGCTCGGCGCCGAGCGCGAGACCGGTGGCGTAGAGGGCGGCGGAGATGATTGCGAGCGCAGCCAACGCGCCATGCTCGCTCGCCAGCGCGGTGGCCGGCGGCTGCAGTTCGAGCGCACTCAAGCTCAGCAATAATCCGGCGGTAAGCGCGAAGATCGAGGCTAGCGCCACCACCCGGCGCGAGGCGGACAGCGCGGCTTCCAGCGGCACGACCACCAGCCAGATCGCTGCGAATGAGCCGATGCCACCGGTGCACCAGGCCACCACCGCCACCAGACCGCTGAGCGAGAACGAGGACATCACGTGCGCGCTTTCGTAACGGCCGGTGCGCGATAGGAAGTAGGCGATCAGGATAGGCGCCACCAGCCAGCCGAAGACGCCGAATTCGAGCGCGCTCAGCACCCCGCGCAAGGAGATATAGACCGGGAAGCTGGCCAACGCGGCAAAGCTGCCGAGCAGGCGCGGCGCGATGAAGGCGCGGTGGCGCGCCGCCATCAGTGCATTTTGCTGCGCCGACGGGTGCACCAACGCGTCAACGTAGTTCCACACTGGTGTGAGGAGACTCACGATTCCTGTCTCACGTCTTGTACGAACAGACGCGCCCCTTTTTCGTAGCGGAAATCGTAGCCAGCGCCGCTTAAGCGAACGCTAAAGCAGGGCCGATATGGGCCCCCTTGCCGGCGCCTTTGGCCCATTCCGGGCCAACGTCCGGTTCCATTCGCCGGGCATGGTGAAATTTCTGTTGCCGCGCCGTGCCAGCACCCGCGTCTAAACCAAAGGTTACCGTTGCGGTAACCATGCGCGATTGATCGAAGACGCTCACTGGCCGCGCCCGGCGCGCCGGCGTTTATAATTTTAATCAAATCAGACTTTGTCAAAATTGACGAAAACTCGCGTCGCATTCGCATCTAGTTTGCCCAAAACCCTCGCTTCAATGCCAACAACAGCTTCAAGCCTGTCTGCTACGGTTTAGTTCAAAGGCGGCGGAACAGCCGTCGGGAATAATGAGTAAAGTCATGTTCTTTCTGCTCCGAATGGCCTTCTGGCTGAGCGTCGTTTGTGTGCTGCTGCCTAGCGGCACGAAATCGACGTCGCCAGAAGCCAATATCGACGCCACGCAAGCAGTGACGCTGGCGAGCGCCGCGGTGTCCGATGCGCGCGGCTTCTGCGCCCGACAGCCCGACGCCTGCGTGGCCGGCGGCAAGGTCGCCGTCGCGCTCGGCCACAAGGCCGAAGCGGGCGCGCGCACGATCTACGAATTTATCACCACCAAGCTGAGTATAAATTCGGCACCGCAGGATCAGACGGTGGCCAAAATCGTCTCCGTTACCGCGCCTGGCCAAGGGACGCTGACCGGGGCCGACATGCAGCCGGCCTGGCATGCGCCGGTTCCGCTGCCGCCGCGCCGCGAGGCACGAACCGGCCGGCCGGCCGTTTAAGCACCGCATATATCGGCGTTTTGTCGCGGGCCATAGGCACCCGCCGCGATCTTTTTTCGCCATCGGCGCGCCCCGGACTATATATTGGCGGCATGACCACCATCGACGAGATTGTTGAGAATTTCACGCTGCTCGATCAGTGGGACGACCGCTATCGTTATGTTATTGAGCTCGGACGTACGCTGCCACCGCTGCCGGAAAGCGCCCATAGCGAGGCCAACAAGGTGCGCGGCTGTGCCAGCCAGGTCTGGCTGCTCACCCATGTGAAGCCGGACGGCGCCGCCGGCCCGACGCTCACCTTCGATGGCGACAGCGACGCCCATATCGTGCGCGGCCTGATCGCCATTCTGCTGGCGCTCTATTCCGGCAAGAGCGCGCGCGATATCCTGGAAACCGACGCGCTCAAGCTGTTCGACCGCATCGGCTTGCGCGAGAATCTCACGCCGCAACGCTCGAATGGCCTGCGCTCGATGGTCGAGCGCATCCGCGCCGAAGCCAAAGCGGCGTTGGCGCCGGCCTGACGAACGGTATCATCGCGGCAAATGAATTTTGAATGATCGGAGGAGGCGATGAAGTTTCGACTGGAAGCCTACGTGGAGTTTTTCGGTCTAAAGCCCAGTATTGCAGGCGTGATTGTCGCTTTGCTTATGTGCGGGCCTGTCGTTGCTGAGTCCCCGAAGATCGGCGACCCTCCAGAAGCAGCGAATATGCGCCTTTTAGGCTTCAATGACCTGCAAGGACGTTCCGCATATCAACCGACCATCCATCATCAAGGAGAGCGTTGGATCGCCTATATCGGGCACCATGGCGGCACGGATGCCATCCCAAAGCCGATCAATCCCATGACCGGACAACCCGAATTTAATGGGACTTCGATTGTTGACGTCACCGATCCTGCTCATCCGGTGTATTTGCACCATATTCCAGGCCAAGAGGGAACTTACGAGGCCGGCGGCGCGCAAATGACACGTGTCTGCGACGGCAAGGATCTTTCGAAAGGAGATCCAAAAGCGGTCTATCTGCTGCGCACCTTTGGCGGTGCAGCGCACGAGATCTGGAACGTCACTGATCCGGCGAATCCGAAACTGATAGTCCGCCTCGAAGGCCTCAAGGATACCCATAAGAGTTGGTGGGAATGCGATACCGGCATCGCCTTTCTGGTGTCCGGCGTACAGAGCTGGCGCATTCGTCGCATGACCGAAGTCTATGATCTCAGCGATCCGTCTAAGCCGGCTAAAATTCGTGAATTCGGTTTGCCGGGCCAGGAGCCGGGCTCAACGGGTCGCGTGCCAACTGAATTGCACGGCATGATCTCAACCGGACCGGCCAGTAACCGTGTCTATTTTGGATACGGCACCAACAAGGGCGGTATTTTGCAGATCGTCGATCGCGGCAAACTGATTAGTGGCCCGAAAGAGCCCACGCCAGACAACTTGCGCGCTCCGGTCATCGGCGAAATGGAAATGTCGCCGCTCAACGGTGCACACACAACATATCCGTTGGGGAAAATGGCCATCCCAAACTTTTCCAGCGATAAGTTTGCCAGCCAGCGCAACATGGTTATGATTGTTGATGAATCTCTGATCAATGAGTGCCAGGTTGGCGAAGCGCGGCAAATGGTGTGGTTCGTCGACGCGACCGTCGAGACAAAGCCAATGGTCGTGGCTAGCTATTCAGTGTCGGAGGCGAGCGGGAATTTCTGCGAGCGCGGCGGTCGATTCGGGTCGCATTCATCCAATGAGAGCATGGCGCCGGTTTTCTTCCGCAAGCTCGCTTTTGTAACTTGGTTCAATGCAGGGGTCCGTGCGATCGATATCCGTGATCCATACCATCCCAAGGAAGTTGGTTACTTCATACCCGCGATTACGGCGGCAACAGACAAACGTTGCATCAAAGTGAATGGGCAGGACGTCTGCAAGGTTGCGATACAGAGCAACAATGTCGAAACCGACGGGCGCGGCTATATCTATGTGGTCGATCGGGCTAACACCGGACTTCATATTCTCGAAGTGACCGGACCGGCGCGCGAAATTGCAGGTCTACCCGCGAACTAATGCGCGAATTTAAATGGAAGCGCGATGAGACTCACCGCAACAGTCGCCGCCGCGTTCGGAGTCGGCGGGGTTGCTCGTATAGGCGCTTTATTTTGTTCCTGAGTTGCAGAGAGCCGGCCCCGTAACCGTCGCTCCTCACCACCCGGTGTGGGTCGAGACGAAGTGGCCGTTTCTGATGGATCAGTGGGGTGAGGGCAAGGCGTTCCAATGCAAGGCGGCGGACTGCGGGGTCGAACTTAACTTGTATATTCGTTTAAAGATCGGCTTCTGCAGTAGTTCGACGGGCGTCGTGGACGACAACGAACTTGAAAGACTAAGCGACCTCGACTTTATGAATGGCCCCGGTGTAGCACTCGGCGAAGGCCATGAGATCAATGTCGCGTGGATGAAGGGACTCCTGCGGGCTTATGCAATTGCCTCTGCGGCGGCGCTTATTAAATTTTTCACCTGTGTGAGCTGCGTCACACTGGCCTCACGCACGAGCGGCCTATGGTCGTTTCATGCTGCTCAGATCAGGATTTAATCACTGCTGCGAAGTCGTTGGCCGGGCTTCAGCGATTATCATGCTCGCTGGCATGGGATCGATTGTTTTGACGGCAACTGCACTTGACATTTTGCGCTAGTCGAATCGAGCCGGTTGTTCGTTCCGGCAGAAG
>DATISB010000104.1:0-29532 GCA_035469145.1 Pseudolabrys sp.
GAGCGCGTTGCCACCGCAGATTTCCTCGAAATGGCTGGCATTCACCTTGAAGCCGCGCTCCGGCAATTCGTCGATTCGGAACGTGAGATCGCGCACCGGCATGCCGATGCAGAGAATGCGCGGAGGGATTTTCGGGGCAGCCCGAAAGTTCATCGGCTTGTCCATCACGTCCGTCCTGCCATCTGACGGAAGCGGACTTCCGACGTTAATCGGCGAGCCATGAGAGAGTTCCAGCTATGCGCGTTCGGCCAGGTCTATCTGCAGCCACCGGCCGACCAAATGATGGGCAATGGCAAACGGGTGCGGCCCGGCCAGTCCGTCCGGATGTTCCCGTCTCAGCATCAGCGTTGCCTCGGCCCGGTCGAACCATCGCGCATCCTCCAGTTCCGCGCGGTCGACAACGATATCCTCGTTGGTGGCGCGCGCGGTACATCCGATCATCAGGGATGACGGATAGGGCCAGGGCTGCGTCATGTAATAATTGACGTCGGTGCAGCGAATTCCGGATTCCTCGAAGATCTCGCGCCGCACCGCATCCTCGATGGTCTCGGCGGCTTCGACGAACCCCGCCAGGCACGACCACATACCCGGCGGAAATTGCTTCTGCCGTCCGAGCAGGCATTTGTCGCCCGAGGTCACCAGCATGATCACGACGGGGTCGGTGCGCGGGAAATGCTCGGCCTTGCAGTTCGGGCAATCGCGCTTCCAGCCGCCTTCCTTCATCGCCGTGCGGGTTCCGCAATTGGCGCAGTAACCATGGCGCTGATGCCAGTTCACCATCGATTTCGCCATCGCGATCGCCGAGAGCTGGCTGGGCGGCACCACGCCCTGCATCGCCATGCCGCGCAGTTCGGTGACGGCGACGTCGTTACGGGGCAGCAGATTTTCCACCGCCGCGGCCGAAATGCCCATGCCGAATATCGCGGCGCCGTCGCGCAATCCGAGGAAGATCGTGCCTGGATTGGCGCCGAATTTCAGCGCCTCGTCGATGCTGAGCAGCGCGCGCGGACCACCGGCCTCCTGCTTCACGACCAGCGAGTCGCGATACACCACATAGGCACGGGCGTCGCGGTGCCCTTCCAGCGCCATCAGTTTGGTGTCGTCGCTGCGCAAATGCGCGGCGCGATCGAGAATGTGGGAAACGAAGGCCGGCTGCCCCAGGGGAAACGAGTCGAATGCTGTCATGTCCTAACCGAGCCAAATCTTGCGGCGAAGCGCGCTGATGAAATTCTGGACTTCCTCGGCGTCATGCTCGAGCGGCGGCATCACCCCCCAGACCGGACGCGGCCAGGCGGCGTCGCTGGTGCGACGCCCGATCACATGCACGTGCAGCTGCGGCACCACATTGCCGAGCGCGGCGATATTCAGCTTGTCGCATTTGGTGATCTCTTTCAGCGCGCGGGCGACGCGGCTGATTTCCGTCATCAGCTGGGCCTGCTCGACCTCGTCAAGGTCGATGATTTCCACAGCCTCGGGCCGCCGCGGCACCAGGAGCAGCCAGGGGTAGTGCGCATCCTTGATGACAAGCACGCGGCACAGCGGCAGGTCGCCGATGTCGATGGTGTCTTTTTTGAGCTGTGAATGCAGCGACCAGGCGGGGTTTTCGGAGGGCATGACGGCAACTAAAGCCTTTCCGCGTTTCCGCACAAGTCCCGCAAACTCCGCCCCGCCCCGCTTGCTTTCCGGCTCTTTTGGCCCCAAATAAGGGCCGGGAGATTGGCGGTGGACGAGCCACTCGCCAACCGGGTCAGGTCCGGAAGGAAGCAGCCCTAACGAGGTCCGGATCGGGTCGCTCGTCAGTCTCCTACCTGTTTTTTCGAGCGAATCGCGCAAGATGGGCGGCCCCGTCCTGCGCTGGATTTCGTTCCCGTTCCGCAAGCCGGCCTCGAGAGACAATCAAGTGCGGATCGATCGATGACCGACGCTGGCGCTCCCTTAATGCCCCCCAACGGTCCCGACAGCGCCCAGCAGGGCGGCTTCGACCTCGGCGGCCCGCCGGAGGCGGGCAAGCATTATCGCGTGCTGGCGCGGAAATACCGCCCCTCCAGCTTCGAGGACCTGATCGGCCAGGACGCCGTGGTCCGGACTGTTTCGAACGCATTCGAGACCGGGCGGATTCCGCAAGCCTGGATCCTTACCGGCGTGCGCGGGGTCGGAAAAACCACCACGGCGCGGATTCTCGCCCGGGCGCTGAATTACGAACTGCCGGACGGGTCGGTGAAGGGCCCGACCATCCACATGCCGGTGCCGGGCATACATTGCCAGGCGATCATGGAAAGCCGGCACATGGACGTCTTGGAAATGGACGCCGCCTCCCATACCGGCGTCGACGACGTGCGCCAGATCAACGACAGCGTGCGCTATGCGCCGGCCAGCGCGCGCTACAAGGTCTATATCATCGACGAAGTGCACATGCTCTCGACGGCGGCGTTCAACGCCTTCCTGAAGACGCTGGAGGAGCCGCCGGAGCACGCCAAATTCGTGTTCGCCACCACTGAAATCCGGAAAGTGCCGGTGACGGTGCTGTCGCGCTGCCAGCGGTTTGACCTGCGCCGGGTCGAGGCCGACGTGCTGATGGCGCACCTTGCCAATATCGCGACCAAAGAAGGCGTTGAAGCAGAGCCGGAAGCGCTCGGCATCATCGCGCGCGCGGCCGAAGGCTCGGTGCGCGATTCGCTGTCGCTGTTCGATCAGAGCATTGCCCATGCGGCGGGGCTGGTGCGCGCCGAAGATGTGCGACAGATGCTCGGCCTCGCCGACCGCGTGCGCGTAGTCGACCTGTTCGAGGCGCTGATGAAGGGCGACGTCGCCGCCGCGCTTAAGGAACTGCGCGAGCAATACGATATCGGCGCCGATCCAGGCGTAGTGTTGAGCGACCTCGCCGAATTCACCCATTTCGTCACCCGCGTGAAAGTGGTGCCGTCGGTCGCCGACGACGTGTCGCTGTCGGAAGCCGAACGCGTGCGCGGTCGCGCCTTCGCGGCGCAACTATCGATGCGCGTGCTGTCGCGCACCTGGCAGATGCTGCTCAAGGGTGTCGGCGAGGTGCAGGCCTCCGGCCGGCCGGTCGCCGCCGCCGAGATGATTCTTGTACGTATTGCCTATGCCGCCGATCTGCCAACGCCGGACGAAGTCGTGCGCTTGCTCGGCGGGGAAGGCGCGGCGCGAGGCAATGGCGGGGCGGCTTCAGCGCAGGCGCCGGCGCAGAATTTTACGCCGCGCTACGACGTGCCGCGCGGCTCGCCGCGATCTTCCGCAGCAGCATCGCCGCGTACCGCCGAGAATCCGGTGGCTGAGAGTGAGCCTGTCGCCACCGCGCCGACTTTGACTATTGGCTCGTTTGAGGCGCTGATTGCGCTGACGCAGGAGAAGCGCGACATTTCGATGAAGATGGCGCTGGAGCGCGATGTGCGGCTGGTGCGCTGCGAGGACGGGCAACTCGAGATCGCGCTTGAGGCCAGCGCGCCGAAAACGCTGGTGCACGACCTGCAACGCAAGCTCACCGCCTGGACCGGCAAGCGCTGGATGGTGGTAGTCTCGCAGGAACAGGGCGGCGCCACCGTGCGCGCGCAGGCGGAAGAGCGGCAGGCGGAACTCGAGCGCGGCGTGCAAAGCGATCCGCTGGTGCAGGCGGTGCTCAAGCGCTTTCCCGGCGCCAAGGTGGTTGGCGTGACGCAAAACGCGCCGGAGGCTGGAACTCCGTCCGGCGCGGTCCCTGGCGACGAAGTCGAGGAATAAGCGATGGCCGATTTCCTGGGCATGATGAAGCAGGCCGCGCAACTGCAATCCAAGATGCAGGAGCTGCAAGCCGAGCTTGACCGCATCGAGGTCGAGGGCACGGCGGGCGGCGGCATGGTGAGCGTGCGGCTTTCCGCCAAGGGCGATCTCAAGGGCGTCAAGATCGACGATTCTCTCTACAAGCCGTCGGAAAAGGAAATCGTCGAGGACCTGCTGGTGGCGGCGCATGCCGACGCGCGGCGCAAGGCCGAGGCCGTCATGCAGGAGAAGATGAAGGGCCTGACCGGCGGTCTGCCGCTGCCGCCCGGGATGAACCTGACTTAATGGCCGCCGCCGTTGCCGGACCCGAAATCGAGCGCCTGATCCAGTTGCTGGCGCGGCTGCCCGGCTTAGGACCACGCTCGGCGCGGCGCGCGGCGCTGCATCTCATCAAGAAGCGCGAACTGCTGATGGCGCCGCTGGCCTCCGCCTTGCAGACGGCGATGGAGAAGATCGAAATCTGCAAGACCTGCGGCAATATCGACACGCAGAACCCGTGTACGGTTTGCACCGACACCAAGCGCGATCAGTCGATCATCGTGGCGGTGGCCGATGTCGCCGACCTGTGGGCGCTCGAGCGCGCGCATGCGGTCAATGCCCGCTATCACGTGCTTGGCGGCACGCTGTCGCCGCTCGATGGCGTCGGCCCACAGGACTTGGCGATCGACTCGCTGATCTCGCGCGCGCATGAGCCGCAGGTGAAGGAATTGATCCTGGCGCTCAACGCCACGGTCGACGGCCAGACCACCGCGCATTACATCACCGAGCTATTGCACGAAGCGAACGTGAAGGTGACGCGGCTCGCGCACGGCGTGCCGGTCGGCGGCGAGTTGGATTATCTCGACGAGGGCACGCTTTCCGCCGCGATCAAGCAGCGGACGTTGTTTTGATTTAATCCGTCATCCTTCGAGGCTCGCTTCGATCGCTCCTCAGGGTGACGGGTCTAATTCTTCCGCGGCTCCAGCCGCTTGAAATGCCCGCTCCGTTGCAGCCAGGCCAGCAATATTAAACTGGGAAGTCCGGCGAGCGCGCAGATCACGAAAAACGTGACCCAGCCGGTCGATTCGGCGATGAAGCCCGCGCCCGACGAGAGGTACGTGCGCCCGACCGCAGCGAGCGCGGTGAGCAGCGCGTATTGCGTGGCCGTATGCAGTGGGTTCTGGCAGAGCGCCGACAGGTATGCCACGAACATCACCGTGCCGATGGCGCTAGTGAAATTTTCCAGCGTGATGGCGATTGTAAGCGCGGTGAGGTCGTGGCCGGCGAACGCGACCCAGCAGAAGCCGAGATTGGCCGCCGCCTGCAGGATGGCGCCGATCCACAGGCTGGGGGCCAACGGCAAGGCGCGCGCGACGAAGCCGCCGGCAAAGCCGCCGGCGAGCAGCGCCGCCAGCCCGACGCCTTTGACGATCGCGGCGTATTCGTTGCGGGTAAATCCAAGGTCGATCACGAACGGCGCCGTCATGGCGCCGCTGAGCGCGTCGGTGAACTTGAACAGCACCACGAAGGCGAGCATGGCAAACGCCATCTCGTAGCTCAGGAAATCCTTGAACGCGCCGACGGCTGCCTCGGCCACGCGCGCGAAGCGCTTCTGATGGGCATGCACGGCCTCCGCCTGGCGCGAGCGCTTCGGCTCGGTGGCGAGCAGCGCGGTCGCGGTGCCGATCAGCACCAGCGCGGCCATCGCCACATAGCCCCAGTGCCAGGCCGCCTGCTTGTCGAAGCCGTAAGCCTGAATAGCGCTGACCAGAAACAGCGCGCCGGCGGTCGAGATCAGCATGCCGATGCGATAGGCCGCTACATAGGAGGCCATGCCGGCGGCCTGCTCGTTCTCCGGCAGGCTCTCGACCCGGAAGGCGTCGACCACGATGTCCTGCGTGGCGGAAGCGGTGGCGACCAGCAGTGCGCCCAACGCGACCAGGCCGGGCGCCACCGCCGGATTGCAGGAGCCGAGGAACACGATCGCCGCCATCAGCAAGATTTGTGTGAATACCAGCCAGCCGCGGCGGCGGCCGAGCCAGCGCCCCAGCAACGGCACGTCGAGCGCGTCGGTGAGCGGCGCCCACAGGAATTTCACCGTGTAGGGCGTGCCGACCAGCGCGAACAGGCCGATGGTGCCGAGATCGACGCCGGATTCGCGCATCCACACCAAGAGCGTCGCGCCGGACAGCGCCAGCGGCAGCCCGGACGAGAAGCCGAGGAACAGCACGATCAACACGCGCGGCTTCAGGTACACCGTCAGCGCGTCGACGAAGGAGGGGCGCGGTTGCGCGGTGCCGGGCGCGGCGGTCATGCGCTATTCGCCAGCTTCCAGCTTGCGGATCGGCGCGGGAATCATTTCTGCGTTTTTCGGGGCATCGCTATCGAAATCGAGTTCTTCAATGTTCGTTGCGCGTTTCTCAATCCGGCCGGTCGAAGTCAGGATATTGATGACGTCCTCATTCGCTTGCCCAAAATGCGTTTGCAGCTTGCGTACGCGTTCGCTGAGCAACCGCACGTCCTTCATCATGTGGCCGACTTCGTCACGAATCTGGTCGGCGGCCTCGCGCATTTGTGCGTCCTTGCGCACCTGCTTGATGACCTGTATCGCCATCACCATCAGCGTCGGCGACACGATCATCACGCGCGCGCGGTGCGCGCGCTGCACGATGTCGTCGAAGCGCTCGTGCAATTCCGCGTACACAGACTCGGACGGAATGAACATCAGCGCAATGTCTTGGGTCTCGCCCGGGATCATGTATTTGACGATATCGGAAATATGTTTGATGATGTCCTGCTTGACGCGCTGGACCGCCAGCTTGCGCTCATCGTCGCTGGTGGCGGCGCGCAACGCGGTCATGCCTTCGAGCGGAAATTTGGCGTCGATGATCAGCGGGCCGGAATCGGGCATGAAGATCGCACAATCCGGCCGCGACTTATTCGACAGCGTGAACTGGAATTCATAGGCGCCTTTCGGCAGCATGTCGGCGATGATCGCCTCCAGTTGGCCCTGGCCGAAGGCGCCGCGCGACTGCTTGTTGGCAAGGATGCCTTGCAGCGAATTTACCTGGGTCGCGAGGTCGGTGATGTTCTTCTGCGCGCTGTCGATGACGGCGAGCCGCGCATGCAGCTGCTGCAGATGATCGGTCGTGTTCTTGGTCGATGTCTTCATCGACTCGCCGAGGTTCTGCGTCACCGCATCGAGCCGCTCGTGCACGGTCTGCTGCAATTGCGACTGCGCCCGCGCCAACATTTCACCCATGGTCTGGATGCGGGCATTGAGATCGGCCAGCCGCTGCTCGGCCGCGTGATCGACCGGCGCCGCGAGTGGGCGCAGCAGCAGCACGAGGATGGCGACGACTCCGATCGCGATGATCAGGGCAAGAACGAGGAGGAGGTTTTCCAGCATGTGCAGCTTCTACCGCGATTCGCTTGGGCGTAGCGAACGAAGGGCGAACGGTAGGGCGATAACGCCCGTCGCTCAAGGGGAAAGGCCCGCATTGACCAAGGTAGCGCTACCGCTTACATCGCGCGCATGGCTGTCCGTGACATCCTCATCCTTCCCGACAAGCGGCTGCGGCTGAAGTCCGAGCCGGTGAAGGCGATCGACAGGTCGCTGCGCAAACTAGTCGATGACATGTTCGAGACCATGTACGCGGCGCCCGGCATCGGGCTGGCCGCCATCCAGATCGGCGTGGCGCAGCGCGTCGTCACCATGGACCTCGCCAAGAAGGACGACCCGAAGGCGCCGCTGGTCTTCATCAATCCGGAAGTGACCTGGAAAGCGGACGAGCGGGCAACCTACGAGGAAGGCTGTCTGTCGATCCCGGAATATTACGAGGAGGTCGAGCGGCCGTCGGCGGTGCGCGTCAAATATCTCGATCTCGATGGCGCGCCGCGCGAGATCGAAGCCACCGGTCTGCTCGCCACTTGTTTGCAGCACGAGATCGACCACACCAACGGCGTTTTGTTCATCGACTATATTTCCAAGCTCAAGCGCAGCATGGTGATGAAACGGTTCAAGAAGGCGGCCAAGCGCGGCGAGCCGGCCAAGCCGCTTTCCGAGGACAAAGAGCCTTCGCATCACATTGGATAAATCTGGCGGTGCCTGCATGCGCCTGATCTTCATGGGTACGCCCGATTTCGCGGTGCCGACGCTGCTCGAGCTCGCAGCAGCCGGGCACGAGATTGTGGATATATATACCCGCGCGCCTAAGCCCGCCGGCCGCGGCATGGAGCTGCAGCCGAGCCCGGTGGAGCGCGAGGCGCGCCGGCTCGGGCTGCGGGTCGCAACGCCAGCAACGATCAAGAGCGCCGAGGCTGAGGCGGCGTTCCGTGCGCACAGCGCCGATGCGGCAGTGGTCGCCGCCTATGGCCTGATCCTGCCGAAGGCGATTTTGCAGGCCCCG
The DNA here is from genome assembly GCA_035469145.1 of Pseudolabrys sp. Lineage (GTDB taxonomy): Bacteria > Pseudomonadota > Alphaproteobacteria > Rhizobiales > Xanthobacteraceae > Pseudolabrys. The sequence goes on from DATISB010000104.1 coordinate 8,166, forward strand.
CGCCTCGGTTGCTTCAACGTGCATGCCTCGTTGCTGCCGCGCTGGCGTGGCGCCGCGCCGATCAACCGCGCCATCATGGCGGGCGATACGCAGAGTGGCGTTACCATCATGCAGATGGACGAAGGCCTCGACACCGGCGCCATGGCCATGGCGGAGCGCGTCGCGATTGGACCCGACATGACGGCAGGCGACCTGCACGACGCGCTGGCGCGGCTCGGCGCCGATCTGATGCTGCGCGTGATTGCCGCGGCGGAGCGCGGCTCCCTGTCGCTCACGCCACAGCCGGAGGCGGGCGTCACCTACGCGACGAAGATAAGCAAGGACGAGACCCGCATCGATTGGACCAAACCGTGGAATCAGGTGCACGACCACATTCGCGGCCTGTCGCCGTTTCCGGGCGCCTGGTTCGAAGTCGGCGGCGTGCGGGTCAAGGCGCTGCGTTCGACCAGAGGCGAGGGGCGCGGCGCGCCCGGCACATTGCTCGACGACCGTCTGACCATCACCTGCGGCGACGGTGCGGTGCAGCTCATCCAAGTGCAGCGTGCCGGTCGGCAGCCGATGGCGGTGGAAGAATTCCTGCGCGGCACGCCGGTGAAACGGGGGATGCGTATAACTTGATCCGTCATCCTGAGGTGTGAGCGAAGCGCGGCCCTCGAAGGGTGACGGTGTAGATTACGCCGCGTGAAATCCCGCCCAATGGTGGCGGCGCGCTTCGATGAATTCGGCGAGATCGTTGTCGGTGACGCGAACGAGATCGGTATGCGCAAAGCCCTTGGAATAGTCGAGGATGGAGACGATCTCGGGCGTCAGCCGCAACGTGGGCACGGCGGCGGGGTCGGGGCGCGGCATCACCCGGTATTCCGGATAGCGATGCAGACGGATCTCGGCAGCGTGGTCGATCTCGCCCGGGTCGGTGACCACGGCGGCGGTTGCCGCGATCGACAGGCCTTTGATCTGCAGCGGCTGCGGGTAATCCTTGGCGATGGCGAGGGAAACGCGCGGATCGCGCATGATGTTGGCGTATTTCTGGCTGTCGCGGGAAATCAGGCAGTAGATGACCATCCCGTCGTTGCCGTAGCCGACCACCGTCGCCTGCGGCCAGCCGTCGGGCCGGTTTGTGGCCATCGTCATGATACGGTGCTCGTTGAGCAGATCGACGATTTGCCGTTTAAACTCACGTTTCATGGACTTAACTCCCGCTTTTGGAGGCAAGTATAGGAAACCAGCCCGCCGTTGGATTTGAGGTGAATCAATCGTGCCCCGCTACAAGCTGACCATCGAATATGACGGTGCACCCTTCGCCGGCTGGCAGATCCAGGCCGACCGGCCCACCGTGCAGGGCGTCCTGACCACGGCGATCGAAGTATTATCGGGCGAAAAGACCCCGGTGCAGGGCGCCGGCCGCACCGATGCCGGCGTGCACGCGCGGGGGCAGGTGGCGCATGTCGATCTCGCGAAGGACTGGAATACCGACACCGTGCGCGACGCGCTCAACGCGCATTTACGCCCTCACCCTGTGGCGATCCTGGCTGCCCAGCGGGTGGCCGACGGCTTCAATGCCCGCACCTCGGCGGTCAAGCGCCACTATCTCTATCGTATCATCAACCGGCGCGCTGATTTGACGCTCGACGCCGGCCACGCCTGGCGCGTGCCGCGCCCGCTCGACGCCGCGGCAATGCACGCCGCCGCGCAACACCTGATCGGCAAGCACGACTTCACCACGTTCCGTTCGACCGAATGCCAGGCCAAGTCGCCGGTGAAAACGCTCGACCAGCTCGATGTGGAACGCCACGGCGATGAGTTGCGCGTGACGACGTCCGCGCGCTCGTTCCTGCACAGCCAGGTTCGCTCGATGGTCGGCTCGCTGGTCATGGCCGGCGAGGGCAAATGGAGCACCAACGATCTCGGCAAGGTGCTCGCTGCGCGCGACCGCACCGCCTGCGGCCAGGTGGCGCCGCCAGACGGGCTTTATCTGATGCGGGTGGATTACGCGGCAAAATAGCGGTCGATGATCGTCCGATAAATTGTGGTCAGTGCGCGCAGGTCGGCGACCGGCACGCGCTCGTCCACCGCATGCATGGTCTGCCCGACCAGGCCGAATTCCACCACCGGGCACCGGGCGGTGATGAAGCGCGCGTCGGAGGTGCCGCCGCTGGTGGAGAGTTGCGGCGTGCGGCCAGTGACTTTCGTGATCGCCTCGGTTACCAGCTCAGTGAACGGGCCCGGCTCGGTGACGAATACCCAGGCGTTCGACGGTTCCCACTGAAGCTCGAATTTGATTTTGCCGCTGGCCGCCTTGGCCGCGCGCCGCTCGATCAGCTTTTTCAGCGAATCCAGCGTGTGCTTGTCGTTGAAGCGGATGTTGAAGCGCGCGCGCGCCTCGCCGGGAATGAGATTGACCGTCTTGTTTTCGACGTCGACCGAGGTGAATTCCAGATGCGAGGGCGGGAACAGGGCGGTGCCGCTGTCGAGCGGCTTGGCCTGCAGCGCCGCAATGAGCGCCACCAGCCCGCGGATCGGATTTTCCGCCCGCTGCGGATAGGCGACATGGCCTTGCCGGCCGGTCACGATAAGGTGGCCGTTGAGCGAGCCGCGGCGGCCGATCTTGATGGTGTCGCCCAGTTCCGCGACATTGCTCGGCTCGCCCAAAATGCAGTGGTCGAATTCTTCGCCGCGCGCGGCGGCCCATTGCAAAAGCTTGGGCGTGCCGTTGACCGCGATGCCTTCCTCGTCGCCGGTAATCAGAAACGAGAGCGAGCCTTTCGGCTTGCCGCCGCGCGCTCCGAGATGATCAAGCACGGCGGCGAGTGCGCAGGCGATGCCGCCCTTCATGTCGACCGCGCCACGGCCGTAGAGCTCGTTGTTTGCCACCTCGCCGGCGAACGGCGGATGCTGCCACCCCTTCTCGTCGCCGGGCGGCACTACGTCGGTATGGCCGGCGAACATCAGATGCGGCGACGCCGTGCCGATGCGGGCGTAGAGATTCTCCACGTCGTCTGCGCCCGGCTCGCTGAAGGTCATGCGATGCACCGTGAAGCCGGCCGCTTTCAGGATGCCTTCGAGGAACTTGAGCGCGCCGCCCTCCGCTGGCGTGACGGAACGGCAGCGCAGCAGATCGCGGGCAATGGCGAGCGGATCGGCGGACATGACTAGCGTTCGCCTTTCAATCCCTCAACAACTCGTTGATGCTGATCTTCGACCGCGTGCGCTCGTCCACGCGTTTGACGATGACCGCGCAATAGAGGCCTGGGCCGCCGCTCTTGCCCGGCAGCGTACCGGGCACCACCACCGAATAGGCCGGCACCTCGCCTTGCGTCACCTGGCCGCTCTCGCGGTCAACGATCTTGGTCGAGGCGCCGAGGAACACGCCCATGGACAGCACCGCGCTGGTGCGCAGGATCACGCCTTCCGCCACTTCCGAGCGCGCGCCGACGAAGCAATTGTCCTCGATGATCACCGGCCCGGCCTGCAGCGGCTCGAGCACGCCGCCGATGCCGGCGCCGCCGGAGATGTGGCAGTTCTTGCCGATCTGCGCGCAAGAGCCGATGGTGGCCCAGGTGTCGATCATGGTGCCTGAGTCCACATAGGCGCCGAGATTGATGAAGGACGGCATCAGCACCACGCCGGGCGCGATATACGCCGAGCGGCGCACCACGCAGCCAGGCACGGCGCGGAAGCCGGCTTTGCGGAAGCGCGCGGCGTTCCAGCCCTTGAATTTGGAATCGACCTTGTCCCACCACACTGCCTTGCCGGGGCCGCCCGCGATCACGCTCATGTCGTTGAGCCGGAACGACAGCAATACCGCTTTCTTGAGCCACTGATTGACCCGCCAGGAGCCGTCCGCCTGTTTCTCGGCCACGCGCGCCTCGCCGCAGTCGAGCAGGTCAAGCGCGAAATCGACGGCCTTGCGTACCGCGCCCTTGGTCTTCGGACCGATCTTGTCGCGGCTCTCGAAGGCGTCGTCGATGATCTTGGCAAGCTTGTCGTTAGACATGGGGCAACCCGGCGCTTTGTTTGGAGCGGTTTGTCGGGGGCCGGGCAGGGGATGTCAAGCAGTGCGCTGGGGCTTAAGGATTCGCTCAAGAAATCCGGCGAGATCGTCGGTCAGATTGTCGACATGCGGCTCATCGCGCCCTTCCAATTCCCAGTCCTGGCGAAACACCTCGCGCTGGCCTTCCGGCACCACCAGCACGGTGATCATGCCGAGCGCATGCGGCGCCTCCAGATTGCGCGCGAGATCCTCGAACATGGCGGCCCTGGCCGCATCCACATCATGGCGCGCCAGGAAGCGTTCATAGGTTTTCGTGGCCGGCTTGGGCTCGAGCTCGGCGGCGACGATGTCGAACACGTCCTCGAAATGCTGATCGATTTCGAGCCGCCGCATCACCGCATCGGCGTGCTTGCGGGTGCCGTTGGTGAGGATGAGCTTACGGCCCGGCAATTTCCCCAGCGCGGTGCCGAGCGCCGGATTTGGCTCGAGCGGCGAGTGATCGATCTGGTGGACGTATTCGAGATAGTCATCCGGGTTGAGCCGGTGTTCGGACATCAATCCGCGCATGGTGGTGCCGTAGCGCTTGTAATAGTCCTTCTGAACCCGGAACGCCTCGTCCTTTGACACTTTCAGAAATTCGGCGACGTAAGCGCGAATGCGATCGTCGACCTGCTGCCAGAGCAGATGATGCGGATAGAGCGTGTTGTCGAGATCGAACACCCAGGTGTCGATGCGCGCGAATCCGCGGGGTTTGCGAGGCGATAGCGTCAAGGCTGTCGAGCGTGCGGTTGCGAGCGGCCGTAAGTCACATCGCGGCCGCGGCCGATTCCTGAGCAACCGCGCGTCTCGGCGGCGGCTGGTTGTGCAGGGTTGCAATCTGGCGGTCGATGGTGGCAATGACCTTGCGCGAGAACGGACCAACGTGAAGATAGATGGCCATCATCAACACCAGGAATCGCACCGACTTGGGGTTGCTCGCTGCACATTCGGTGAAGGTCTGCCAGAAAATTTCGCGCACCTCCGGCATCTGGCTGATGATTCGGTGCACGGTTGCGAGCGCGCCGGCCTTGAGCTTGATGTCGCCCGCCGGTGGCTCACGTCTCCCCTTTGAGCGGTCCAGCATGGCCGACAGGCGCTTCAGGCGGCCGGCGAAAGCGATTGGGTCGTAAACTTCCTGGAGCACGCGGCGATAATCGTCCAACACGTCAGCCCGCGGCCGTAACGTGTCGAAGTTCAAGCCGGCCGTGCATTGATCGCCGTCGCCGGTAACCTGCACGTCGTGGCCCGCATGCAGGCGTCCCTCCTTGGTGAGGCGCCGGCCGAGCTGGGTGCTGGACAGTGCATAGAGCAGGCCCACCATGGCCACGGGAATGGCCGTCTCCTCGATCAGGTCGATCATGGGCTCGGCAATGGACCCATTCTCCGTGTCGAAGCCGACGATGAAGCCCGCGGTGACAAACATCCCGTGCGCATAGATGCGATGAATGCTCTCGGCGATGTTGCGGCGCGTATTCTGCTTCTTTCGCATCTGCATGAGCGTCTCGGTGTCGGGGCTTTCGATGCCGACAAAGACGGCGAAGAAATTCGCATCGCGCATCAGCCGCAGAAGTTCCTCGTCGTCGGCGAGATTGAGCGACGCCTCGGTCGAGAACTCGAACGGATAGTCGTGTTGCTCGAGCCAGGTCTTCAGGTGGGGCAGGAAGGTCTTCACCGCCTTCTTGTTGCCGATCAGATTGTCGTCGACGAAATCGACATGGCCGCGGTAGCCGAGCTCGTGCAAGCGGTCGAGTTCCGCCAGCATCTGCGCGTTCGTCTTGGCGCGCGGGTTGCGGCCATAGAGCTCGATGATGTCACAGAACTCGCAGGTAAATGGACAGCCGCGCGAGAATTGCACACCGATATAGAGATACTGGTCGAACTTGAGCAGATCGAAGCGCGGGATCGGAGTTGTCGTGACGTCGACCTGGAATTTTGGGCCTTCGAATACGCCCGAGCGCTGCCCGGCCTGCCAGGCTGCGATGAACGCATCGATGACGCTTTCGGCTTCACCGAGAATCTGGAAGTCGCACGCCTTGTATACGTAGGGATGCGAGCTGACGTCCGGCCCGCCGACCACGACCGGTTTGCCGAGCGCGTGGGCCATCGCGGTGATGCGCAGCGCGTCGGCCTGCTGGAACAGCATGCCGCCGGTCATCACCATATCGGCCCACTCCAGATCGCCGTCGCCCAAGTCCTCGGTATTGCGGTTGACGAGCCGCACTTCCCAGTCGGACGGCAGCATCGCCGCGACGGTAATCATCCCGAGCGGAGCGGTCGGGTAGCGGGCGCCCACGATTTCGCAGGCCGGCGTGTAGACCCAGAACGAGTCCGACGCAAACCGCGGATAGACCATCAGGACGCGACAAGGGCGGTCAGTCATTAAAATGTTCTCCCGGACGCAATATCTCACGAATAACCGCAACCGCAAAGCAAACTAAATACCCGAAAACAGACCTTTTCTGTGTTCAAGGAGCCTTGAAACGCACGGTGGTCGACAGCTGGCCGCCCAAATCGATGACGGCAAAGCCGGCCGAATTCAAGCCGCGCGCGGCGCAGTCCTTGTGATCGCTTAGCTCGAACTTGCCGTCGCGGGTGCAGAGCGCGACATTGCCGCCCCAGGAAAGCGCCGCATCGCCTTGCCTGATCGTACGGCCATTACCGTCGACTGCCTCGGCATAGCTGTAAAGCCGGTGCGGATCGCCGCGCAGGTCCGGCCGCAGGCATTGGCCGGCCGCCACCCGATACCAACCGCGGGTGACGATCGCACCCATCTCGACGAGGCCGAGCGCGGTCATCACCGGGTATTTGGTATCGTTACACCAGGTAAAGCCGATGCCTTCCGGATTGTTGGCGGCAGCGAGCAGGGCATCGAAAAATTCCGGTTTCGCTGCGCTGTCTGCCGGCAGCTTGTGCTCGTTCAAGAATTTCGTCAGCGCGGCTTGCGTCTTGGCGCCCTGCACGCCGTCGATCGGATAGGCGTCGTAGCCGGCGATCGCCAGCAGGCGCTGGATGCCGGCCAGCCGCGCCTGCGCGTGGTCGTAGTCGGCTTCTTCCGCAAGATTGACCGTCGGCCCTTTCGGGGAAACGGAGGGCTGCGCCGCCGTGAAACGCGCCTGCTGGCTTACCGGACAGCCGCGCATTGCTGATCTCGAAGTCGCCGTCGCGTATGCACAGCTCGGCATGTCCGGCTTACGGCATCGGTGCGCTACCGTAGACCGGCGGCGTGCGCGCATGCACATAGACCATGTCGGCATCGAGCGCGCCGTCCACGACCTGGCGGCAGGCGCCCGGATCGATGCGGAACCAGTCGCGGGTCGCGACATTGGCGCGCTTTTCCAGCCCGATCGCCGCATCCACCCGATAGCTGGTGCGATTGCACAGCGTGAACTCGGCGTAAGCCGGGTGTGCGGCCAGGGCCGCGCACAATTCCGCAAGGCTGCAAATCAACCGGCGAATCATCCGGCCATGCTAGAGCGCATCCATTGAGCGCGAAACGGACACTCGTTTCGCTTGTCCCCGCCAAGGTGGGGAGCTATTTTTCGATAGGGAAACCCACGATGCTGCCCCATTCGGTCCATGAGCCGTCATAAATCTTGACGTTGCCGAGGCCGAGTACATGGGCAAGCGCGACCCAGGCGAGCGTGGCGCGGTGGCTCAGCCGGCAATAGCAGACGACCTCTTCGAACTTCGCAGGCGCGATTCCGGCCGCGGCCAGCACGGCCCGGATCTCGTCCGGCGACTTAAATGAATCGTCCTCGTTGAGAAACCGCTTGAAATAAAGATGCACCGCACCGGGAATGCGTCCGGCCCGCTCGGCGCCATGGTCGAAGGCGAAGGAATAGTCGGCGACGCGCTTGCCTTCATATTCTTCCGGCGAGCGCGCATCGAGCAGCAGTCGTCCGGGCTTCTTAAGATTGTCGCGCACATGGTCGCGGCCGACGCGCGTCGACGCGTTTCCGGCGGGCGCGGGATAGCCAACCGGGGAAAAGCGCGCTACCTCGCGCGTGAGCGGCCGACCTTCCGCCATCCATTTGCGGCGCGCGCCGTTGAGCAGGCGAAGGTCGCGATGCCCGGCCATGGTGAAAGCCCAGAACGCATAAGTGCCAAATTGAACCGGATCACCGGTGAGCACGACGGTGGTGTCTGGCCCGATGCTCATGCCGCCGAATAGGCGTGCCATGGCTTTGGGCGAAATGAACTGACGGTCGGTCTCGTGCCAGCATGCCGATTTCCAGTAGACCCAGGCGGCGCCGGGGATATGGCCCTCGCGGTAGATCTTGTCGTCGGCGAGCGAGCAGACCTCGATGATGCGTAGATTTTGATCCGCCAGATGATCTTCGAGCCATGCGGTGGTGACGAGCGGCGATGGTGCCATCGCCTCTTACCGATGCATCAGCGTACCGACACCGTGGTCGGTCAGCAATTCGAGCAGCACCGCGTGCGGGATCTTGCCGTCCATGATGACCACGCCCTCGACGCCCTGATCGAGCGCGTAGATGCAGGTCTCGACCTTGGGGATCATGCCGCCGGAGATGGTGCCGTCGGCGATCAGGCGGCGGGCGTCGGCGACCGACAGGTCGGTAATCAGGTTCTTGTCCTTGTCGAGCACGCCGGGCACGTCGGTGAGCAGCAGGAGGCGCTTGGCCTTGAGCGCGCCGGCAATGGCGCCGGCGAAGGTGTCGGCATTGACATTGAAGGTGCCGCCGCTCGCCGAGGTCGCCACCGGCGCCAGCACCGGGATCATCTCCTTGCCGAGCACGTGGTTGAGCACGGTGAGATCGACCTTCTCCGGTTCGCCGACGAAACCGAGATCGACCACCTTTTCGATGTTGGAATCCGGATCGACCACGGCGCGCGTCACCTTGCGCGCCTGCACCATGTTGCCGTCCTTGCCGCACAGCCCGACGGCCTTGCCGCCGGCAGCGTTGATGTAGCCGACGATCTGCTTGTTGATCGAGCCGGCCAACACCATCTCGACGATCTCGACGGTGGCGGCATCGGTGATGCGCAGACCGGCGGCGAATTCCGACTTGATGCCGAGCTTCTTGAGCATGGCCGCGATCTGCGGTCCGCCGCCGTGCACCACCACCGGATTGATCGCGGTCTGCTCGAGCAGGACGATATCGCTGGCGAAGTCGCGCGCGGTCTGCTCCTGGCCCATGGCATGACCGCCGTATTTGACGACGACGATCTCCTCGTCATAGCGCTGCATGTGCGGCAGCGCCTCCGACAGGATGCGCGCCTGCGTCTGCGGGTCGATTTTTTGCAGGTCAGATTTGGGTGCTTTGCCCATCGCGCTGGCCTTCCCTTGAAACGCCGCAGGGTTCTAGCCGAAGTCGGCTGCATTCGCCAATTAGTATTGTTTGCGAATGATCTTATCCGAAAACCGGTACCCACCTTTCGGGATCATGCGCTGAGTCAGCGCTTTCGCTCGGCCAAAAGCCTTGCAATCGCGGCGCGCAATTCCGGGATGCCGGTGCCGTCATGGGCCGAGGTGGCCAGCACCGTCGGGTAGGCGGCCGGGCGTTTGGCGAGCGCGGCCTCGACCTCGGCGATGCGGCCGGCAAGCTCGGCCGGCTTCACCGCGTCGCATTTGGTGAGCACGATCTGATGGCTGACGGCGGCTTGGCCAAGCGCAGTGAACATCGGATCGTCGGCGGCTTTGAGCCCGTGGCGGGCGTCCACCAGCACATAAATACGGGCGAGGTTGGCGCGCCCGCGCAGGTAAGCGTGGATCAGCTCGGTCCAGGCCGCGATCTTGCTCTTGGCGGCCGCCGCATAGCCGTAGCCGGGCATGTCCACCACGTTGAGCAGACCGCCGCCGGTGAAGAAGATCAGCTCCTGGGTGCGGCCGGGGGTGCGCGAAATGCGCGCCAGGTTTTTGCGCCCGGTCAGCGCATTGAGCAGGCTCGACTTGCCGACATTGGAGCGGCCGGAAAGCGCAATCTCGGTGCCGCGCATTGGCGGCAGCGAGATGGCCGAGCCGGCGGCGGCGGCAAAGTCCCACTCGCCGGCGAACAGGCGCCGGCCGGCCTCGAGTTCGTCGCGGGTGAACTTATCCATCGGTGCGGTGCCCGGCGACGCAGAACATCATTGCTGCAGAAGTTCAGAAGAACACGGTGGTCTGCTACTGCTGCGGCTTCTTCTTCACGAACAACGCCTTGATATTGTCGATTAACTCGATCTTCGCGCCATGTTTGCGCATGATCACGCTCTGCTGCAGCACCGAAAGCGAGTTGTTCCACGCCCAGTAAATCACCAGTCCTGCTGGGAAAGTCGCCAGCATGAAGGTGAAGATCAGCGGCATCCAATTGAAAATCATCGCCTGCGTCGGGTCGGGCGGCGCAGGATTGAGCTTCATCTGCGCCCACATGGTGATGCCCATGATGATCGCCCAGGCGCCGAGATGCAGGAAGCTGCCGACCACGGGAAGAGTCGTGGGATCGAATGGAATAAGGCCGAACAGCGTGAAAACATTGGTGGGATCGGGCGCCGAAAGATCATGGATCCAGCCGAAGAATGGCGCGTGCCGCATTTCGATGGTGACGAACAACACCTTGTACAGCGAGAAGAACACCGGAATTTGGATTGCTATCGGCAGACAACCGGCCAGAGGATTGATTTTCTCCTTCTTGTAGAGCGCCATCAGCTCCTGTTGCTGCTTGGCCTTGTCGTCGGGATAGCGTGCTTTCAGCGCGGCCATCTGCGGCTGCACTGCCTTCATCTTTGCCATCGAGGCATAGGATTTGTTGGCGAGCGGGAAGAATGCCGCCTTGATCAGCACGGTGACGAGCAGGATCGCGACGCCGAAATTACCGACCAGCCGGTAGATGTAGTCGATCAAGAAGAACAACGGCTTGGTGATAAAATAGAACCAGCCCCAGTCGATCAGCAGATCGAAGTGATTGAGATCGAGTTTCTTTTCATAGTCGTTGACGACCTTAACTTCCTTGGCGCCTGCGAACAGCCGGGCGTCCGCCGTTGCGGTTGCACCCGGCGCGATGGTCCTCGCGTCGAGTAGGTAGTCGGTCTGATAGGTCTCGAGCGTGCCGAGCTTGTCGGCCCGGAAGTTCGCGATCACATGGGCGTCGGTTTTGGGTAGCAGCACCGCGGCCCAATATTTATCGGTAATACCTAGCCAAGCGTTGGTGGCATTGAAGGTATTGATCTTCTTTTCTTCGATTGTCTTGTAAGTGACTTCCTTCGATCCCTCGTCGCCAAACTTGCCGATTAAGCCTTCGTGCAAGATATAATAGCCTAGCGTCTTCGGCGTACCGTGGCGCGAGATCAGTGCGAACGGAAACAGCGAGACCGCTTTGTCGCTCTTGTTCACCACCTCGTCCTTGATCGTGAACAGATACTTGTCGTCGATCGCGATGGTGCGGCGGAATTCGAGGCCCTCGCCGTTGTCGTAGGTCAGCGTCACCGGATGGTCGATACGGAGCGCGCCCGAGCTTGCTTGCGTCCACACCGTGTCCCCTGCGGGGACCTTCACATTGGCGCCGGCGGCATTAGTCCAGCCAAATTCGGCATAGAACGGTTCGGGGCTGCCGGATGGCGACAGCAGCACGATCGGCGGCGACTTCGGATCGACCGTCTCGCGAAACTTGACCAGCGCCAGGTCGTCAATGCGTCCGCCTTTGAGCGCGATCGAGCCTTGCAGGCTGTCGGTTGCGATCGGGACGCGGGGGGACTTCGCCAGGGCCACGTCGCGGTTGGCGGCTATGTCTGCGGGAGTTTGGGCCGCTTGACCGGGCGCCTGCGGCACTCCCGGCTGTGCGGGTATTGGCACCGGCTGCCTAGGCTGTCCTGGCTGCGCCGGCGTCTGCTGCTTCTGCGCAAGCTGTTCGGCCTGCAATTTCTCCTGCCTCGCCCTTTCTTGCGGCATGGCGAAGAAGAACTGCCAGGCGATCAGCACCAGGGCCGACAGCGCGATGGCAAGAATCGTATTCTTATTGTCGGTCATCGGGATCCCGTGTAGCCGTTGCGCCCCGTGTGCATGCGCCGCAGCGCCCCCTCGAAGTCTTCGGCAATCCGCGCGAATGGAACCTTGAGCGCCGCGCGCCGGCCAATTAGCACATAATCATGTCCGGCTCGTATCCGGTTTGACCCGGCGATCCGCACAATTTCCCGTAAACGGCGGCGGACCCGATTTCGCTCGATCGCATTGCCGACCTTTTTCGACACGGTAAAGCCAATCCGCGCTGGCCCGTCGTCGACCCGCTTGCGCGCCTGCAGCACGAACGCGACGGCAGTGGTCTTGATGCCGGACGCCGCAGCCAGAAAATCCGCCCGTTGCCTCAGTCGTTCCATGGAAGCAATGCGCGCGGTTTGGATGCCCGCCGTCAGGCGGAAAGCCGCTTGCGTCCGCGCGAGCGCCGTGCCGAAAGCACCTTGCGCCCGCCCTTGGTGGCCATGCGCGTGCGGAAACCGTGACGACGCTTGCGTACAAGCTTGCTCGGTTGATAGGTCCGCTTCACGATGAATTCTCCGGTGGTCGCGCCGTGGCGAGGGCGTCGGTTTGCCCCCAAGATCGGCCATGAAAACCCGCATACGTTCGGATCGGCACGCGATTTGCGCGGCTTATAAGGGAGGGGCTAGGGCGCGTCAATGCGACCCGCGCGCATGGGTGCCGGACCTTTTGCGTCCATCTCACGAAGGCTCACAAGGCGGTGAGATTGGACCGCCTGGGCCGCAGGCTGGCCTATCTCGTGTATATAGCGCGGATGACCGTGACCCCGCCTAGCGCGAACCGACCGCGCAGCCTGACCCGCCGGCTCATGCCACTGATCGTGGTCGTCCTGCTCGCCGGCGCCGCTTATTTCACGATTGGCCGCGGGATTTCGCTCGAGGCGCTGATCAGGCACCGCATGGCCATCGGCGACTTCGTGAGCGAGCACCGGGTCTTGGCCCTGCTCGCCTATATCGCGCTTTATGTTGCCGCCGTCGCCCTGTCGCTGCCGGGGGCGGTATTTCTCACGGTGGCCGGCGGCTTTCTGTTCGGTCTGGCGGTCGGCGCAACGGCGGCTGTGATCGGCGCCACCATCGGCGCGATGCTCATCTTCCTGGTGGCGCGCACCGCGCTCGGCGAACCGTTGTTGCGGCGGGCCGGGCCGCGTGCCGCGCAGCTTGCGCGGGGATTCCGCGACGATGCCTTCAGCTATCTTCTGTTCCTGCGGCTGGTGCCGGCTTTTCCGTTCTTCTTGGTTAACCTGGTGCCGGCTTTCGCGGGCGTGCAGCTGGCTCCGTTTGTCGCCGCGACCGCGCTCGGCGTCATTCCGGGCGCCTTGGTCTATGCCTTGGCGGGCACCGGGCTCGACAGCGTCATCGCCGCGCAGCAGGCCGCGAACAGCGATTGCCTCGCCGCGGGCCGAGCCGACTGTCACATGATTTTCGACGCCAAGGACGTGCTGACGCCGCAACTGATCGGCGCGCTGATTGCGCTTGGCCTGCTCGCCCTGGTGCCGGTGGTGGTGAAAAGACTGCGCGCGCGCTCGCGCGCGGCGATGTGAATTTTGCGTTATTATTGCGGGCAAGAGCATTAAGGGCATGGCGGAAACACTCAAACCCGACATTTGCGTGATCGGCGGCGGCTCCGGCGGCCTGTCGGTTGCCGCGGCCGCGGCTGCCTTCGGCGTGCCGGTGGTGCTGGTTGAGCGGCACCAGATGGGCGGCGATTGCCTCAATACCGGCTGCGTGCCGTCGAAGGCATTGCTGGCGGCGGCCAAGCGCGCGCAGATCATGCGCGGCGCCGCACTGTTCGGGGTGACCGCGCAAGCCGTCGATGTCGATTTCGGCAAGGTGCACGATCACGTGCAGCGCGTGATCGCCGCGATTGCGCCCACCGACTCGGCGGAACGTTTCGCCGGGCTGGGCGTGCGGGTGATCAAAGGTCACGCCAAATTCAAGGACCGCAGGACCGTCACTGTCGGCGACGATGTCGAAATTCGCGCACGCCGTTTTGTGATAGCGACCGGATCGACGCCGGCTCTGCCGCCGATCCCGGGGCTCGACGAGGGGCCTTATCTCACCAACGATACCGTTTTCGATCTTACCGAGCGGCCCGGCCGCCTCATTATCATCGGCGCTGGTCCGGTCGGCCTGGAAATGGCGCAAGCCTTCCGCCGGCTCGGCAGCGCGGTGACCGTGCTGGAAGCGGCGGCGCCGCTCGCCAAGGACGATCCGGAATGCGCCGCGATCGTGCTCGACCAGCTTGAACGGGAGGGCGTCGTCATCCGCAGCGGCGTCAAGGTCGTGCGCGTCAAGTACGCGAGTGGCAGCGTGGCGGTGACGTTCGAAGGCTCCGGCGGCGAGGAGACCGTCGAAGGCCGCTATCTGCTGGTCGCCACCGGCCGCAAGCCGACAACCGATGGGCTCGATCTCGACGCGGTGGGCATCAAGTACGACCGCTCCGGCATCCTGGTGAACAAAAAGCTCAAGACCGCCAACCGGCGCGTCTACGCGATCGGCGACGTGGCGGCTGGACAATTGCAGTTCACCCACGCCGCCAATTACCACGCCGGTCTGGTGATCCGGAACGCGCTGTTCCGGCTGCGGGTCAAGGTGAACAACGACCTGGTGCCGTGGGTGACTTATACCGAGCCGGAACTGGCGCAGACCGGGTTGACCGAGGCGCAGGCGCGCGCGCGCAAGATCAAAATTCGAATTTTGCGCTGGCCTTATCACGACAACGATCGCGCCCAGGCCGAGCGCGAGACGCATGGTCACATCAAGGTCATCGTTAGCAAGAAAGGTAAGATCGTAGGCGCCAGCATCGTCGGCGCGCAGGCCGGAGAACTGATCGCGATGTGGACTTTGGCGATCGCGCAGGGCCTGAATATTCGCAGCCTCACCGGCATTGTGTTGCCCTATCCGACGCTGTCGGAAATCGGCAAACGCGCGGCCATCGACTATTTTACACCAAGTTTGACGCGCCCTTGGGTGCGTCGCATCATCGCTTGGCTACGAATCTTCGGCTGAGGTGCACTTGAAACCGGGAACCGAGCCAACGAGCGAGACTGTTGCGCCAGCGGCGCCGCGCCCTGCGGTGGGCCCGCGCATCGGCCTTTCCGGCAAGCTGTTGTTCCTCACCATCCTGTTCGTCATGGTGGCGGAAATTCTCATTTATGTCCCGTCGATCGCCAATTACCGGCTCAACTGGCTCAACGACCGCCTGGCCGCCGCGCATACCGCCGCGCTGGTGCTCGATGCCGCGCCGAGTGGCATGGTGCCGGAAAGCCTGGCGAAGCAGATCCTGAACAGCATCGGCGCGCGCGCGGTAGCTATGAAAATGGGCACCCAGCGCCGCCTGCTGGCCGCCAACAATGTGCCGTCGCGGATCGAGCAAGACATCGACATGCGCGACGTGTCGTGGTGGCGCGCCATCATGGATGCGTTCGACACCATGCTGTTTTCCATGCCCAACGATGTATTGCGGCTCGTCGGCCCGGCGCCAATGGCGGAGGGCCAATTCATCGAAATCATTCTCGACGAAGCGCCGCTGCGCAAGGCGATGCTGACGTTCTCCGTGAACATCCTTCTGCTGTCGCTGGTAATCTCCGGCGTCACCGCGATGCTGGTGTTCTTCGCGCTACATTACCTGCTGGTGCGGCCGATGGGGCGGATCACAGCGAACATGATCACGTTCCGCGCCGATCCGGAAAATCCGGCGCGCATCATCGCTGAATCAGGTCGCGGCGATGAAATCGGTACGGCCGAAGTGGAACTCGCCGCCATGCAGCGCGAGCTCGCCTCCATGCTGCACCAGAAGAACCGGCTGGCGGCACTCGGCCTGGCGGTGTCGAAGATCAATCACGATCTGCGTAATCTGCTGGCGTCGGCGCAACTGTTTTCCGATCAATTGTCGACTTTGCCGGACCCGAAGGTGCAGCGTTTCGCGCCCAAGCTGATGCGTGCGCTCGAGCGCGCAATCGCGTTCTGCCAGTCCACGCTGTCCTACGGAGCCGCGCAGGAGCCACCGCCCGAACGCAAGACCATCGAAGTCGGGCCGCTGATCGAGGAGGTGCACGAGGCGCTCGGCCTCGGCCTCGACGTGCCGATCCGTTGGATCGTCTCGGTGGAACGCGGGCTCACCGTGGAGGCCGATCATGATCAATTGTTCCGCGTGCTGGTCAATGTGGCGCGCAACGCCGTGCAGGCGCTGGAAGTGCGCGGCGCGCGCGATCCGGCTCGCGACCAGATCCGCATCACCGGCCGGCGCGAAGGCAGTGTGGTGATCATCGAGGTGTCCGACACCGGACCGGGTGTCTCGGAAAAGGCGCGGACCCATATGTTCCAGGCCTTTCAGGGCTCCACGCGGGCTGGCGGCGCCGGATTGGGCTTGGCCATTGCCGCGGAACTGGTGCGCGCCCATGGCGGCGAAATCCGCCTGGTGCCGGGAACCATCGGCGCGACCTTCAGCATCACGATTCCCGACCGCGCGGTCGATCTCAGCTCCCGGCGCGGCGAGCGGGCGCGCGCCTGACCGGCGCTCAAAATCATTGCTCGCGGCACGCTGCAATTAACTCGGTTGCCGGGTCGCAACGTTGGCAACCCTTGCCAATAGCAGCCTTAGGCGATAGCTATCCCTCGGTTCCGCGGCCCGATTTCCCGGCAGCGGTCTCAGCGCCCGTAGCTCAGCTGGATAGAGCACCAGACTACGAATCTGGGGGTCAGCGGTTCGAATCCGTTCGGGCGCGCCAGGTATCTCTCTGATAAAATTGATATTTATCGCTGCAGATTGCGGCGCTGCTTCCACGAAGTTTCTGTATGGAAGCAGTATGGAAGCGGGAGCAAATTTCCGCGATGCGAAAATTGTTCATAAAGCGGCGGACAAAACGACCGTTATCCGTCATTCAAAATGCAGTGCGCAAAGCAAATCTGCCAACAGAGCTTGCGAAAGCTTGGCCAAGCCTGCGTCGATTTCGACGCCGTGGAGGGTATCTTTGATGGACTGAAGGATGGTCTTGGCGCGTGCACCATGCTGGCGTCCGCGGGCAGCAATGCGCGCGGCTAGGGGAACCAAGAAGGCAGCCCCCCTGACGCGGGGTCAAGGATTCTATGCCGTCCCGGCTGAATGCCGGCTTTCACCAGAGCGTTGATCGCGTGATCCGCGATGTGAGGTGGCGTGAAATAAGCGGCTAGGCGTCGGCGGCGCGCCTTCGGCATCAATAACGCATAGAGACTCGCTATCCAGTAGTGCCTTTCGTCGTTCGGTAGTCCCGAGAAGAACGTTCGGGCCTCTCGATCAGCAAGCCGCTTTTCGATGATAGCCTCACACACCTGCAGAGGCGTCATACGGGTACGCTTCAGTCTAGCAGCAATGTGGCGAAGGTCGCGCAGACGCCGGTTTAACGTCGGCGCCTGGTCCTGCTCAGACCGTGGCTTGCTCCCTACGCTCATTCCATTGCCGCCCTCATCAAGCGAGGTCAAAAGCTGGATTATCCGATCAAGCGGACGTGGCCTAGTTGTAGTATTTTGGAAAGTACACCTAATCGATCGGGCCTTCTACACCGACAGCAGGCTATGATGCGCCTCTATCGGCAGCGACTTAACGCGCGACCGCTTAGTCGGAAGCTCGCCAAGGACGGATGGATGTGGATAGAAATAAATTGTCCAATACGGCCGAAAAAATAGCGGTCGCGTTGAGGGTGTTACGTTCATGTAATCATCGCACCACCGAAATCGGGTAACTCCGCGAGGTAACTGTGAGTTGGTTTTATTGTTGGCTAGGCAGCAAAGAGGCAAGAGGCTGCCGCAATGCACCGTCAGGCCAGTCGCTGACTAGTTAATCGATCTCCTCGTCATCGTCGTCTTCATCGGCGCCGCGTGACGGGTCTTCCGTATATGTCACACAACCCTCATAAAAAGAATTGCTGTTTGGCGACCGCCTAAGAATGCTTTCGCATGTCGAAGGATCGGTAATATCTCGGGCCTCAGCCCATTCATATCCGGCTTTGTGGCCTGAACAATCATCCGTACATTCATTGTCGCCGAATGTCCGCGCTCCCGGTAAGAATAAAAAGTGAGCCCATCAATACGGGAACGAGCTTGGCCATAGCATCAATCACCTTCGCTGCGGGATCAAAACATTGCTCAGAGTTTTATTGATACTGTTTAAGGATCTGCTCAGCCTCAAATGCTCCTTTGGCGCCAGCTTCGTCGGTATGGAACATCGTCACGGTCGCGGCAGCACTTGCGGTGGGAGCCCGCATGACACGCTATTCGCCGGCGAGATTGCCAATCAAGGCGCTGGCCGTGCGCAGCAGCCGCTCGTCCCGGCCCGGCGCACCGACCAGTTGGACACCGATCGGTAGCCCCTCGGAATTTGCCAGCAGCGGCAGGTTGAGCGACGGGAATCCGGTCAAGGTCCACAGTGTGCAGAACACCGGGTCGCCGGTCGCGCCGAGTCCTTGCGGTGCGACGCCTTTCGCCGACAGCGTGATGATGGCATCGGAGAGCTGCTCAAATATCCCCATCATGCGTTCGCCATATCGCCGCGCGTCGCGCACCGCCGCCAAGTATTGGGGCGCCGTGACCTTGTGGCCTTCCGCGATGAGATCGCGGAACCGCTTGCTGATGTCGCCGCCCTTGTCGACGAAGGCGCCAAGATTAAACGCCATGTCGGCTGCCATGATTGCGCGTTGCGCGTCCCAGGCAGCGCGATAATCGTCCGGCAGATCGACCTCGCGCGCGCCCACCTCCTCGGCAAACTCCTCCAGCGCGCTGCGCGCGTCCGCGTCGGCCTTGTCCCACATCGGCGTGCGCACAAGCGCAAAGCTCGGCGGCAGCGGCAGCGGTTGGGCCAGACCGGCGCGGAAGCTGGCGGACGCATAGGGGCGAGAATCCGGGTCGGCAGGATCGTGGCCGACAAGACAATCGAGAATCAACGCAAGATCCTCGAGCGAGCGCGCGAAGGCGCCGACATGGTCGAGCGTGCGCGAGAGTGTCAGCGCGCCGGCGCACGATACAAGTCCATGGCTGGGCTTGACGCCGAACACGCCGCAGAACGCGGCCGGGCGGATCATCGAGCCGTTGGTCTGCGATCCGATCGCGAGCGGAACCATGCCAGCCGCCACCGCCGCGGCCGAGCCCGAGGACGAGCCGCCCGGCGTGCGCGTCAGACTGCGCGGGTTCCGCGTCTTGCCGGGATGGAAATAGGCGAACTAGGTGGTCACCGTCTTGCCGATGATCACCGCGCCGGCGGCGCGCAGCCTCGCCACGGCCGTCGCATCGCGGTACGGACGCCGGCCGGTCAGGATCGGCGAACCGCATTCGGTCGGATAATCCGCGGTGTCGAAAATGTCCTTGATCGCGACCGGAACACCATGCAGCGGGCCGAGCGCATCACCCGAAGCCCTGCGCTCGTCGAGAGCGCGCGCCTGCGAGAGTGCGTGTTCCGGATCGAGATGCGTGAAGGCCTGGACTTCGTTCTCGATCGCCGCGATCTGATCGAGACAGGCGCGCGTATATTCTTCCGCCGAGAGCGCGCCGCGCGCGATCTCGGCCGTGGCTTGGGTTGCGGTGAGTAAGGCGATTTCGGAGTTGGCCAAGAGATTTGCCAGTTGAGCGTAAACCCTTGCGGGCTAGCTCATCATATCCAAAATCGCGGACAGTGTCATGGTGAGGCCGAGCGCCACCGCGGACGTGATGGCGACGCCGACATAAGGTTCCAATCCGGTATCGGCGAACCGATGCACCTTGCCGTCACGCGGTAGCAAGCCGATGAACACCACGACGGTCGCAATCAGCACCGCGATCCCGCCCAACAAAATAACCATGTCACTTCTCCTTCGTGCGCGGCCGGCCTACTTGTACATATAGTTGGGCAGCCACAGACCGATCTGCGGGAACGTGTAGAGCATGATCATCGAGACGATGACTATGATCATGTACGGCATGACGCCGCGGAAGATGTCGTT
Source organism: Pseudolabrys sp. (assembly GCA_035469145.1). Lineage (GTDB taxonomy): Bacteria > Pseudomonadota > Alphaproteobacteria > Rhizobiales > Xanthobacteraceae > Pseudolabrys. Next base: position 28,116 of record DATISB010000104.1, read on the forward strand.
GATGTTGACCCATTTAGGCGCAACGCCCTTGAGATAGAACGGCGCCATGGCGACCGGTGGCGACAGGAACGAGGTCTGGATGTTGAGCGCCACCAGCAGGCCGAAGAACAGCGGATCGACGTTGAAGGTCTTCAGCAGCGGCAGAAAGATCGGCATGAAAATGACGATGATCTCTGTCCATTCCAGCGGCCAGCCCAAGATGAAAATGATGATCTGGGCCAGGATCATGAACCCAGTCGAGTTCAGGTTCAGCGCCAGCACGAAGTGCTCGACCGGCTCGTGGCCGCCGAGATAGGCGAATACCGCGGAGAAGGTGAACGAGCCGATGAATAGCCAGCACACCATCGCGGTCGTGCGAGCGGTCAGGAACACCGACTCGCGGAGTTGGCTGAGCTTGAACGACGTGCCGGGCAACAGTGCAAAGCCGAGCACGATCGTGAGCGCGGCGGCGACCATGAGTACCCGCTTGTCCACGTCGAGGGCGGTGAACGAGCAAACAATCAGGTAGGCGATCACGAGCGCGATGAAAATGCCGTAGGCTTGAATGAGGAGGAGCGCCCAGCGCCGCGAATAATCAGCGCCATAGCCGACGGCGAGCAGCAGCGCGCCGAGCGAGCCCATGGCGGCAGCCTCCGAGGGCGTGGCTAGCCCAGCGATGATCGAGCCGAGCGCCGCGCCGATCAACGCGGCCAAGGGCGCGAACGACGTGACCAGCGCCCAAAAGATGGTGGCGTAAGGCACGTTGCGCTCTTCGGGCGGCAGCCGCGGCGCCAGCTTCGGATTCAGCACCGCCATGATCATGGTGTAGAGGATATAAAGTCCTGCCAGCATGATGCCCGGGAAGAAGGCGCCGGCGTAGAGCTTCACCACCGACACGCCGGCGGTGGCGCCGTAGAGGATGAGCATGACGCTCGGCGGAATCAAAATGCCGAGGCAGCCGCCAGCGCACACCACGCCGGACGCGATCTTGACGTCGTAGCCGGCGCGCAGCATGGCCGGAAACGCCAACAGCCCCATCAACGTCACGCAGGCGCCGACAATGCCGGTGGCGGTGGCGAAGATCGCACAGGTCACCAGCGTCGCGACCGCAAGCGCGCCTGGTACCGGCCCGGCGGCAAGCTGCAGCGATCGAAACAAGCGGTCGAGAATGTTGGCGCGCTCGATGAGGTATCCCATGAAGACAAACAACGGGATCGAGATCAAAACGTCGTTGGTCATCACCGAATAGCTGCGCTGGACGAGCAGCGAGAAGATCAGGTCGCCCATGGCGAAATAGCCGAAGAACACGCCGAGCGCCATCAGCGTGAAAGCGATCGGAAACCCGAACATGATAAACAAGACGAACAGGCCGAGCATGATGACGCCCAGCTCGGGATTGCCGATGCCGAACATCAAACGTCCCCCTTGCGCACGCCGA
>DATISB010000105.1:0-4101 GCA_035469145.1 Pseudolabrys sp.
TCGCGTTGGCCGCAATAGCTGCGATTGAGGTCAGCTTGCGCGAACAGCGCGCCGACCTTCGGCTCACTGCCGGCAGAGAGCAGCGACAATCGATCGAGCGCGCAGGCAAGTGTGCTGCGTTCGATCGCGGTTTCGCCGCCCTGGCAGAACCAGCCCGACAATTGCAGGCGTGGATCGTCGTAAGCGCGCGCAAAGCCGAGACAGTGCCGCGGCGTGCCCTTGGACGTTTCGAAGCTGACTATCGCGAGCGGTCCGAATTTGCTGGTGAGCGGATCGTCGACCGTTACGCCGATCGGCCCCAGCGCAACGGCATTGGCCACGAGCTCGCGCTTGGCGTCGGCGAAGCGGCGCTTCTCGCGGCCCGGCCGGTAGATTTCGACTTGCAGATAGGGCGCGACGTCGTCCGGCGCGCCCAACTCGAGGATGTCCTTGCGGCCGCCGCCCTCGGCATGGCGGCGGATGGCGTAATGCGCCGGTACGTCGGCGGCCTCCGGGATCGAGAGCGCGAAGGCCGGGAACGGCCGTTCGACCTCGATCCAGGGCGACCGATGGATAAGGGTGATGGCGTCCATCACCGGCGCTGATTGAAAAAACTGCGCCCCAACAATGGACAATACGGCGATGCCGCCCACATATGCCAGGACACGCACAAGGGTCGCGGGCAGTTCATCACGCCAGGAATGTAAGGCCGGGTGCATGGCCTTTAGACTCCAGCCGCGGCGCCGAGGTTCGACGCCGTTGTCTTAAGTCAAGTTCTCGCTTAGAAGCCCCTGCTATCCAGTTGCGCCGAGACCGGCCGCGCCGGACAATTTTTTCGGAGAGTTAACAATGGGTTACAAGGTCGCCGTGGTGGGTGCCACCGGCAATGTCGGGCGCGAGATGCTCGCCATTCTAGCCGAGCGGGCTTTTCCCGCCGATGAGGTGGTGGCACTCGCCTCGCGCAAAAGCATGGGCCAGGAGTGCTCGTTCGGCGACGAGACGCTGAAGGTGAAGACGCTCGACCATTACGATTTTTCCGACGTCGACATCTGCCTGATGTCGGCGGGCGGCGCTGTGTCGAAGGAATGGTCGCCCAAGATCGCCGCGGCGGGCGCGGTGGTGATCGACAATTCCTCGGCCTGGCGCATGGACCCGGACGTGCCGTTGATCGTGCCGGAAGTGAACGCCGACGCGGTCGCCGGCTTCACCAAGAAGAACATCATCGCCAATCCGAATTGCTCGACTGCCCAGCTGGTGGTCGCGCTCAAGCCGCTGCACGACAAGGCCACGATCAAGCGTGTGGTGGTGGCGACCTATCAATCGGTGTCGGGCGCTGGCAAGGAGGCGATGGACGAACTGTTCTCACAGACTAAGGCGGTGTTCACGCTGGGCGAGGTCACGACCAAGAAGTTTCCCAAGCGCATCGCGTTCAATTTGATTCCGCAGATCGATGTGTTCATGGAGGACGGCTACACCAAGGAAGAGTGGAAGATGATGATGGAGACCAAGAAGATTCTTGATCCCAAAATCAAGCTCACCGCCACCTGCGTGCGCGTGCCGGTGTTCGTCGGCCATTCCGAGGCTGTGAACGTCGAATTCGAAAACCCGATCAGTGTCGAGGAAGCGCGCACCATACTGCGCAACGCGCCCGGCTGCCTGGTAATCGACAAGCACGAGCCCGGCGGCTACGTGACGCCGTACGAATGCGTCGGCGAGGACGCCACTTATATCAGCCGCATCCGCACCGACCCAACCGTCGACAACGGCCTGGTGCTATGGGTGGTCTCGGACAATCTGCGCAAGGGCGCCGCGCTCAACGCGATCCAGATCGCCGAGTGTCTGATCAATCGTAAGCTGATCCAGGCCAAGCGCAAGGCGGCGTAGGCGGATCGCTTTTTAATCAATCCGTCACCCTGAGGTGGCCGCCGCAGGCGGCCCTCAAAGGGCGACGGCCCGGGGCCGTTCATCCACCGATATCGGATTCACCCGACATCGGATCGTTAAATTCACAAGTCGGCTAAAGCCGACTTGTGGTGGCTCGCTGCGCTTGCTCCTCAACGATGGCGGATTTCGGCGATTTTGACGATGGCCGCCTCCGTTTTGTGATATTCCGCCACCGGAATCGCGGCGTGTTCATTGCTTGTTCAGGTGCAATCGACGACTGATGATGAAAATCAGACCGCGCATGCTCCAGCCGAACAAGCCCATTGCCTCATATCCGCCAGCGTCGCGCCTGCGCGCGCATGGCTTCTCGGCGCCGCAAGTCGCCGTGTTGTTCGCGGCGCTCACATTGCTGATTTCCATTCCGATCTGGACGCATCCGCTGCCGCCGCTGTCGGACTACATCAATCACCTCGCCCGCATGCATGTGATCGCGACGCTGTCGAAGAACCCGCAGCTCGCTCAATACTATGAGATCGACTGGCAGGTGATTCCCAACCTGACCATGGACCTGATCGTGCCGCTGCTGGCGCGCGTCATGAACGTCTACCTGGCCGGCCAGGTATTCATCGTCGGGATGTTCGCGCTCATTATTTCGGGGGTCTTGGCGCTGAACCGGGCACTGATCGGCCGCTGGTCGGTGTTCCCGCTGTTCGCCTTTCCGCTGCTCTACAATTACGTCTTCCTGGTCGGAGTGATGAACTACATTTTCGGCATCGGTATCGCGCTGTGGGCACTGGCCGGCTGGGTCGCTCTGCGCGAGCGCGCATGGCCTGTGCGATTCGTGCTGTCGACAGCTTGCGTCGTCGCGTTGTTCTTCTGCCATCTCTCAGCGCTCGGCATTTACGGCATCGGCGTGCTCGCGTTCGAGATATCGCGGCTGTGGGAGCGGAGGCTCGAACCCTGGCCGGGCCGCATTGTCGATTTTGTCGCCGGCGGCTTGCCGTTCCTCGCCGCGGTGCCGCTGCTCAATGCCAGCCCGACCATGAAGCTTGTCGGCGCTACCCATTGGGACCAGCGCGGCAAGATCGACGGGCTGATGTATGTCATCAGCGATTATTCCGACATCGCCGCCTTCGTGCTCATTACCGTCATGGTCGTCAGCATCGTGTGGGCGGTCCGCCACCAAATCCTGCGCTTTCATCCGCTGGTCTTCTCGCTGCTCGTGGTCGGAGCGGCGGTGTATCTCACGTTGCCGCGCATCATGTTCGACACCTACATGACCGACCAGCGCGTTCCGCTGGGCGTCGCCTTCATGCTGTTCGCATGCGGCGATCTGGAACTGCGCCGCCGCCTGGTGCGACGGGTTTTCCTGATCGTCCTGATGGTCTTGATCACCGCGCGGCTGATCGAAATCGATTTAAACTGGTCGCAATTGTCGGATTCGACCAGTGAGTTCCGCTCCTCGGTACGCCGCATCGCGCCGGGCTCGAAGGTCTTCGTCGCCTATGCCGACCGCTCGCTCGGCGAGGACGTGCGCGACCTCGGTCTCGTGCATGCCGCCTGCATCGCCACAATCGAGCGCTCCGCGCTGGTCACCACGTTGTTCACCGTGCAGGGCAAGCAGGTAGTGCACGTGAGTCCCCAATATCGCGACTATGCCGATCTCAAGGACGGCACGCCGCCCTCGGTTGCGCAGCTCATCGTCGCCGCCGACCGCCCGCTGCCCTGGATGCCGGCGTTCTGGCTGAACTGGACAAAGTTCGATTATCTCTACGTTCTGTTCACCGAGGACGAGGCGGCCAATCCCGACCCCTCGCGCCTGAAGCTGGTCGACGACGGCGACCGTTTCCAGCTTTACCACATCCTCAAGCCGCAGTAGCGCCGCGGCACGGCTTGATAGTTTCCGGACGGCCGATAGAGTTGGCGGCATGACCATCTGTCCGCGCCGCAGTCTGCTCTACATGCCGGGCTCCAATGTCCGCGCCTTGGAAAAGGCGAAAACGCTGCCGGCCGACGGCATCATCCTCGACCTCGAGGATTCGGTGGCGCCCGACGCCAGGGAAGCCGCGCGGGCGCAGGTCGCCGACGCGGTCAAGGCTGGCGGCTTCGGCACGCGCGAGGTGTTCATCCGGGTCAACGGCGTCGACACGCCCTGGCATGCCGACGACCTGGCCGCCGCCGCCCATGCCGCGCCCGACGCCATCCTGGTGCCGAAAATATCGAATCCGGATATGCTCG
>DATISB010000106.1:0-39702 GCA_035469145.1 Pseudolabrys sp.
TCCGCTCAAGATCAAAGGCGGCACCGCCAGCCCGATCCGCGCCGTCGCCGTGCTCGAGGACTAGAGTGCATTCAGCGCAAGGCCTGCGCCGGACGCGACGCGGGCGGCATCGGCGTCCTGCAGGCCCCCGACCTGGACCGCCCTGCCGGAGCCGGGCCTGCGCCTGGATTTGATATTTTGGCGGAGACGAAGGGATTCGAACCCTTGATACGGCTTTAGACCGTATAACGGTTTAGCAAACCGCCGCCTTCAGCCACTCGGCCACAGCTCCGCGTGCGGCAAGGCTTATGCTTTCGGCATATCCGCGTCAAACCGGACCTTGCAATACAGACACCAAAGCTGCACTTAAAAAAAGATTGCACTTGAAATGCCGGAACTTGAACCGGCGCCAGACCGCGTCAGCCTTTGGACCACAGCGGATGAATAGAAAACAGCGCCGCGCCGCGCTTAAGCAGGGCCCATCGGCCGACGGCAACCGCACTAGCCACGCTGGCGTTTCCGCCGCCCGATTGTTCGTCGAGGCGGAAAGCCTCCAGCGGCAGAACAAGCTCGAAGAGTCCGCGCGCGTCTACAAGCGCCTGCTGCTGCTCAAGCCGGATCATGCGCAAGCCAACAACAATCTCGGCGCTGTGCTGCACGCGCAGGGCAAACTGCGCGAGGCCTCCATCTACTTCGCGCATTCACTTTCGCTGATGCCGCAACTGCTTGAACAAATCGGCGGCGTCAATGCCACACTGCTCGCTGTCTTACCGGCCTTCGGCGAGGCCATGCGGCGGGCGGCGATGGCCTGGCCGATCCGGTTGCCGATCGAGCAGCTGCTCGGCAGCACTGGTCTTCCCGCGATCTACGACGATCCGATGCTGCTCTGCTTGATGCAATCGGTACCGCCGCGCAATATCAATTTCGAGCGCGTGATGACGTCGCTGCGTTTGTCGCTGCTCGATAGCGTCAGCGCAGGCGAAACCTTTTCGCCGTCCGCGCTGGCATTCAGTTGCGCCCTCGCAACGCAGTGCTTCATCAACGAATATATTTTCGCCACCACGGCGGACGAGGACGGCAAAGCTGAGCGCCTCAAAGCGGCGCTCATCGACGATTTAAAATCCGGCGCCATGATCGCGCCGCTCTCGGTCGCCACGGTCGCAATGTATCAGCCGCTCTATTCACTACCCGACGCGCAGGCGCTGCTCGATCGGACCTGGCCGCCCGCCGTCGATGAGATAGTGACCCAGCAACTGCGCGAGCCGTTGCAAGAATTGCAGCTGCGCGCCTCAATTACGCAGCTTACGCCGATCGATGATGAGATCTCGCAACGCGTCCGCCAACAATACGAAGAAAACCCCTATCCACGCTGGGTGAAGGCCGCCGCCGGCATCAAGCCGACGGCGCTCGACGTAAGATTGCGGGGCATGTTTCCGACTGCTACTTTTACGCCGCTCGGAAAAACCGAGGCGGTCGATATCCTCGTTGCCGGTTGCGGCACGAGCTTGGGCGCCCCGATTGCGCAAGACTACCAAGGCGCGCGCGTGCTCGCGGTCGATCTCAGCCTGAGCAGTCTCTGTTACGCCAAACGCACGACGCCGGTATCGCTCGCGGATCGCATCGAATACGCGCAAGGCGACATCCTCAAGCTCGGCGCTATTGGCCGCACCTTCGATATGATCGACTGCCAAGGCGTGTTGCATCACATGCGCGACCCGTTCGAAGGGTGGCGCATCTTGCTCTCGCTGCTGCGCCCCGGCGGCATCATGCATCTCGGCTTTTACAGCGAAATCGCCCGCCACGATGTCGCGGGCGCGCGCGCCTATATCGCGCAGCACGGCTATGTCCCCACGCCGGCAGACATTCGCCGCGTCCGGCACGATCTGTTGAAGACGCCCATGGCGAGCGTTTCGCGCTTCAACGATTTTTTCAGCATGAGCGAGTGCCGGGACTTGCTGTTCCATGTGCAGGAAAAGCGCCTAACCATTCCAGCCATCAAGGCGTTCATCGATGAGCAAGGCCTGCAATTCATCGGCTTCGATCTCAAAGACAATGCGGCGAAAGCATTCCGTGCGATGTTCGCCGATGCCGGCTGGTCGATGAGCGACCTCGCAAAATGGGACATCGTCGAGCGCAAGTATCCCGATACCTTCATGAGCATGTATATCTTTTGGGTGCAGAAGCGCTGACCGCACGCTCCGCTTACGCCGCATAAAAAATTGACGCCGCGCGAATTAAAGCGGCAAACCGCGGGTTAACGCTTACGAAGACCTGCCGATCGGAGCGACCGCTATGACCAGTCTCAGCTCAGCGCTCTTTGCGACAATCGTTTTCGTTGCCCTCGCGACCCCGTCCCGCCCAGCCACCGCAATCGAATACCCCTGGTGCGCGCAATATAGCGGCGATGAGAGCGACGGCGGCTGCAATTGCGGCTTCGTGAGCCGCGAGCAATGCGTGGAAACGGTGCGCGGCATGGGCGGCTTTTGTGAACGCAACTTGTTCTACACCGGCCCCGACGAGCGGCCCGCCAAGCCGGCGCGCAAACGTCGCAACGATTGACGCGGGTTAAACGTTTTGTACGCGAAAGTAGAACCGGGAGATGTTCGATGCGCAGATTTTGTTCGGTTTTCTTCGCCCTGACTGCGCTGGCCGCGCTGACTGTGTTCACGCCGTCAGTCGGCCAGGCCGAGCCATACCCGTGGTGCGCGCAATATAGCGGCGGCAGAGGCGGCGGCGGCCGCAATTGCGGCTTTGTCACGCTCGAACAGTGCCGGGCGACAGTCTCCGGCATTGGCGGATTCTGCGAACCCAACTTGTTCTACACCGGCCCCGCTGAACGGCCCGCCAAGCGCACGCGCAAGCATAGGCGTCACGAGGGCTAAAGCGCGGCCAAGCCTCCTCACATCGCGTGCACCGGGCCAGGCCCGAAGGCGCACTTGATATGCTTGCGCGCCAGGATGAACCGGGGCCATATCGCGCGTCATGGCGCAACCTCCCCGTTCCAGTCTGCCGCAGACGATGCAGGAAGCCGTCGCCCTACACCAGCAGCGGCGGCTGCGCGAGGCTGAGAAGCTGTACGCGCGCGTGCTGAAGGCGGCGCCGGAACATTTCGACGCGCTGCATTTGCTCGGGCTGGCTAAAGCGCAAGGCGGCCAGATGGGTGAGGCTTTCCGGCTGATGTCGGTCGCGCTCAAGATCAATCCCAAAGCGCCCGATGCCTGGATGAATCTCGCCAACGTGCTGCACGCGCTCAAACGCGACACCGAGGCGCTTGATTGCCTCGACAAGGCGCTGGCGTTGCGGCCGGGCGATCCCGACGTCCTGCACAATCGCGGCAATGCGCTGCTCGCGCTTGGGCGGCCGCAGGACGCGCTCGCCTGCTTCGATGCTGTGCTCGTGAGCAATCCGCGCCATGCCGACGCATTGGTCAATCGCGGCAGCGCGCTCGCGAGCCTTGGCCGCACCGAACCGGCGCTCGCCGATTTCGACGCCGCCTTGGCGCTGATGCCGAGTCATCCGGCCACGCTCTATAATCGCGGCAACGCGCTGTCCGCGCTCGGCCGCTACGACGAGGCCATCGCAGCCTTCGATCGCGGACTCGCCGCCGCCCCCAACCATGTGAAGGCTTGGAATAATCGCGGCCGCGCGTTGCAGGCGCTCGACCGGCATGCCGACGCGGTCGACAGTTTCCGCCGGGCGATCGAGCTGCAAAAGGATTATGCTGACGCCCATTTTAATCGGGCGCTGAGCCTGCTCACGCTGGGCGACTTGCGCCACGGCTTCGAGCAATACGAATGGCGCTGGAAGCGCAGCGGCATGAGCGATACGCGCCGCGGCTATGGCAAACCGCTCTGGCTCGGCGAATACCCGCTCGCCCGCAAGAGCATCCTGCTGCACGCCGAACAGGGCCTGGGCGACACCATCCAGTTCGCGCGCTATGCCCCGCTGCTGGCGCGCGCCGGCGCTCGTGTCGTGCTCGAAGTGCAGGCCGAATTGAAAACCTTGTTGGCGAGTCTCGAAGGCGTCGCCGCCTGCCATGCGCGCGGCGAGACGCTGCCCGCCTATGACGTGCATTGTCCGCTCGGCAGCCTACCGCTGGCGTTAAAGACCGAGCCGGCAACCATTCCCGCCGACATCCCCTATCTGCGCGCCGACGAGATCCACCTCGCCAAATGGCGGCCGCGCATCGAGGCGCTGCCGGGCAAACGCGTCGCATTGGCCTGGTCCGGCAATGCCAGCCACGCCAACGACCGTAATCGTTCAATCTATCTGGCGCTGCTTGAACCGCTGCTGGTGCTCGACGGCGTTTCCTTTCTAAGCATCCAGCGCGAGCTGCGCGGCAACGACGCCGAGCTTTTGGCGCGCCATGCCAACATTACTCATCTTGGCGGTGAGCTCGCCGACATGACCGACACCGCGGCGGTGGCCGCTCTCGCCGATCTCACGATTTCAGTCGATACCTCGGTGGTGCATCTCGCCGGCAGCCTGGATCGGCCGGTCTGGGTGATGCTGCCCTTTGCGCCGGACTGGCGCTGGACGCCCGCGCATGATCCCGAAAATTGGGAACCGTTTTTCGGAAAAGATCATGCGCAAACAAAAAGCGGCACGACCAGCCCCTGGTACCCGCAGGCGCGGCTGTTCCGTCAGTGCGCGCTCGGCGATTGGGCAAGCGTGATCGCGACGCTGCGCGCTGCACTCATACCCTTCATCGCTGCGACGTAGTCCACGCGCGGCGTATCAAGCCGCGGCGCGGATGGCGAGCGCTGGCGCCGGCGCCTGCGGATGGCTCTTGAGCCAATCGCGCGCCGCGCGCTGGGCGCGGCCGATCTCGGCGTCGGCCATCTGCTCGGCGATTTCGCGGCGCAGCCGCGCCGCGTCCGCGTGCCCGCGCATGGCCGCGATGTTGAACCACTTGTGCGACTCGATCAGATCGACTGCGACGCCCGCGCCGGCCGAATAGTTCATGCCGAGCGCATAGCAGCCGTCCACGTCCTTAGGCTCGACGGCATACGCCGTCGCAATCTCGATAGCCATTTTGGCCTCCCTCTGATCGCAACCGACCGCCCCCGACGGCCGGTCACGTCGTCCCTGTTGTCGGGCGAAAACTTATTCGCCCGAACAGCGCGATCTAAGGGAGAAAATTTGAATGACAGTTTAAGCGATGCGATGAATCGAAGGTGAATGCGCGGCGGCATCGCCCGCGCGTGCATGCAAAAAAAGCTCCGTATTATCGGGCTAAATGGGCCGTCCGGATGGCCGGTTGAGGAAGCGCTAACCGCGCTGGGTAAGCGGCAGCTAACCACCCGCGCGACAATGCCCGGCGAAGGTTGCTTAAGCGCTGCGCGCCCGCTGCCCGAACAGCACCGCCTGCACTTTCGGATCTTTCATGTCGATGCCCTGGCGCAGCTCGAGGCCGAGCGTCATGCCGCGCTTGACCGCGGGCCGCGCCTTCATGGTTTCGAGCCAGCGCTTCATGTGCGGGAACTCGTTGATGTCCTGGCCCTGCCGCTCCCAGCCATTGGCCCAGCCGACGATCGCCATGTCAGCGATGGAATATTTGCCGGCGATGAATTCGCATTCCTTGAGCCGTAGGTTCATCACGCCATAGAGCCGGTTCACTTCATCGACGTAGCGTTTGATCGCGTAGCTTAGCGTCTCTACCGCGTAATTGCGGAAATGATGCACCTGGCCCGCCATCGGCCCAATGCCGCCCATCTGCCAGAACAGCCACTGCTCCACTTCGACTCGCGCGCGCTCATCCTTGGGATAGAACTTGCCGGTCTTGCGCCCGAGATATTGCAGGATCGCACCCGACTCAAAGATCGAAATCGGCCGCCCGCCCGGCCCAGCGGGGTCGACGATCGCCGGCATGCGGTTGTTCGGCGAGATCTTTAGGAAATCCGGATCGAACTGCTCACCCTTGGAAATATTCACCGGGATCATGGTGTAGGGCAGCCCGCACTCTTCCAGCATGATCGAAATCTTGAAGCCGTTCGGCGTCGGCCAGTAATAAAGCTCGATCGGCTTGGCCGCTTTGGCCGACTTTTTGGTCGCTTTGGCCTTGGTCTTCGCCTTGCCCGCCGGCATCGATTTCGCGGACCGTTTCGCCTTCGCACGCGCCATTGCCCTGCTCCCTACCCGTAAAACGTCGGAAAATCGCCGTCTGACGTAAGGCGGGTGGCGGTAAAGCGCAACTAATAGACGAACACAACCTCCGATGGTTATTCTGGTTGTTTAGGTTGCAGGCTTAGGCCTGCAAAATCAAAAATGGGGGGATTCATGTCCAAAGCATTATTCGCCGTCGGGCTGGTGACCGGTCTGATTGCCGCGCCGTTTCCCCCGCTGACACCGACCGCCGCGTCGCGGGCCGCGCAGCCAGCCGCGCCGGAGAAGAAGCAAGCCAAGGTGAAGAAGCCGCCGACGCCGGTCTAGCTCGCCGCGTACGCGGCTGAAGAAGTGCGCCGCCGAATGGAAGGAAGCCAAGGCCGCCGGCAAGATCGAGAAGGAAATGAAGTGGCCGTAATTCTGGAGCGCTTGCAACAAGCGCCTCAAGGAGGCCGGCTAGCGCATGATCCCGAAAAGCTTGTCCTCGACTTGATCGGGGATGGGAACCAGTTTTCGGAAAGGATCATGCGCAGTTTCTAAAAGCGCGCACAAAAAACTTTTTGATCCAAACGTGCCGAGGGCGTCGGCGAGACTCGAAGTCTCGCCGACGCCCTCGGTTGTCATCGGAACCGGGGCGCCGCGGAACAACTGCAAAGCGCTGGTCGCACCGTGACGCAACCCGGCCCGTATGACGCAATCTTCGAAACGAAGTGCCCGAAGATTCAGAAGGAGCTACTAGAGCTTCTTCTTCTTCTTCACTGCCTTCTTCTTCCTACGTTTCGCCATTTGCTGCCCTCCTAGCCATGTAAACATGGCGGATGTCTGCATCAGTACGGTCGCGGATCGACACGCACTGCATTCCGTTTACTACAGCGCAATGAAAAAAACACTGACGCCACTTAACGATGTGTGAATCTGCGATGCGCGATGCACATTGCAACGTCGTTAACGTCGCGCATGTGCAGCACGACAGCGCGTACAACAAACGCGTTACACTTTGTCGAGCACATGTCGCAAAGAGTGCGAAAAGCACGATGAAATAAGGACATTTTGCAACGCCGATATTGCGTTTTTATCGCCGTGCGACGAAAAGTTTTCGCGCGTGCGCGTTAAGTTTTGCATCGACACCGCACGCCGCGGCGACATCTGCACAGGCAAAAATAATTTTCAAAATTTACCGCGCAAATGGTGTGCGCGGACCTGAATCGAGCAAAAAATGAGCGAATCAGTGACGGGTGATTCGCGTCGCACGCAGTTACCGGCGGGAAATTTTTACGCGATTGCACACGCCGATCTCATTTAGCGACGAAATTTTTTGCTCACGCGCGCTAAGGCGCGGCGAATAATTGCCGCACTGCACACAAAATGGATTCCCGCACGCGCGTACCGTCGCGCGCGTCAGAGTCTGAGTTTCTTTTTCAGGATTTCGTTGACCACCTGCGGGCTCGCCTTGCCGCCAGACGCTTCCATGACCTGTCCGACGAACCAGCCGATTGCTTTCGGGTTGGATTTGGTGTCGGCGACCTTGTCCGGATGCTTGGCGATGATCTCGTCCACCGTCTTTTCGATCGCGCCGACGTCGGTGACCTGCTTCATGCCGCGCTGCGCGACGATTGCGCGCGGATCGCCGCCTTCGCTCCAGACGATTTCGAACAGGTCCTTGGCAATTTTTCCGGAAATCGTGCCATCAGTGATCAGTTCAACGAGGCTGCCAAGTTGGTCGGGCGATACCGGAGAGGACGTAATGTCCTTCCCCACTTTATTCAGCCGTCCGAACAATTCGTTGATCACCCAGTTGACCGCCAGCTTGGCGTCGCGCCCCTTCGCCACCGCCTCGAAATAGTCGGCGGTTTCGCGTTCGGCCACCAGCACGCCGGCGTCATACGGCGACAGTGCAAAGTCGCGCATGAAGCGCGCTTTCTTCTCATCGGGCAGTTCCGGCAGGTGCGCCTTCAGTGCGTCCACGTAAGCCGTGTCGAATTCCAACGGCAACAGGTCGGGATCAGGGAAATAGCGGTAGTCGTGCGCCTCCTCCTTGGTGCGCATGGAGCGCGTCTCGCCCTTGCCGGAATCGAACAGCCGCGTCTCCTGATCGATCGTGCCGCCGTCCTCGATGATCTCGATCTGCCGGCGCGCTTCGTGCTCGATCGCCTGGCCGATGAAGCGGATCGAATTGACGTTCTTGATCTCGCAGCGCGTGCCCAGCGCCGCGCCCGGCTTGCGCACCGAGACGTTGACGTCGGCGCGCAGGCTGCCCTCCTCCATGTTGCCATCGCAGGTGCCGAGATAGCGCAGGATCGAGCGCAGCTTGCCGATGAAGGCTTTCGCCTCCTCGGCCGAGCGCAGATCAGGCTTCGACACGATCTCCATCAGCGCCACGCCCGATCGGTTGAGATCGACATAAGACAGCGTCGGATGGCGCTCGTGCAGGCTTTTGCCGGCATCCTGCTCCAGATGCAACCGCTCGATGCCGATGGTGATGGCCTCCCCGCCTTCGAAATCGACGATCACCTCGCCCTCGCCCACGATCGGCGATTTGTACTGACTGATCTGGTAGCCCTGCGGTAGGTCGGGATAAAAATAATTCTTGCGGTCGAACACCGATTTCAGATTGATCTTGGCTTTGAGCCCTAAGCCCGTGCGGATCGCCTGTTTTACGCATTCCTCGTTGATCACCGGCAGCATGCCCGGCATCGCGGCATCGACCAACGAGACATGGCTGTTGGGTTCGCCGCCGAATTCGGTCGAGGCGCCGGAGAACAGCTTCGATTTCGACATGACCTGGGCATGCACTTCCATGCCGATGACGACTTCCCAGTCGCCGGTCGTGCCTTTAATGAGCTTGTTGGGTTTGCTCTGCACGTTCATGAGGCGACTATCTATCGCGGCCAGGGGCGTCCGACTAGACTGACCTCCACAAAACATAAAATGCATGATGGGAGGCTGTCATGTAATTCCGTTTACTAGGCGCCGCTTGTGTGTTCTTCCTGTCGGGTTTGGGCATGGCCAACACCGCCGAACTCACGGTTCTTTCGACCCAGGCCACCGAGCAGGCCTACCGCGAATTGCTGCCGCAATTCGAGAAGGCGTCCGGACACACGGTGAAGACGACTTTCAGCGGAACGCTCGGCATCAAGAAGCGCATCGCCGACGGCGAGACCTTCGACCTGCTGATCATGGCCAGCCCAGACATCGACGCCTTCATCAAAGCCGGCATTCTCGCGCCCGGCAGCCGCGTCGACGTCGCCAAATCCGGCGTCGGTGTCGGCGTCAAGGCCGGCGTACCCAAGCCTGACATCGGCTCGACCGAAGCGTTCAAGAAGACCCTGCTGGCAGCCAAGTCGATCGGCTATTCCACCGGACCGAGCGGCAACTACGTCATCGCCCTGTTCGAGCGCTTGGGGCTTGCCGATCAGCTCAAGCCGAAGCTCAAGCAGACGCCTACGGGTGTGTTCGTCGGCAGCATCGTGGCCAATGGCGAGGTCGAGATCGGCATCCAGCAGGTGAGCGAGATGTCGCATTTCGCCGGCGTCGATTATGTCGGCCCGCTGCCGGCGGATATTCAGAAAATGACCATTTTCGCAAGCGGACTTGCCGCCAATGCAAAGCAGCCGGAAGCCGCCAACGCGCTGATGAAATTCATCACCTCGCCCGACGCCGCGCAAGCCTACAAGAAGCGAGGCATGGAGCCAGGCTAGAGTTGCAATTTGCGGGGCGGGCCCGGCCAGCGGCGCCTCCTAAAATTGGCCCGAATTTTGCTTGGTTTGTTGCCGGTATCGCGGCGCGCACATCGCGCTCGCGAGAAACTTCATTCAAACGGCGAACGTTTGGATACCGGACAGCAGAGCGAAGACCATAAAACAGAACAATGACACTTTCGGGCTCATCGTCGGTGGCCTCGTCGCCTTGGCGGCGGTCATCTTTATCTTCAGCGGCGGCAAATTGGGCGGCAAGGCAGTCATCAACGGCGACGAGAACCTGCCGCCGATCGCGGCCGCTGATTCGAATTAGCGGGGCGCGGGTGTCACCACCACACCTTCGGCGCAAACCGCCCCGCCGCCTGCTCGATCACCGCGGCGGCCGAGAACAGCGTCTCTTCGTCGAACGGCCGACCGATCAATTGCAGGCCGAGTGGTAGGCCCTGGGCGTCGAACCCCGCCGGCACCGTGATGCCGGGCAGGCCCGCCATGTTCACCGTCACTGTGAACACGTCGTTCAAATACATCTCGATCGGATCGGCATGCGCTTTCTCGCCGACGCCGAAGGCCGCCGACGGAGTCGCCGGCGTCAACATGGCGTGCACGCCCGCTTTGAAGCAGTCCTCGAAGTCGCGCTTGATCAGCGTGCGCACCTTCTGCGCGCGTAAATAATAAGCGTCGTAATAGCCGGCCGAAAGCACGTAAGTGCCGATCATCACACGCCGGCGCACCTCGGCACCGAAACCTTTGGCGCGGGTGCGCTCATACATGTCAGTGATGTCGCTCGCCTGCTCGCGCAAGCCGTAGCGCACGCCATCATAGCGTGCAAGATTGGACGAGGCCTCCGCCGTGGCAACGATGTAATAAGCCGGCAGCGCATATTTGGTGTGCGTCAGCGATACCTCGACCAGTTCGGCGCCCGCCGCCTTCAACCATTCCCTGCCCTGCTGCCAGATCTTTTCGATTTCCGCCGGCATGCCATCGAGCCGGTATTCTTTCGGAATGCCGATGCGCAATCCCTTCACCGATTGACCGATTGCCGCTTCGTAATTGGGCACCGGCAAATCCGCGCAGGTGGTGTCCTTCGCATCGTGACCGGCCATGGAGCGCAGCAGGATCGCCGCGTCGCGCACCGTGCGCGCGAATGGTCCGGCCTGATCGAGCGAGGACGCGAACGCGACAATGCCCCAGCGCGAGCAGCGGCCATAGGTCGGCTTGATGCCGACCGTGCCAGTAAACGCCGCCGGCTGGCGGATCGAACCGCCGGTGTCGGTGCCGGTGGCGCCCAGACAGAGATGCGCGGCCACCGCCGCCGCCGAGCCGCCGCTTGATCCGCCCGGCACCAGCGGTGTATTGGCGCCTTTCCTGCGCCACGGCGAGATCACCGGCCCGAAATGCGAGGTCTCGTTCGACGAGCCCATGGCGAACTCGTCGTTGTTGGTCTTGCCGAGCAGTACCGCGCCGTCGTGCCACAGATGCGAGGTCACTGTCGAATCGTAAGTCGGCACGAAATTGTCGAGGATGTGCGAGCACGCCGTCGAGCGCACGCCCTCGGTGCAGAACATGTCCTTGATGGCGAGTGGAATGCCTTCCAGCGGCCCGGCTTTGCCCGCGTGGATGCGTGCGTCACAGGCTTTCGCCATCGCGCTCGCGCGCTCGGGCGTCTCCAGCACATAGGCGTTGAGCGCGCGCGCCTTTTCCATAGCGGCGAGATGCGCGTCGGCCAACTCGACGGCGGAGAAGGATTTCTTCTTCAGCCCGTCGCGCGCTTCCGCCAAGGTGAGCGAATTCAAATCGCTCACGGCTTGCGCTCATCCCTCGCCGGTGGCGCGGCGGGTGGGGCAGCGTCCGCGGGCGCGTCGCAGGCAAAGCGCGCGGCATCGTCGGCACGCGCGCCCGGAAAACCGGGAGGCGGCGTAGCCGGCAGATCATCCAGCGCGATCATCAAAGCGAGCTCACAGGCCATGCACATTTACTCGACCACCTTCGGCACAAGATAAAAATTATCCTCGCTCTGCGGCGCATTCTTGAGCACCGCCTCGGCATCGTCGCCGGCCGTGACAACGTCATGACGCTTCTTCATCGCCATCGGCGTCACCGAGGTCATCGGCTCGACGTCCTCGACGTCCACCTCTTGCAGTTGCTCGACGAAGGCGAGCATGGCGTTGAGCTCGGCGCGCAGGTTCTCCACCTCGCTGTCTGCGACGGCAATGCGCGCCAGATGCGCGATGCGGCGGACGGTCTCGGCGTCGACGGACATCAGAACCTCGGGAAATCAATCGCTGCGCGACTGTAAGTAAATCGGTTTGCGGTAATTTGCCAGCGGCACGTCCCAACTATAGGATTATAATCACAATATCGTGAGAACTTATCTTCGCTCGCCGGGGCGGCCTCATCATGGGCGCGCCTTGTTTATTGAGGGCGTATTCGCGAGACGTTTCGGAGATGGAGCAAGGTACGGCGCCTGCGGGCTAAGTCCCTGCTTTTCCAGGCGATATTGGCTGCAGAACCATTAATGTCCGAAAACCGGCTTGGTTACCAGTCCGTTGTGGAGCGGATAAAATTTGCCGGAAAATACCCGCCCGCCGAGGCTAAGATCGCGCCATGAGCTCGGCCCGCAGCCACGACCGCTATCCCTACTCGCCGATCGGCGAGCGGCCGGCCTACGACTGGCCGGGCGGCAAGCGGCTGGCGGTCTATATCGCCTTCAATCTTGAGTGGTTCTCGTTCGGCGAAGGATTGGGCGCCGAGCTTGTGCCCGCCGGCCACCAACCCGACGTGCTCAATTACGCGTGGCGCGACTACGGCAATCGTGTCAGCGTGTTCCGCTTGGCCGAGTTGTTCGCCGCGCTGAAGCAGCCGGTGCCGCTGCTGGTCAACGCGGAAATGTATACGCACGCGCCGCAGGCGGTGCCGGCATTTCCCGGCGCTGAAATTGTCGGCCACGGCCGTAGCAATTCCGAGCGCCAGGGCACGTTAAGCGAAAATGACGAACGCGCGCTGATCGCGGAAACCACCACGGCGATCGAGACCCATTCAGGACAACGGCCACACGGCTGGCTCGGCCCCTGGATCTCGCAGTCGCCCGTGACGCCCGATTTGTTGCAGGAAGCCGGGTACACTTACTTACTCGATTGGTGCCACGACAATCAGCCGGTCTGGATGAAAACACGCAAGGACCGCATCCTGTCGGTGCCCTACCCGCAGGAGCTCAACGATATTCCGCAGATCGTCGCGCGCATGCGCGAGGGCGCCGACTTCGCCGACATGATCGTCGATGCCTTCGACGTGCTGCACGCCGAATGCGGCAAGCGCCCGCTGGTGATAGGCATCGCACTGCACCCTTACATCGTCGGCCAGCCGCACCGCTTCAGGCATCTGGCGCGCGCGCTCAAGCACATCGTCGGCCACGCCGGCGAGAAGGTCTGGTTCACCACCGCGGGCGCCATCGCTGCGCATGCGGCCGCGCTGCCGCCCGGCATGGTGTCCTGAATGGCTGTCATTTTGCCCCTGGTCGAAGTCGCCGAGCATCTGCCCGACCGCGGGTCGCTGATCGGGCTCGACCTCGGCACCAAAACCATCGGCGTGGCCTCGAGCGATCCCGACCGCAAGCTGTCGACCGGAGTCGAGACCATTGTGCGGACAAAATTTGCCACCGATGCGGCCCGCGTTCTCGCGCTCGCTGACGAGCGCAAGGCCATAGGCTTCGTGCTCGGCCTGCCGGTCAACATGGACGGCTCGGAGGGCCCGCGCGCGCAATCGACCCGTGCCTTCGCGCGTAATTTTGCCAAGCTCACTCCCTTACCGATCGCGCTGTGGGATGAGCGGTTGTCCACCGCCGCGGTCGAGCGCGGATTGATCGAAGCCGACATGAGCCGCAACAAGCGCAAGGAAGTGATCGACCAGCACGCCGCCGCCTATATCCTGCAAGGCGCACTCGATCGGCTAGCCAATCTATGACGCTAACGTGGCCGGCGCTAGCGGGCACTGTGGACCGGTAGTTTTTCGCCCTTGCCGGAGGCCGAACTAGCGCCTATAGACCTGCCTTTAATGAACATTGCTCCGAAATCCTCGTTCGTCCTCAATAAGCGGCATCTGTTGGGGATCGAAGGGCTTTCGCACGAGGAGATTTCCGGCCTGCTCGACCTCGGCGAGGAATTCGTCGAGCTCAATCGCCAGGTCGAAAAGAAGCGCACTTCGCTACGCGGCCGCACCCAGATCAATCTGTTCTTCGAGGCCTCCACCCGCACTCAGTCCTCGTTCGAGCTGGCCGGCAAGCGGCTGGGCGCCGATGTGATGAACATGTCGACCAGCTCATCCTCCATGCGCAAGGGCGAGACGCTGATCGACACCGCCATCACGCTCAACGCCATGCATCCCGACATCCTGGTGGTTCGCCATCACGCCTCCGGCGCGGTCGAGCTGTTGGCGAGCAAGCTTGATTGCTCGGTGATCAATGCCGGCGATGGCTCGCATGAGCACCCCACTCAGGCGCTGCTCGACGCGCTCACCATCCGCCGCAACAAGGGCGGCATCGAAGGCCTGCTGGTGGCGATCTGCGGCGACATCCTGCATTCGCGCGTCGCCCGCTCCAACATCATCCTGCTCAACGCCATGGGCGCGCGCGTGCGGGTCGTGGCGCCCTCCACTTTGCTGCCGCCCGGCATCGAGCACTTCGGCGTCGAAGTCGCGCGCGACATGCGCGAGGGCTTGAGCGGCGCCGATATCGTGATGATGCTGCGCCTGCAACGGGAACGCATGAACGGCTCCTACGTGCCGTCGATCTCTGAATATTTCCACTTTTACGGGCTCGACGAGAAGAAGCTCGCCTACGCCAAGCCCGGCGCGCTGGTCATGCATCCGGGACCGATGAACCGCGGCGTCGAGATCGACTCGATCGTCGCCGACGGCGCGCAGTCGCTGATCCGCGAGCAAGTCGAAATGGGAGTGGCGGTGCGCATGGCCGTGCTGGAAGCTTTGTCGCGGAATTTGCCGAATGCGTAAGCCTCGTCATGCCGGGACGGCGCGAAGCGCCGGACTCGGAATCCAGGGGCAAGCACCGAGTTCTTATCTGGATTCCGGATCGCCGCTTCGCGGTGCCCGGAATGACAGGGTGAGTTGAATGATGTTGTCCGACCGCCGCCCGATCCTGCTCGCCAACGCCCGGATCGTCGATCCATCGCGCGACTTCGATATCGTCGGCGATTTGCTGATCGCCGACGGCGTGATTCGCGAAGCCAAAAAGGGCATCGGCGCCGGCGGCGTGCCGGAAGGCACTGACGTGGTCGACTGCCGCGGCAAGCTGGTCGCGCCTGGCCTGGTCGACATGCGCGCCTTTATTGGCGAGCCCGGCGCCGGCCACCGCGAAACCTTCGCCTCCGCAAGCCAGGCCGCCGCGGCCGGCGGTGTCACTACAATCATCTGCCAGCCCAACACTTCGCCGGTGATCGACGATCCGGCGACGGTGGATTTCGTGCTCCGGCGCGCGCGCGACACCGCGATCGTACACGTGCATCCGATGGCAGCGCTGACCAAAGGCCTCGAAGGCAACGAGATGACGGAGATCGGCCTGCTCAAGGCGGCTGGCGCGGTCGCCTTCACCGACGGCGACAAGAGCGTAACCAACGCGCAGGTGATGCGGCGCGCACTCACTTACGCAGGTGATTTCGATGCACTGATCGTTCATCACACCGAGGACCCGGATCTGATCGGCGACGGCGTAATGAACGAAGGCGAATTTGGCACGCGCCTCGGCTTGCTTGGGATTCCGAAGGCGGCGGAAACGGTCATGCTCGAACGCGACATCCGTCTGGTCGCGCTGTCGAGCGGACGCTATCACGCTGCCTCGGTCACCTGCGCGGAATCGCTCGAGGTGATGCGCCGCGCGAAGGACGCCGGCCTTAGCGTCACCGCCTCATGCTCGATCAATCACATCACGCTCAACGAAAACGACATCGGGCCCTACCGCACCTTCCTAAAACTGTCGCCGCCGTTACGCGCCGAGGACGACCGCAAGCTGCTGGTCGAGGCACTTGGCCGCGGCCTGATCGATATGGTGATGTCAGACCACAATCCGCAGGACGTCGAGACCAAGCGCCTGCCATTCGCGGAGGCCGCCCCCGGCGCAATTGGTCTCGAGACCATGCTCAGCGCCGGTTTGCGCCTCGTGCATTCCGGTGAGATCGAATTGATGACCTTGCTGCGCGCGATGTCGACGCGGCCGGCGGAGCTGCTCAGTCTTCCCGGCGGCACGCTGAAAAGCGGCGCACCGGCTGATGTGATCGTGGTCGATATCGACGTGCCCTGGATCATCGATGCGGTCGAGCTCAAATCGAAGTGCAAAAATACGCCGTTTGATGAAGCGCGCATGACTGGCCGCGTGGTGCGCACAATCGTCGCAGGCCGTACCGTTTACGAATACGTATGACTTCCGCGCTGGCTCTCGCCGTCGGCTACCTGCTCGGCTCGATCCCATTCGGGCTGCTCCTGACGCGCACCACCGGCGGGCCCGACATCCGCGCAATTGGCTCCGGCAATATCGGCGCCACCAATGTGCTGCGCACCGGGCGCAAGGGCCTCGCCGTCGCCACCTTGCTGTGCGATGCGCTCAAGGGCACCGCCGCGGTTTTGCTGACCGCGCATTATGCGACGCCCGGTGCAGCGTTGATCGCGGGCCTCGGCGCATTTCTCGGTCACCTGTTTCCGGTGTGGCTCAAGTTCAAGGGCGGCAAGGGCGTCGCCGTCTATATCGGCGTGCTGATCGGGCTCTACTGGCCGGGGGCGCTGATCTTCTGCGCCATCTGGCTCGCGGTCGCCGGGTTAAGCCGCTACTCTTCGCTCGCCGCCTTGGTCGCCAGCGCGTTCACCCCGTTCGCGTTATGGCTGTTCGGCCAACCCAGCGCCGCCGCGCTGTTCCTGCTGCTGACCGCGCTGTTGTGGATCATGCACCGCGCCAATATCGCCCGCCTGCTCCAGGGTACCGAAGGCAAGATCGGCGCAAAATCCACGCCTGCAGCATGACCGCCAGTTGTAGTCCATTAAACCCGGTTGTAGTACGCCGCCCGCCGGGCGATGCTGCCGATGTAACCAGCCCGGGGGCGGCGTTGAGCGAGCGGGTGCAACTCGCTGCTATAAGATGCGATACGAATTGTGAAACCAAAGGCTGCAACTCATGTGCATCCGCCGCTTTGGTATCCTGACAATACTTCTCGCGCTCTGCTGCACGCCGGCGCCCGCACAGGAGCAATCTTTTGCCACCTTTGAGGCCGAGCTGTGGCCAGACGCGCAGGCCAAGGGCATCACGCGCGCCACCTTCGATCTCGCGCTAAAAGGCGTGACGCCCGATCCGCGCGTGATCGCGGCCACCAAGCGTCAGCCCGAATACGGCAAGCCGGTAGGAGCCTATGTCAACGATATCGCCTCGCGCGGCCGCATCGCCAACGGCCAGCGCAAGGCCAAGGAATGGGCGAAGACCTTCGACGCGGTGGAAAAGAAATTCGGCGTCGAGCGCTGGGTGCTGATCGCGCTGTGGGGGATCGAGACTGATTACGGCGCCGAGAAGGATCGCTGGGACGTGTTCCGCTCGCTCGCGACGCTTGGGTTTATGCGATACCGCCATCCCTATTTCCGCAACGAGCTGCTCGTCGCGATGCGCATTATGCAGGACGGTCATTTTCCGCGCGACAAGATGGTCAGCTCATGGGCCGGCGCCATGGGCCAGACCCAGTTCATGCCGACCAATGTGCTCGATTACGCCATCGATTTTTCCGGCGACGGCAAGAGCGACATCTGGACGAATGTGCCGGACGTGCTCGGCTCGACCGCCAATTATCTCGCCAAGGAGCATTGGCAGCACGGCCTGCCTTGGGGCTTTGAAGTCGCTGTGCCGAACGGCTTCGACACTATGCGCAGCCGCGCCAGCTTCGCGGAATGGGCGAAGCTCGGCGTCCGCCGTGCCGACGGTAAGCCATTCCCGCCGTCCGGCCCGGGTATTTTGTTTTTCCCGAGCGGCGCTAACGGCCCGGCTTTCATCGTGACCGAGAATTACGCCGTGCTCAAGGAATACAACAACTCGGATCCTTATGCGATCGCGGTCGGGCATCTCTCCGACCGCATGAATGGCGCCCCGCCGATCAAGGCGGCTTGGCCGGCCGACGACCACCCGCTCTCGCGCGACGCGCGCATCGCATTGCAGAAACATTTGTCCGCGCTCGGCTACAAGGTGCTCGACTTCGAAGGTCATGTTGACTTTGACCTGCGCGACAATATCCGCGCCGAACAGGCCAAGCTCGGCATGCTGCCGGATGGCAATCCGACGGCGGCGTTTCTCGATAGACTCGGTGTCAAGGTACCGTGATCAGAGCATGATCCCGAAAAAGCCTGCCCCGGACTTTATCGGGGTGGAAACCGGTTTTCCGCCTTTGCGAAGTCCGCTTCAATGGGCGAAGGAAGGTCGGAAAAGATCATGCTCCCGCCGGCAAGACGCCCGACACGAGGTCTATGCTATCGATATTGATCATAAGAAATTGACAGTGTAATCCAACCCAGAACCCACCTTAGCCAAGCTGCCAAACTGTCCCGGGAATCGGGACCGCATCTGTTCGGTAGAGCTAAGTTGGATTGGTACGGCAAGATGACTTCGCCTGCAGAGCTAATAAATAAAGCAATTTTTTTCCACCAGCGAGGAAATCTTGGTGAAGCCGAAGCTATTTATAAAAAAGTGTTGCATGTTCATGCCAAGAATTTTGACGCATTACATATGCTCGGAATTATTAACGCGCAGCGAGGCTTATTCGACGAAGCTGAAAAACTCGTGCGTAAAGCATTATCTGTCGACTCCAAGATAGCACAATGTTTTCATAACTACGGAACGATTTTGGCTAAACTCCAGCGCTTTGAAGAGGCAGTAAGTAACTATAACAAAGCTATAAAGCTCGCTCCTAACCACGCTCCAATCTATGCAGATCTCGGCATTGCTCTCAACATACTCAAGCGCTACGAAGAAGAAATTGCCGCTTATGATAAGATTCTATCACTTGAACCTAATTTTACTGGCGTTGAAGGTGCTCGTCTTTATGCAAAAATGCATCTTTGTGATTGGAATAATTTTGATACCGAATGTTCGCATTTGATTTCATCTGTTAGGAACGGAAAGGGGAATACACTACCATTTCAAATTCTTGCCATTCCTTCAACGTCTAACGACCAGCTCCGATGCGCTAAACAGCATATCGCAAATAATTTTCTTCTTTCTGAAAAGCCGATTTGGCAGGGCGAACGATACAACCATAAGCGAATTCGTGTTGCCTATCTATCTGCTGATTTTCGTCAACATGCAGGTGCGTATCTCATGGCGGGGCTATTCGAGCAGCACGATCGCTCACGATTTGAGATTATTGGCGTTTCATTTGGTGTGGACGACCGCAGCGAGATAAGAAAGCGGCTCGTCGTGGCATTTGATGAGTTTTATGATGTTCGAACAAAGAGCGACCAACAAGTCGCCAAGCTATTGCATGATCTTCAGATTGATATCGCGATTGACCGGAGCGGATATACGCAGGGTTATAAGATTCGGCATTTTTGCATGTCGTCCAGCGCCGATTCAGGTGAACTATCTCGCTTACCCCAGCACAATGGGGACGCAGTTCATCGATTACATCATCGCTGATAAGGTCGTTGCTCCCTTCGAGAACCAGCAGTTCTTTACTGAAAAAATCGTCCATTTGCCTGATTGCTATCAGGTTAACGATAGCAAGCGTAAGATTGCCGAGGGTACGCCGACGCGGCAGACGGCGGGTCTGCCAGAGCATGGGTTCGTGTTCTGCTGCTTCAACAATAATTACAAAATCACACCTCGTGTTTTTGACTGTTGGATGCGGATACTCAAGCAAGTTGAGGATAGCGTGCTTTGGCTTTTCGAAGATAATGCGACGGCAGCAAGCAATTTGAGAAAAGAGGCTATGGAGAGAGGTGTAAACTCAGAGCGACTATTTTTTCGAAGCGCATGCCGTTGGCTGAACATTTGGCAAGGCATCGGATAGCTGACTTGTTTCTTGATACACTTCCTTACAATGCCCATACAACCGCCAGTGACGCACTATGGGCTGGGTTACCTGTGTTGACATGTCTAGGAGAGACATTTGCGGGTAGAGTTGCTGCTAGCCTGCTGAATGCGATACGTCTACCCGAACTTATAACAACAACGTTGGAAGCCTATGAACGGATGGCGATTGATCTTGCTACGCACCCGGAAAAATTGGCGATTATCAAAAGTAAGTTGGCTGACAATCGCCTGACAACCCCCTTATTCGATACCAAGCTTTTCACCAAACATATCGAAGCAGCTTACACTGAAATGTATGAGCGACATAAAGCTGGTTTAGCGCGAGATCATATCATTATTCCAAAATCATGAGTGCTACCCAAGCCGGGGAAGTAAGCCTCAAGGTTCCGAAGCTGCGGCGCCAGACCTTCGAGACCGCAATTATTGAACGCTACCGCCGGCGAGAGAGCTCGGTCGAGGAAGCGCTGATCGAGATGTATCTAGTGGATCGAGTCTAGCACTTGGTACCCTAGCCTGACGGCGACGATGCTCTTTTTTTGATCTGCGAGCCACGTGAAGGTTTAGGGTCATCCTTAGCCTCTGCGACGTAGCGCCTTATGGCGGCCTGAAAACCTACGACCACATTCGACAATGTCCGACGGGAAACTCATTCGGGACGCTTTCCGGAAATGTGCGACTTTAATCAAGTATCAGAAATAACGAAATAAAGTTGATAAATTGAACCGTAGACACTGCGATTGGCTACCGCGGTGCGATTGCCGGTTTCGCCTGAGGCAGTCTAGTCGGCCATTGGTCCCGTCCCAGGTCCGGCGCAATCGCGGCGCGCAGGTTCCTGATGGCGAAAATACACAGCCTGCTTGGAATAATAAACTTTAAATTGCTTTTTAATATATTACATCTAATGGTTGTTTCTGGATACAAGCCCCGTCTCTTTCATGCCTGAATTGGCTGTTCATAAAGGTTTTCCGGGCACCCTTATTTGACAGTAAGGGGTGCCTTCACCATGTTCCGGCCAAAGCGAGCGGTCGATTCCGCCTGAAATCGCGTAGATTCTGGCGAATAACCTGTTGGATTCTCATGAAAGTTGTCGTTGTCGAGTCGCCTTCCAAGGCGAAGACGATCAATAAGTACCTGGGCCCCGGTTACGAGGTCCTGGCGTCCTTTGGCCATATCCGGGACCTGCCGGCCAAGGACGGATCGGTCGATCCCGCCAATAATTTTAAGATGCTCTGGGAAGTCGACCCGCAGTCGCAAAAGCGGGTGAATGACATCGCCCACGCCCTGAAGAAGGCCGACACCCTGATCCTAGCCACCGACCCGGATCGCGAGGGCGAGGCGATTTCCTGGCACGTGCTGGAAGCCCTCAACGAAAAGAAGGCCCTGAAGGGCCATACGGTCGAGCGCATCGTCTTCAATGCGATCACCAAACAGTCGGTAACCGAGGCGATGAAGCATCCACGCGCCATCGACGAGGCGCTGGTCGATGCCTATCTCGCCCGCCGAGCACTCGATTATCTGGTCGGCTTCACGCTGTCGCCGGTGCTCTGGCGCAAGCTGCCGGGTGCGCGTTCCGCGGGCCGCGTGCAGTCGGTGGCGCTGCGGCTGGTCTGCGACCGCGAGCTGGAGATCGAGAAATTCGTCGCCAGGGAATACTGGTCGATCGCCGTCACGCTGGCGACGCCGCGCGGCGAATGCTTCGAAGCGCGTCTGGTCGGCGCCGACGGGGAGAAAATTCAGCGACTCGACATCGGCTCCAGCAAGCAGGCCGAGGATCTAAAGCAGGCCCTCGAAGCCGCAGCGTTTACCGTTACTTCGGTTGAGGCCAAGCCGGCGCGACGCAATCCGCCACCGCCCTTCACCACCTCGACCATGCAGCAGGAAGCTAGCCGCAAGCTCGGCTTTGCGCCCGCGATCGCTATGCGCCTGGCGCAGCGTCTTTATGAGGGCGTCGAGATCGACGGCGAGACCACCGGCCTCATCACCTATATGCGTACCGACGGCATCGATATGGCGCCGGAAGCAGTCGCCGATATCCGCGCGATGATCGACATCAATTACGGCAAGCAATACGTGCCGGGTTCGCCGCGCACCTATCATAACAAGTCGAAGAACGCGCAAGAGGCGCACGAAGCGGTGCGCCCGACCGACCCCCACCGCACGCCCGACCAGGTGGCGAAATTCGTCGACCGCGACCAGGCGCGTTTGTACGAGCTGATCTGGAATCGCGCCGTCGCCAGCCAGATGGAATCCGCGGAACTTGAACGCACCACCGTCGATATCGCCGCCAAAGCCGGTAGCCGTGTCATCGACTTGCGTGCCAGTGGCCAGGTGGTGAAGTTCGATGGTTTCCTCACGCTCTATCAGGAAGGCCACGACGAAGCCGACGAGGATGAAGAGTCGCGCCGCCTGCCCGCGATGGCGCAGGACGAGACGCTCACCAAGCAGGCGATCGACGCTTCGCAGCATTTTACTGAACCGCCGCCACGCTTTTCCGAAGCCGCGTTGGTCAAGCGCATGGAAGAACTCGGCATCGGCCGGCCTTCGACTTACGCTTCCGTGCTGCAAGTGCTGCAGGACCGCGGCTATGTGCGCATCGACAAGAAACGGCTGATGCCCGAAGACAAGGGCCGTGTCGTCGTCGGCTTCCTGGAAAGTTTCTTCTCGCGCTACGTCGAATACGATTTCACGGCTTCGCTGGAAGAAAAGCTCGACCGCATTTCCAATAATGAGATCAACTGGAAGGAAGTGCTGCAAGAGTTCTGGGTCGGATTCATCGGTGCGGTCAATGATATCAAGGAACTGCGCATCACCCAGGTGCTCGACGCGCTCAACGATCTGCTCGAGCCGCATATCTTCCCGGCGCGCAGCGACGGCGGCGACGTGCGGCAATGCCCCACCTGCGGCACCGGCAAGCTGTCGCTTAAAGTGGGACGCTTCGGCGCCTTCATCGGCTGCTCGAACTATCCGGAATGCCGCTTCACCCGGCAGATGACGCCGGGGGCTGGCGGCGTCCAGAGCACGAAATTGCTCGGTGTCGACCCTGTCACAAATCTCGAAGTGACAATTCGCGGCGGAAGGTTCGGGACTTATCTTCAACTCGGCGAACAGGCGCCGGTCGAAAAGCGCCTCAAAGGTGCAAAAGGTCCAAAACCCCCCGTACCCGAGAAACCCAAGCGCGCGAGCTTGCCGAAAAGCGTTGCGCCCGAGGACATTGATCTGGAAAAAGCGCTGGCTCTGCTCGCGCTGCCGCGCGAGGTCGGCTTGTCGCCGGAAGACGGCGAGCCGATCCTGGCCGGCATCGGGCGCTTCGGGCCTTACGTCAAGCACGGCAAGATCTACGCGAGTTTGGAAGACGGCGATAACGTTCTCACCATCGGCCTCAACCGCGCGATGCACCTGATCGCCGACAAGATCGCAAATCCGAAAAAGGGCCGGCGGTTCGGTGTCGATCCCGGCAAAGCGCTGGGCGAGCATCCCGACAAGGGCGGTTCTATTGTCGTCAAGAACGGCCGCTACGGGCCCTATGTCAGCCATAACGGCGTCAACGCCACGCTCACGGGCGACAAGACCCCCGATACGGTGACGCTCGATGAAGCGGTGGTCCTACTCGACGCCCGAGCGGCCATGATGAGCAATTCGCCGAAGGGGCGACGCGCCGCCGGCCGCAAGACAGCCTCCGGCAAGGCCGCGGCGAAACCCGCCGCCAAGCCGAAAAAGCTGGCCGCGGCCGCGGCCAAAGCAAAGCCGGCACACCGCACCAAGGCCGCCGCCGCCGAGTAGCTAGCGAACCTCATATCCGATCATTACATTCATTAAATAGTGCCGTTTTGGCGCAGGAAAATCTATTTTGAACAAACCAACCAAACGAACACCCTCCCTCCCCTCCAAGGCTGACATTCTCGCCTTCATCGGCAAGCGGCCCGGCAAAGTCGGCACCCGCGAGATCGCCCGCGCCTTCGGCCTGAAGAATGCCATGCGCGCCGAGCTCAAGCGCATGTTGCGCGACTTGGCCTCCGAAGGCGCAGTCGAGAAGCGGCACAAAAAGCTGCATCACGCCGGCACCCTGCCCTCCACCGTGCTGGCCGACGTGACCGCGCGCGATACCGATGGCGAACTCATCGCCACCCCCGACGAATGGGACGAAGAGGCGCACGGGGCCGCACCGAAAATCCGCATTCCCATCCCGCGCAAGGCGCGGCCTAATGAGGCCGCCGGCATCGGCGACCGCGTGCTGCTGCATGTGGAGGAGACCGAAGAAGACAACGGCATCCGCCACCGTGGCCGCGTCATCAAGATCATCGATCATCCCAAGCACCGCGTGCTGGGGATCTTCCGCCGAACGCCGCATGGCGGCGGCCGGCTGGAGCCGGTCGACAAGAAAATGCTCGGCAAGGAGCTCAGCATTCCGGCGGGATCGACCGCGCAAGCCGAGGACGGCGATCTGGTCGCGGTCGAGACCAGCCGCGCGCCGCGCTTGGGTCTGCCGACCGGGCGCGTGGTCGAGCGGCTCGGCTCGCTGGCGAGCGAGCGCGCGGTTAGCCTGATCGCCATCCACGCCCATACCATCCCGCATGTGTTCCGCCACGACACACAGGCCGAAGCGGATGCCGCCCGGCCGGCGACGCTCGCTCACCGCGAGGACTGGCGGCAGGTGCCGCTCGTTACCATCGACCCGCCCGACGCCAAGGATCATGACGACGCCGTGCACGCCGAGCATGACATGGCGACGAACAATCACGGCGGTTTCATCGTCAGCGTCGCCATCGCCGACGTCGCCCATTACGTGACGTCCGGCTCGCCGCTCGATCGCGAAGCGCTGGTGCGCGGCAATTCAGTCTATTTCCCCGACCGCGTGGTTCCGATGCTGCCGGAGCGCATTTCCAACGATCTGTGCTCGCTGCGTCCGCGCGAGGATCGCGCCGCGCTCGCCGTGCGCATGGTGATCGGCGCCGACGGCCGCAAGCGCTCGCACACGTTCCACCGCATCATGATGCGGTCGGCAGCGAAACTCTCCTATGAGCAGACTCAACTGGCGATCGGCGGACGCACTGATGAAGATACCTCGCCACTGATCGGGCCGGTACTCAAGCCGCTCTACGCCGCCTATGACGCGCTCAAGCGCGCACGCGCCGAGCGCGGGCCGCTCGATCTCGATCTGCCGGAACGGAAAATTCTGCTCAAGGCCGATGGCACCGTCGATCGCGTGCTCACGCCAGAACGGCTGGAGGCGAACCGGTTGATCGAGGAATTCATGATCCTCGCCAATGTCGCCGCTGCCGAGACGTTGGAAAAAGCACGGATACCGCTGATCTATCGCGTACACGACGAGCCGGCGATGGAGAAGGTCAACGCGCTGCGCGAGTTCCTCGCCACGCTCGACATCCCGTTCGCCAAAGGCGGCGCGATGCGGGCCGAAGCTTTCAACAAAATTCTGGCGCGGGTGAAAGGCCACGATGCCGAGCAGCTCATCAACGACGTCGTCCTACGCACGCAAGCGCAGGCCGAATACGCGGCGGAGAATTACGGCCATTTCGGCTTGAACCTGCGCCGCTACGCGCATTTCACCTCACCGATTCGTCGCTATGCCGATTTGATCGTGCACCGCGGGCTGATCCGCGCGCTCAAGCTGGGCGAAGGCGGCTTGCCCGAAGCGGCTGATGTGAAAGTATTGGCCGAGATTTCCGCGCAGATTTCCGCGACCGAGCGCCGCGCCATGCTGGCTGAGCGCGAAACCAACGACCGACTGATCGCGCATTTTCTTTCCGACCGCGTCGGCGCCACTTTCGACGGCCGCGTCTCCGGCGTGCACCGCGCCGGCCTGTTCGTGAAACTACATGAGACCGGCGCCGACGGCTTCGTGCCGGCGCGCACCATTGGCGCCGAATATTTCCGCCATGACGAGGCCGGCCACGCCATGATCGGCAACCGCTCCGGCATGACCTACCGGCTCGGCGACCGTGTTACCGTCAAGCTGGTGGAAGCAGCCCCGGTTGCCGGCGCGCTGCGCTTCGAGCTTTTGTCCGAGGGACGCGCCGGGAAACCAAGCCGCCACCCACGTCACGAACAGCGCCAGTACCGGCCGCGCAGCAAGCAACGGAAGGCCCGATGACGCGCGACCCGACGACCAAAGATTTGGGAAAAGTCTGGGCCGAGCGCATGACCAAGCAGGAACGCGATCAGACGTTCCCCGACAGCGAGCCGCGCGACGCCGCGACGCTGATGCTGATCGACCGCTCGGACGTAAAGCCGAAAGTGCTACTCGGGCGCCGCCACGCCAGCCACAAATTCATGCCGGGCAAGTTCGTGTTCCCGGGCGGGCGCATCGAGCCGCTCGACCGCGTCATGCCGGCGGCGAGCGAATTGCATCCCGATACCCAGAAAAAGCTGCTGGAGCGCGTGCAAAACCCCGGCGATGCCTTCGCGCGCGGCATGGCGCTGGCGGCGGTGCGTGAGATGGCTGAGGAAACTGGCCTGCTAATCGGCACCCAGCGCGACGATGCCCCAACGGTGCCGGACGAGATCTGGGCCGACTTCGCCAAGTCACGCGTGCATCCCGATCTCGCGCAGATCCACTTCATCGCCCGCGCCATCACGCCGCCACGGCGGCCAAAGCGCTTCGACACGCGTTTCTTCACCACCGACGTTTCCTCGATCGCCCACAAAATCGAAGGCGTGGTGGGGCCGGATTCCGAGCTGGTCGAACTCACCTGGGTGCCAATCGAGGAAGCCACCCATCTCGACTTGCCGACCATCACCGGGGTGGTGCTGGAAGAGCTCGCCGCCCGCGTCGCCGCCGGCATGAGCCACGACCTGCCGGTGCCGTTCTATTTCATGATCGAAAAGCAGTTTTTCCGGGAACTGCTATAAAGGCCTCAAAATCGGGGCTTTCTTGACATTTGCCCGTCCGGAGTTAGGTTCCGCGTCAATCACCGTCTCCACAGGTCCGTTGTAAGGGAAAATCCATGGCCAAAGCCATCAGTCTGAAGATCAAGCTAGTCTCCAGCGCCGGGACCGGCCACTACTATGTGACCCGCAAGAACTCGCGCACCCAGACCGACAAGCTGGCGAAGAAGAAATACGATCCGATCGCCAAGAAGCACGTCGAGTACAAGGAATCCAAGATCAAGTGAGCGCCATGCTGCGCTCGCTGTTCGCCGCACTCCTATTCGTTCCGCTCGCCTTCGCGCCGGCCGGCGCGATGGAAAAGCATCGGCTCGCGTTGCAGATCAGCGACAATGACGCGGTCAAGATGAATGCTGTGCTCAACGTCGCCGCCAATGTGGCAAAATATTATTCCGACAAGGGCGACGAGGTTGAAATCCAGATCGTCGCCTTCAATGCCGGCCTCAACATGCTGCGCCAGGACAAGTCACCGGTGCTCGATCGGCTCAAATCCTTCAAGCAGGGCATGCCCAATGTCACCTTCATGGCCTGCGAGAACACACTCGCCGCCATGACCAAAGCCGAAGGCAAGGAGCCGCCGCTGGTCGAGAACTCCACGCGCGTTCCCGCCGGCGTGGTCACGCTGATCGAGTTGGGCGAACAGGGCTGGACGATCGTTCGGCCGTGAACGCTTCCGACGCTGCGCACCGGCCAAAAAGGTGGCCGGCTGAAAGCGGCGTCTTGAGGAGGCCACTCCCACCGCTTCCAGGCCGGCCGAACCCCGCAGGGACCCAGGAGATGCGGCGGACCTGAGCACTCCGCAGGGCATTGCTAAGGCCAGTCGGGCGCGCAATGGCGCGGGAATCAGGCCGTCACCAGCGAGGTTAGATCAAGCGCCTGGCACGGCCAAATTGGCTAGTTAAGCCACTGGAATATTTGCGAAAATAATTCGATGCGGTTGGTGCACGCGGCCAGACGGCGAATGCGCGCGCCGCTGGCAGGTGTCAGGCGGCGTCCGGCACAACCCGGTTGCGGCCGTCGCGCTTGGCGCGATAAAGCGCCGTGTCGGCGCGCTTGAGGATCGCCGCAGCATTGTCGTTTGAACCCCCAAGCGCGGCGATGCCGATCGAGAACGTCACCTCGAGATTGCGCGAGCCCTGCTGGATCATAAACGGCTCCGAGGCGATGAGCCGACGCAGTCGCTCGGCCACCATGGTCGCGACCGCCACATCGGTTTCCGGCATGACGATGACGAATTCCTCGCCGCCATAGCGGCAAGCGAAATCAATGTTGCGGATCGATTTGCGGATGCGCAGCGCGAATTCGCGCAACACGTCGTCACCGACATCGTGGCCGTGACTGTCGTTGACCGCCTTGAAATAGTCGATATCGACCAACAGCACCGCGATCGGTTTGCCGCGCGCGGCGGCCTGCTCGACCAGCGTCGCCAGGTGCGATACCATGTAACGGCGATGAACAGCCCGGTGAGCGCGTCGGTGATCGCCATTTCGATCGACATGTGCACGTTGTCGCGCAGCCGCTCGTTGTAACGCTTCTTCTTGATCTGCGTGCGCACGCGCGCCAGCATCTCGTTCTTGTCGATCGGGCGGAGCAGATAGTCGTTCACGCCGATCTCCAGCCCGCGTACCAGGCGCGTATTGTTGTCGGCTTCGGCGATCGCCAGGATCGGCACGTTGCGGATGCGATCGAGCGAGCGCACCTGGCTGCACAGCCGTAAGCCATCGAAATCCTTCAGGCCGAGCGATACGATCAGCAACTCGTAATTGCCCTCAGCGGCATGAAACAGCGCCTCGCTCGGATTGCTCTCCACGTCCACCGTGTGTTCGGCCGACAGCGTCGCGGCGACGCGCTCGTAAGAACTCGGCCGGTCATCGACAATCAAGATGCGGCCATGGCGGCCGGTTTCCGCCACCGCTTCCCGCTCCGGGCTTTCGATGCCAATTTCCTTGGAGGTGAGCGCTCGCAGCCGCAGCTCGTCGGTCACCATCTTCAGCCGCGCCAGCGAACGCACGCGCGAGATCAGCGCCACGTCGGTGACCGGCTTGGTGAGGAAATCGTCAGCGCCAGCTTCCCGGCCGCGCACACGGTCGGACGGCTGGTCGAGCGCGGTCACCACCACATAACGTCGAGCAGCACGATGTCGCATTCGGCGCGCTCGCACAGCGCCAGCGCCTCCGGACCGCTTTGCGCGGTGGTGATGTCGAAATATTCGGCCGACAGCCGCGCTTCCAGCAGCTTCACATTGGCTGGCACATCGTCGACGACGAGAACGCGGGCGGTCATTCTTGAATACTTGGCTGCATCACGGGGTCCCGAGGAAATGACGGATGGTCTCGATGAACTTGCCGACCGAGATCGGCTTGGACAGATAGGCCTCGCAGCCACCCTCGCGGATGCGCTCCTCGTCGCCTTTCATGGCGAAGGCGGTGACCGCCACGACCGGAATCGCCTTGAGATCGGGATCGTCCTTGAGCCATTTGGTCACTTCGAGACCGGATACTTCCGGCAGCTGGATATCCATCAGAATCAGATCGGGCCGGTATTTACGCGCCAGATCGAGCGCCTCGATGCCGTTGCGGGTGCCGACGGTCTGGTAGCCGTGCGCTTCCAGGAGGTCGTGGAAGAGCTTCATATTCAGTTCGTTGTCCTCCACGATCAGGACGGTCTTCGGCATTTCCCCCGCCCCATTTGTCCCCAGTGCCCCCAAGGCGGCGAGCTTGGCGTCGCCAGGCCCCGCGCGCTCGGGCATGATCGGTAACCGTAGTGCCGATATATTACGGAAAGGCAAATTTGATCGATGAAACTAGTGCCTTCGTTAACCCAAGAAGCAGCAGAAGCGCTTGCAATTCAGGCGCTTACCTTCATTGCCGGGAACGGCGAACGGCTTGGGCGCTTCCTTGCCATCACCGGCGTCGGACCGGCCCAGATTCGCGCTGCTGCCCAAGAACCGGGCTTCCTGATCGGCGTGCTTGACTACCTAGCTGGCGATGAGCGCCTGCTGTCAGCGTTTGCTGCCGAGACCGGCATAGATCCGACCCACGTCGGACAGGCGCTGGCGGCGCTGGACGGACACTGGGAGCGCGAGATACCGTGAGCTTCTGCCGCGATTGCCTGGTGGATGCGCCCGAGAAGGCCGCGCGCTGTCCGGCCTGCGGCTCACCGCGGCTTGCGCGCCACCGCGAACTCGACCGGCTCACCATCGCGCATGTGGATTGCGACGCCTTCTACGCAACAATCGAAAAACGCGACGATCCGTCGCTGATCGACAAGCCGGTGATCGTCGGCGGCGGCAAACGCGGCGTGGTCGCGGCCGCCTGCTATGTGGCGCGCACCTACGGCATCCGTTCGGCGATGCCGATGTTCGAGGCGCTGCGCCGATGCCCGCATGCCGTGGTGGTCAAGCCGAACATAGCGAAATACAGCAAAGTCGGCCGCGACGTGCGCCGCGTCATGCTGGCGCTGACGCCGCTGGTCGAGCCCTTGTCGATCGACGAAGCCTTTCTCGATTTGACCGGCACCGAGCGGCTGCACGGCATGAACGCGGCCAAGGTGCTGGCGAGCTTCGCCGGCGAGGTCGAGCGCGACCTCGGCATCACGGTTTCCATCGGCCTGTCGGCCAACAAATTCCTCGCCAAGATCGCCTCCGACATGGACAAGCCGCGCGGCTTCGCGGTGCTCGGCGAGACCGAGGCTGCGGCGTTTCTGGCGCCCAAACCGGTCGGCTTCATCTACGGCGTCGGCGCGGTGAGCGCGGCCAAGCTTTCCGCCGACGGCTATCGCTTGATCGCCGACCTGCAACGCGCCGAGGAGAACGACCTCATCCGTCACTACGGCGAGGAAGGCGCGCGACTCTGGCACCTGGCGCGCGGGATCGACGCGCGCGCCGTCGATCCGGAACACGACACCAAAAGCATCTCGGCCGAAACCACCTTCGAGCGCGACATCGACGAATTCCGCCCGCTCGAGCAGCATTTGTGGGATCTCACGGAGCGGGTTTCGGCGCGCCTCAAGGCAAACGCACTCGCCGGTTCGACCGTGACGTTGAAGCTCAAGAGCGCCGATTTCAAAATCCGCACGCGGGCGCGCGCGCTTGGGCACCCGACCCAGCTTGCCGCGCGTATTTTCGCCGCCGGCCGTGACCTGCTTGCCCATGAGGTGGGCACGACCCTGTTCCGCCTGATCGGCATCGGCGTCAGTCACCTGGAAGATGCCACTGGCGACGATCTCGCTGATCTCATCGACCGCCGTGCGGCCGAGGCCGAGCATGCGGTGGATCGCCTGCGCGCGAAGTTCGGTAAGGACGCGGTGGTGAAGGGGCCTCGCGCTCGATGATGACTAGCGCGCGATTATGGGCAGGGCTTGGGTTTCTTCAGCTCGAGCGATGTCATTTCGCCCTTGATTGTGAAATCGCTGTAGTCGAGCACCAGCGCACGAGAGATGCCGTTCTCGTAAATCTCGAAGGAGATGGCATAGATCGGCGTCTGCTCGCCGCCGCGCTCGGCAGCGGCGTCCTGATGCTCAAAATAGCTGATGGTCACCGGCCAGCGCGTGAGCTTGGCAAGCTCGGGGGTTTTCGCCGCCGCATCGTCGGGCGGCTTGCTGCCCGGCGCGATCGGCCGACCGATCACGGTGAGCGTGCTATAGAGTTTCTCGCCGCTTTCCGACCCGTCATAGACCGGAAAATCCAGGATGCTCTTGCCTTCGCGCGCGGCGATGATGATGCGCCGCATGTGCTCGGTCGGAAACACCGCGGTTTCCGGAACTGTGAAATTCTTTTCCTTCGGCTTGCTCAAACTGACCGCGACCGTCTTGGCATTGCGGTCGGCATGGCCGTCGACCGCGTCGGTTTGCTTGTCGTCGAGCCGATTATTCGAGTTGAAGCGAAAGGTCTTGGCATTGCCGTCTTCCCAGGTAGTGGAGCGCAAATCGCTGAGCGCGGTCTTGCCCTCGCCCGAATCGAGCTCGGATACTTGGCGGAATTGCAGCTCGTAGCCGTCGCAGGCGTTGCCGGAAAAGTCGTACAGGATGCGCCCGCGCACCGCCTCGATGCCGCGGCTGCCGCGCGACTTCACCAGCTTGAGGTCGTAGATCGCCAGATGCGGCGCCAGAAACACCTTGTCGGTGGGCGGCGCGGCCGCGGCCGGCCAGTGGACCGCCGTGACGGCAAGACCAATGGCCAGAACCGGCAAGATCAGCCGTATGGCATCCTTAAGCGTTTTCATCGATGCAGGCCTTCCGGCGGCAGCGTTGTAGCGGCGTTCGGGAGATGGATCACGCAAGATAAGGGCAAGATAGAGGCCACGGCCGCACCCGGCAACCGTCGCCACCTGCGCTTGCGCCGGTCCGCTCGATCGGCCAAGACAAGGCAACCAGCGCATGATCCCGAAAAGTGGGCACCGGTTTTCGGAAAAGATTATGCGCAACTAAGAAATGCTGGAGGATTTCATGGCCGGAATGATTGAAAAGAAGCTCGCAAGCCTCGGTATCAGCCTGCCGACCCCGGCCAGCCCGATCGCCAACTATGTGCCGTTCGTGCGCAGCGGCAATCTGCTCGTCGTCTCCGGCCAGCTCTGTTTTGGCACCGAGGGCAAGCTGGTCGCCAAGGGCCAGCTTGGCGGCGGCGTATCGATCGAGGACGGGCAAAAGGCGGCGCGCGCCTGCGCGGTCAATCTTCTGGCGCAGATCAAGGGGGCGCTCGGCGACCTCGACAAGGTCAGCCGCGTGGTGCGGCTTGGCGGCTTCATCAACTCGGCGCCCGGCTTCGCCGACGGACCGAAAGTAATGAATGGCGCCTCCGATCTGATGGTGGAGGTTTTCGGCGACAAGGGCCGCCACGCCCGCAGCACGGTTGGCGTCGCGGCGCTCCCCGCCGATGCGGCGGTCGAAGTCGAAGGCCTCTTCGAGGTGGCTTAAACCAAGATGACAGGCCTCGCCTGGCTCACCGCGCGACCGATCGCCCATCGCGGCCTGCATGATGCGGCTGCTGGCGTGATTGAGAACACCGCATCGGCCTTCAGCGCGGCAATCGCGGGCGGCTATGGCATCGAAACCGACTTGCAGATCAGCGCCGATGGCGAGGCCATGGTGCATCACGACGACGCGCTAGGCCGCTTGACTGAGGGCAGCGGCCGGCTTTCCGACATGGCTGCTGCCGTGATCAAACGGGTCCGCTTCAAGACAAGCGCCGACCGCATCCTCACCCTCGGCGAATTGTGCGATCTGGTGGGCGGCCGTGCGGCCCTGGTGCTCGAACTCAAGAGCCATTTCGACAGCGATCGGCAGCTGGCGCAGCGCGCCGCCGACGTGCTGGCGAACTACGCCGGGCCGGTGGCGGTATTGTCGTTCGATCCCGCCATGATCGAAGTGGTGCGCTCGATTGCGCCCCATCTGACGCGCGGCATCGTGGCCGAACGCCACTACGCACATCACGAGTGGGATCGCTTCCCGCGCTCGGAAAAGCGCCGCATGGCTTTTCTGCTGCACGCCAACCGCACCCGCCCGCAATTCATTGCCTATCGGGTGAAGGACCTGCCGGCCGTGGCGCCACTGATCGCCCGCATGATCTTCCGCTTGCCGCTGTTGACCTGGACCGTGCGCAGCGACGATGACCGCCGGTGTGCGACGCGCTGGGCCGACCAGATGATATTTGAGGGCATCCGCCCGTAATGGCCGAACGGACGATCAACTTCGAACGATTTCCGGCATAAAGTCGGGGTAACGGACCTCATCCCAGATGACCGACATCGACCTCCGAATCCGCATCGCGCAATCGCTTGCCGAGGTTCCGGCCGCGGCCTGGGATGCTTGCGCGGCTGGCGATGACAACGCGAGCGCCGGCTTGGAGATAGTGCCAGCGGTTAATCTAATACATGAGGATAACTCACCCCCAAATTTATCGACACGAGGACAAGTCGATAACCCATTTATATCTCACGATTTTCTGTCTTCGCTGGAAGCGTCATTTTCGGTTGGCACGCGCACCGGCTGGCAGCCGCGCCACCTGCTGGCGGAGGGTGCCAACGGCACTTTGCTAGGCGCCGCGCCCTGCTACGTGAAAAGCCATTCGCGCGGCGAATATGTCTTCGACCATGGCTGGGCCGAGGCCTTCGAGCGCGCCGGCGGCGACTATTACCCCAAACTACAGGTGGCGGTGCCGTTCACACCGGTGACCGGCCCTCGCCTGCTCGCCCGCCCCGGCCCGTTGGCGCAAGCTGTGCGTGGCGCGCTCGCCGATGCGCTGGTCGAGATCACCACCGCGAGCGAACTGTCGTCGGCCCACGTCACCTTCCTGACCGAGCCGGAATGGCGCGCGCTCGGCGAGCGCGGCTTCCTGCAACGTAACGACCAGCAATTCCATTGGATGAATGCCGGCTACGCCAGCTTCGACGATTTCCTAGGCCACCTCGCGTCCCGCAAGCGCAAGACCATCCGCCGCGAGCGCAAGGAGGCGCTTGCGCCCGGCATCGAGGTGCGCTGGCTCACCGGCTCCGATCTCACCGAAGCGGTGTGGGACGCCTTTTTCGCCTTCTACATGGACACCGGCTCGCGCAAATGGGGCCGGCCTTACCTCAACCGCGAATTCTTCTCGATCGTGGGCGAGAAGATGCGCGACCGCATCCTGCTGGTGATGGCCCGCCGCGCCGGGCGCTGGATTGCCGGCGCCATCAATTTTATCGGGGCCGATGCGGTCTACGGGCGCAACTGGGGCGCCATCGAGCACCATCCGTTTCTGCATTTCGAGCTGTGCTTCTATCAGGCCATCGAATACGCGATCACCCACAAACTGGCGCGCGTCGAGGCCGGCGCCCAGGGCGAGCACAAGCTGGCGCGCGGCTATTTGCCAAAGACCACCTATTCCGCGCATTTCATCGCCAATCCGGCGCTGCGGCGGGCGGTAGCCGAGTATCTCGCGCGCGAGCGGGCCTATGTGCGGGCGGCCGGCGAAGAGCTTGCGGCGGCCGCGCCATTCCGCAAGGATTTGGTAGAACAAGACTGAGCTGGGAATAATTTGGGGACCGACGATGCCGAGTTACGATCCGAACAACATCTTCGCCAAGATCCTGCGTGGCGAATTGCCCAGCTACAAAGTCTACGAGGACGACAAAGCGTTCGCTTTCCTCGACATCATGCCGCGCTCGCCCGGTCATGCGCTGGTGCTGCCGAAGGCGCCGGCGCGCAATATCCTCGATATCAGCCCCGACGATCTCGCGCATGTGATGACGGTGGCGCAAAAGGTGGCCAAAGCCGCCATGAAGGCGTTCGCGGCCGACGGCGTCACCATGCAGCAATTCAACGAGGGCGCCGGCGGACAGGTGGTGTTCCACCTGCATGTTCACATCATCCCGCGCAAGACCGGCGTTCCCATGAAGCCGCCGGCGAGCGAGAAGGAAAAGCCGGACGTGCTGGCCGAGAATGCCAAGAAGCTCGCCGCCGCCATCGCCGCTGGATAACACGCGAGTTAGTGTGCGAATAAAAACCCGCCTAAAAGCAGCGCCGCCTCGCCGATCAATACACCGGCGAACACCGAGCGCTTCACCGCCAGGAAAGCCAAAAACCCGCAAACGGCCGCGCTAATGCGTACAGCGAGCGGGATCGAGACCAATGCGCCGCTCGAGAATACGATCAGCTTGGCGATGACGCCGGCGATGATCGCGGTCGCCACCGCGCGCGACCACACCACGATCTCGGAATCCTCGTTGAGCCCGCGCGCCAGCACCAGGCCAAGCACACGCCACATTTCGTTGGGCAAATAGCCGACCAAGATCAGCAGCAGGTAAGGCCACAGCTCGGCGACTGCGGCGTTCATCGAGCGGCCTCGCGCAGGCGGTGAACGCCATAGGCGAGCGAGCCGCCGACTACCCCGGTCCACATGAGGTCGAGGCCGACGTGCCAGTAGGTCAGCAGCGGACCGAGTATGAGGCCAAGCACCAGCGCCAGCCGGTCCACCATTTCCCGGCAGTTGCGTGCGGTCGAGATCAAAAATGACATTGGCGTCAGGAACAGCAGCGTGCCGGCGAATAGCGGCGGCAAACCGGCCGCGAGGTAATAGCCGACGAAGCCGAACGTTGCCGCCGTGCCCATGTAGCCGACCGACAGGCCGTTGCAGAACGCAATGCGTCTCTCGCGCGGCATTCCCGGCAACAGGCGCAGCGATTCCACCCACATGCTCACCGAGGTGAAGTGGGTCGGCAGCAGAAGTTCGCGCAGGCGCGTACCCGGCCCGCGCAGCAGCGGCAGCAACGCCACCACCATGGGAAACAGCCGGATCGCACTGAGGCCCACCGCGATCGCCACCTCGACCGGCGCGGCGCCGGTGCCGAGCGAGGACACCAGGATCACCTGCGCCGGTGCCGCCCATACCAGCAGGGTTGACAGCGCCATCCACCACGAACTCAAGCCGAAATCATGAGCCAGCGCGCCGATGCCGATATAGGTGCCCATCAGCACCAGGAAGAACACCGAGGTCCATGCCGATTTCACGCCGCCGAACAAGGCGGCCGCATTGGAATTGAAGGGGCCGGGCGCGGACATGGCGGCGGCTCTCCTGTGTCATGGCGCCGCCACGCGTGCAACCGCCGGCGCCCGCGGCCATTGCATGCGGAACCAGCGAAATGCGAAGGCCGGACGAATTGGCTCGGCCTTCGGCGTTGTCCCTTCAGATGGCCGTCTAGACCTTGGCCAGCGGCACCTTCGGCACCGAGCCGCGCTTCGCCCGCGGACGCGGCGACGAACGGCGCTTGGCCTTGGGCCGCACCGCCGGCAGCTTCTCCGGCTTTGGCGTCACCGGTCCGTCGAGGAACTCGAAGCCGAGCTTGTCGCGCCCGTCCTCGTCCTTGGTCACGACGACACGCACGTGGCCGCCCGACTTCAGGTGTCCGAACAGCACCTCGTCGGCCAGCGGCTTTTTGATGTGCTCCTGGATCACGCGCGCCATCGGGCGGGCGCCCATCAATTCGTCGTAGCCGCTGGCGATTAGCCAGCGCGTGGCCTCTTCCGACAACTCGATGGTGACATTGCGGTCGCCGAGCTGCGCCTCGAGCTGGAGCACGAACTTCTCGACCACCTTGGCGATGATCTCCTGCGACAGGTGCGCGAAGGTGATGGTGGCGTCGAGCCGGTTGCGGAACTCGGGCGCGAACATGCGGTTGATCGCCTCGTGATCGTCGCCTTCCCGTTTGGTGCGGGTGAAGCCGTAGGCCTCCTTCGCCATGTCGGCAGCGCCGGCGTTCGTCGTCATGATGAGGATGACGTTGCGGAAATCGACCTGCTTGCCGTTGTGATCGGTTAGCTTGCCGTGATCCATGACCTGCAGCAGTACGTTGAACAGATCGGGATGCGCCTTCTCGATCTCGTCGAGCAGCAGCACGCAATGCGGATGCTGATCGACGCCGTCGGTCAACAGCCCGCCCTGGTCGAAGCCGACATAGCCGGGAGGCGCGCCGATCAGGCGCGACACCGTGTGCCGCTCCATGTATTCAGACATGTCGAAGCGGATCAGCTCGACGCCGAGCGCGGCGGCCAATTGCTTGGCGACCTCGGTCTTGCCGACGCCGGTCGGTCCGGAGAACAGGTAGCAGCCGATAGGCTTTTCCGGCTCGCGCAAGCCGGCGCGCGCCAGCTTGATTGAGGCTGAGAGCGAGTCGATCGCCTTGTCCTGGCCGTAGACCACGGTCTTGAGCGTATGCTCGAGATGCCGGAGCACCTCGGCATCGTCCTTCGACACGGTCTTCGGCGGTATCCGCGCCATAGTGGAAATCGTAGTCTCGATTTCCTTGATGCCTATGGTTTTCTTGCGGCGGCTCTCGGGCAGCAGCATCTGCGCCGCGCCCGACTCGTCGATCACGTCGATCGCCTTGTCCGGCAGCTTGCGATCGTGGATGTAGCGCGCCGACAGTTCGACCGCGGCCTTGATCGCCTCATTGGTATATTTGAGCTTGTGGAATTCCTCGAAATAAGGCTTGAGGCCACGCAGGATCTCGATCGTGTCCGGCACAGATGGCTCGTTAACGTCGATCTTCTGGAAGCGGCGCACCAGCGCGCGGTCCTTCTCGAAATACTGCCGGTATTCCTTGTAGGTGGTCGAACCGATGCAGCGAATGGTGCCGGAGGCGAGCGCCGGCTTGAGCAGATTGGACGCGTCCATCGCGCCGCCGGAGGTGGCGCCGGCGCCGATCACGGTGTGGATCTCGTCGATGAACATGATCGCGCCCGGATAGGCTTCGATTTCCTTGATCACCTGCTTGAGCCGCTCCTCGAAGTCGCCGCGGTAGCGCGTGCCGGCAAGCAG
The DNA here is from genome assembly GCA_035469145.1 of Pseudolabrys sp. GTDB lineage: Bacteria > Pseudomonadota > Alphaproteobacteria > Rhizobiales > Xanthobacteraceae > Pseudolabrys. The sequence continues at coordinate 38,036 of DATISB010000106.1, forward strand.
CGTACCCATGTCGAGCGCGAACACGGTGGCGCCCTTGAGCACGTCCGGCACCTCGCCGTGAACGATGCGTCGCGCCAGCCCTTCCGCGATCGCGGTCTTGCCGACGCCGGCATCGCCCACGAACAGCGGATTGTTCTTCTGCCGGCGGCAGAGCACTTGAATCGTCCGGTTGATCTCGGCATCGCGGCCGATCAGCGGATCGATCTTGCCGTTCTTCGCCTTCTTGTTGAGGTTGACGCAATAGGCATCGAGCGCATCGCCCTTCTTCTTGGGCTCGTCGCCGCCCTTGGTATCGGCCTCTTCCTCGGCGCCGCGCACCGGGCGCGACTCGGACAGTCCCGGCCGCTTGGCGATGCCGTGGCTGATATAATTGACCGCGTCGTAGCGCGTCATGTCCTGCTCTTGCAGGAAATAGGCGGCGTGGCTCTCGCGCTCAGCGAAGATCGCCACCAGCACGTTGGCGCCAGTGACCTCCTCGCGGCCGGAGGATTGCACGTGGATGACCGCGCGCTGGATCACGCGTTGGAAGCCGGCTGTGGGCTTGGAATCCTCGGCGCCGTCGGTGATCAAGTTTTCCAGTTCCGATTCGAGATAGGCGGTGAGGCTGCGGCGCAGCTTGTCGAGGTCGACATTGCAGGCGCGCATCACCGCCGAGGCGTCCTGATCGTCAATCAGCGCCAGCAGCAGGTGTTCCAGGGTCGCATATTCGTGATGCCGCTCATTGGCGATGGCGAGCGCCCGGTGGAGCGACTGCTCGAGGCTGCGCGAGAACGTTGGCATCAGAATCTCATTTCCTTTTGTATTGGACGCCTCCCGAATCTTACTTTTTTTCCATCACGCATTGCAAAGGATGCTGATGTTTTCTGGCAAAGTCCATCACCTGCGTCACTTTGGTCTCCGCCACCTCATAAGTATAGATCCCGCATTCGCCAATGCCGTGATGATGCACATGCAACATAATTCGTGTCGCGGCCTCGTGATCCTTGCCAAAGAAGCGTTCCAGCACATGCACGACGAACTCCATCGGCGTGTAGTCGTCGTTGAGAATCAGCACGCGGTACAGGCTCGGCCGCTTGGTCTGCGGCTTAGTTTTGGTGATGACCGCGGTGCCGGGCCCGCCTGGCTCCACTTTGCGCTTGCGGTCGTCGTCCGCCATGCGGGGCGGTCGGTCGCCGCCCCGGGCGGCTGCCACTCTATCGGTGGGGGAGCTATTCCTAACAGTCGACGTCATGGCTTTGCCGAGGCAAGAAGCATTCCAGAACCGTAGCACCCCCCGCCGCATCCGCGCGGCTTTAACCCCATCATAAAGACCGACGCCTAGCCACGCCAAGACGAGATTTAGTCCCGCTCCGGGACAAACTCAGCCGATTTCCTACGATTCCAGGTGCATCGGAGCAGATATCCATTGGTTACCCGATCACAAGCCGCTTGCAGACAATCCAAAACGATTTTTCCCCAAATTCACACCTCAGTTTCAAGGGGCACCAAACTGAGCTAGCTTCGCATCGCGCAATAGTCGAGCGCCGAATCGGCATAGGGGCGCGGAGGTTAAGCCTCCGCGTCCCCTGCCACACCACCCGGCATGCGGATCCGCACCGGGCGGTTTGATGGGTTGAGGTTAGCTGGCAAGCGTTGGGACTCCCAGCCGGTTGAAGAGAGTGTTCGGC
>DATISB010000107.1:0-60483 GCA_035469145.1 Pseudolabrys sp.
ATCCGCAGGATGGCGCCGGCATCCTGACGTCGCTGACGGAGACCGATGGCCTGTTGGAATTTCCCGAGGACGTGACCTCGATCAAGCCGGGCGCCCGCGTCGGCTTCCTTTCCTACGCGGCGCTTATTGGCTGATAATTCAACGCATGATCCCGAAAAGTGGGAACCGGTTTTCGGATAAGATCATGCGAAAAAAAATTTCAGGCGCCGAGCCGCACGGCTGTGGTGGTGAAGGCCTTGTCGACCGACTCCTGCACGCTGTTGAGCACGACCCCGCCGATCACCGCGATGATGATGGCCGCCACGCAGGCGACGATGAATATTTTCATGGAATTGGTTCCTGTCCCAGACGCCCTATAGCTGCAACTATAACAGATATGGAACCGGAGCGAGCGCGGTCAAGATACGATACATTTCATCCGCCTGAATGCTGCAGCGCAATGTGCGCGGCGCGCTCGGCGTCTTCCGGCGTGTTGACGTTGAGGAACGGATCAACCGGCTCAGCCGGCCAATCGGCGACCGCGACGCCATGCCGCGCCGTCCAGACCTCGATCTTGCGCAGGCCCTCGTCGATCAGGGCCTTGCGCAAGCTCTCGCGCAGCGCCAGTGGCCACAGCGCCACCACCGGGTGACGCCATTCGCCGGAGCGGGCGCAGGCGAGCCCCACGCCGGCGCCCAGTTCGCGGCGGGCTTGGTGCAGGCGTTCCACCAGGTCGTCCGGCAGGAACGGGCAGTCGCCCGGCACGCTGAGCAGCCACTCGATGCCGTTGTTCTGCGCCGCCAGCCAGTCGAGCCCGGCCAGAATGCCGGCGAGCGGACCGACAAAGCCCGGCACGTTGTCAGGCACGACGGTCAAGCCTGTATCGGCGAAGCGCTCCGGATAGCCATTGGCGTTGATGATGATGCCGGCGCATTGCCCCGACAAAGTCGTCAGCACGCGGTCGAGGATCGACACGCCGCCGATCTCGATGCGCGCCTTGTCGCCGCCGCCCATGCGGCGCGCCAGGCCGCCGGCGAGCACTAGGCCGAGGGTAGGGGGAACGGGGATATCAGCCATCACTCATCATGTACGGCGGCCTTGCGCCGATGCTTCGAACTTTCCTCTTCGACTGAGGCGAGGTCTTGGTCGAACACGATGCGGTCCTCGCCGGCAAGCGCGACAAAGCGTTTGCCGCGTGCGCGCCCGATCAACGTCAGATTTGCTTTACGCGCCAGCTCGACGCCCCAGGCGGTGAAGCCGGAGCGCGAGATCAGGATCGGAATGCCCATGCGCACGCACTTGATCACCATTTCCGAGGTCAACCGCCCGGTGGTGTAAAAAATCTTGTCGGCCGCCTTCACCTTCTCCTTGAACATCCAGCCGGCGATCTTGTCGACCGCGTTGTGGCGGCCGACGTCCTCCATATAGACCAGCGGCCGATCTTCCTTCGCCAGCACGCAGCCATGGATGGCGCCGGCTTCCAGATAGAGCGAGGGCGTGGTGTTGATCTCGTGCGTCAGTTTGTAGAGCCAGGACGTGCGCAAGATCGCCTTCGGCAGCGAGACGTTTTCCAGCGCTTCCATCAGGTCGCCGAACACGGTGCCCTGCGCGCAGCCGGAGGTCTGCACCTTTTTCTTGAGCTTCTTCTCGTAATTGGTCTTGCGCATGGTGCGCACCACCACCACCGCCAGTTCCTCGTCGTAATCGACGCCGATCACCACGTCGTCGAGCAACAGCATGTTCTGGTTGAGCAGATAGCCAACCGCCAGATATTCCGGGTAATCGCCGATGGTCATGGCGGTGACGATTTCCTGGCTATTGAGGAAGATCGTCAGCGCGCGCTCGACCGTGACCGAAGTCTCGATTCTAGCGCCGGTCTGGTCGATGCCGATAACGCGCTCGGTCAGCCGCGGGTCGAGCGGGTTGGGCCGGATGATGTAGCCGTCGGTTTTCTTGTCCATGGCGCGACTATAGCAGGTTTTTCACTTCGCCGAATATTGCCCACACGGCATATGATCCTGAAAAGTGGGAACCGGTTTTCGGAAAGGGTCATACACAAACAGATAAGTGGGCAGCGCTTCGCACGTAACAGGAGTTTCCTTGCACGCCGTCGTGCGGCTAATATGGGATCAACGGTGACGAGCCACCCACGGCTCGCCGGGTATTTTGGGAGGGATTGACGATGTTACGCGGAACCAAGGATCTCATGCTGCCGACCACCATCACCGGCTCGCTGCCGCGGCCGAGTTGGTACACGCAAAATCTCGGGGCGCGCAACTTCCTCGATGCCATGGTGAATAACCAATTCCGCGAACAATACGTGGACACGGTTTCGGTCTATCTGCACGAGCAGGAAGTGGCCGGCCTCGACATCGTCACCGACGGCGACGCGCATTTTGACTCGGACGTCGGCGGCCAGAGCTGGACCAACTATCCGCCACGCCACATGGGCGGCTTCGACAAAAATCCGCAGCCGACGCCGGCCGGCAAGGGCGGCCTGATGTTTCCGCCCGGCCATATCCTGCACGACTATCTGGAATCGCGCGTCATGCCGGGCATTGCCGGCCCGGTCAGCCGCGGCGACCTGCAATACGCCGCCATGTGGAAGGTGGCGCAGCGCATGACCAAGAAGCCGGTCAAGTTCGGCACCATCGGTCCCGAGTTGGTCGCCTTCGCGGTGCAGGACAAGCATTACAAGTCGATCAAGGACCGCATTCTGGCGATCACAGAAGCATTGAACGAGGAGCTCCATTCACTCGCCGACGCCGGCTGCCCGGTGATCCAGTTCGAGGAGCCGCAAATCCATCTGCTATCAATTCGCAAGATCGTCGACGACGTGATCAATCCGGCGTTCAGCGTCGACGTGTTCAACCGCACGGTGAAGGGCTTGCGCGCCAAGACCGAGGTCTGGTGCCACACCTGCTGGGGCAATCCGTCGCAGCAGCGCATGTTCAAGGAAGTGCAGAGCTACAAAGCGGCGCTGGAGATGCTCAACAAGGTCGATGCCGACGTGATCACCTTCGAGTCGGTCAGCGCTGGCGGCGCGGATCTCGAAGCTTTCGGCAAGATCATCACCGGCAAGAAGATCGCCATCGGCGTGATCGACCATCACTCGCTGCAAGTCGAGCGGCCTGAGGAAATCGCCGAGCACATCCGCCGCGCGCTCAAATACATTCCGGCTGAACGGCTGGTGATCTCGTCGGACTGCGGTATGGGCCGCGAGGGCATGAGCCGCCGCCACGCTTATTACAAGATCGTCTCATTGGTGCTCGGCACCAACATGGTGCGCAAGGAGCTCGGCCTGCCGCAGGCCGAATGTCTGGCCGCCGACCCGCGCTATTCGTTGGTGGTTCCAAGCGCCTGACGCGCCCAGCAGCGTTACCAAAGACTGAATGCGTACGGGGCAATTTCTCCGTACGCTTTGGCACGCCTTCAATGAGTTTGAGTTTATTGTGGCGTTGGGATGAGCCAGATAGCTTTGCTGATGAAACCACAGAACATTGTGATGCGCTTGTGCTTATTGCCGGCGGCGTAAGTCTCTCCGCGATGGCGCAATGGCCCGCGATCTTTGAACAGCAGGTGGCGCCCGCCGAAAATGATTTCACGGTGCTGCACCGGCAGGCCAGCGACGCACTCGACAATCTTCGCCGGTCCCAGCAACTTCGGGCCCCGACGAGCCTTGCCGTCTTCTGATCCCATCCGGCCGCGGGAGGGCCGCAGCGCGTTCTAGCGCTTACTTCGCCATCGCCTTTCGGCACGCTTCCCACACCTTGGCGGGCGTCGCCGGCATGTCCATGTGATCGGCGGCGCCGTTCGGGATCGCGTGCGAGATCGCGTTCATCACCGCGGCAATCGCCGCCGTGGTGCCGGCCTCGCCGGTACCCTTGACGCCGAGCGCGTTGCTCGTGGCCGGAACGGAATGCGCCGCTTCGCGCAGCTCGATCGGCATGGTGTGCGCATGCGGCATGCCGTAATCCATGAACGATCCGGTCACCAATTGCCCGCTCACCGGATCATAGACCGCGTTCTCCACCAGCGCTTGGCCGAGCCCCTGCGCGATCGAGCCCTGCACCTGGCCTGCGACGACGATGGGATCGAGCATATTTCCGCAATCGTCCACCGCGGTATAGGTGACGATATCGACCGCGCCGGTGTCGGGATCGATCTCCACCTCGGCGATGTGGCAGCCGTTGGGAAACGTCAGCGGCGTGTCGAGCTTGCCCTTGGTGTCGAGGCTTTCCGGGATTTCGCCGCGCGCCGCCATGTCCTTGGCGCGCTTGGCGGTCTCGAACAGCGAAATCTTGCGGTCGGTGCCGACCACCTCGAAGCTCCCCTGCCGATACTGGATGTCGGTCTCGGACGCTTCCAGCAGCGCCGACGCGACTTTCTTTCCTTTCGCCAGCATCAAGTTGGCCGTGTGCACGATAGTGTTGCCCGTGCACATGGCCGAGCGCGAGGCGACCGAGGCGAAGCCGGTCAGACCCAGATTGGTGTCGCCATGCTGGTGCTCGATCTTGTGCGGATCGATGCCGAGATGCTGGCCCAGCAGCCGGGCGAACACGGTGGCGTGGCTTTGGCCGGTCGATTGCACGTTGCAGCCGAGGATCAGTTTGTCTTCGCCGGGAAAAACGACCGAAGCCGTCTCCGTCGGCAGCGCGCCGGCGTGCTCCAACATGCAGGATACGCCGATGCCGCGATATTTCTTGCGCCGGGCCGCTTCGCGCTTGCGCTTGTTGAAATTGTCGTAGTCGGCGAGCGCGAGCGCCTGCTCGACGATGCCGGGGAAATCGCCGCTGTCATAGGTATTGATCGGCGTCTTGAACGGCATCGCAGACGGCGGAATGAGATTCTTTTTGCGCAGGCGCACCGGATCGATGCCGGTGATGCGCGCAGCCTCCTCGACCACGCGCTCGAGCGCGTAGTTCGCCTCCGGGCGGCCGGCACCGCGATAGGGGCCGATCGGGATCCTGTTGCTGAAATAACAGGCCGCCGACACGTCGACCTTCGGGATACGGTACATGCCGGGCAGGCAGCTCGCGAAATTATTGGTGTTGAGGCCGATGCCGGCGGTGCTCACATAGGCGCCCTGGTTGCACAGGTGCCGCACGCGCAGGGCCAGGAACCTGCCCTTGTCGTCGAGCGCCAGCTCGACATGCGAGACGGTGTCGCGCGCCTGGATGTCGGTGACGAAAGCTTCCGCGCGGGTCGATTGCCAGTGTATTGGCCGGCCGAGCCTGCGCGCCGCGACCAGCAGCGCCGGATATTCCGGATAAACCGTTGTCTTCATGCCGAAGGCGCCGCCGACGTCTTCGGTGATCACGCGCAGCTTCTCGTTCGGGATGCCCATGATGGCGGCGCCCATGCCGCGCAGAGAATCGGCGCCCTGCGAGCAGGCGTATAGCGTGTAGCTGTCGTTGACCGCATCGTAGACGCCGGTGGCGCCGCGCGTTTCCAGCGAGGCCACCACCATGCGCTGATTGGTGACGCTGATGCGCGCCACATGGGTTGCCTTGGCGATGATATCGGCCACGTCGCGTTCGTTCTGCGCGTCGGCCATCGGCCCCGGCCAGTCGATGCATAGGTTCCCGGGCGCTTCCGCATAGAGCTGCGTCTTGCCCTTCATCGCCGTTTCCAGGTCGACCACTGCCGGCAATTCCTCGTAGTCGACCTGCACGAGCTCGGCGCTGTCCTGCGCCGCCGCCCGCGTTTCCGCCACCACCATCGCCACCGGGTCGCCGCCATGCATCACTTTGTCGCCCGCGAGCGACGGGCGGAACGGCATCGCCATCTTGGCGCCGCCGCGGCCCACCACCGGCGGATGCCGCGATACGCTGCCGACGCCTGCCGCCTTCATGTCTTCGGCGGTGAGCACGGCGAGCACTTGTTTGGCCGCGCGCGCCGCGTCGGCGTTGACCGCCAGCACGCGGGCATGGGCGTGCGGCGAGCGCACAAAGGCGGCATAGGCCTGGTTCGGTAGCCGCGGGTCATCCATGAAGCGGCCATTGCCGCGCACCAGGGCGTCGTCCTCGACGCGGGGCTCGTGCTTGCTGCGGGCAGGGCTGGTCGCGGTCATGGGAGATCCTGAAAAATGTGGCCTGTGGGGGCTCTTTTATAGCCGATAGATCAGGGGCGGACAGGGGCTTGCGTCCGCTGCAAGGCTGCGGCACTCAGGCGCTCCCAGTTTCCGGCGACACACCAGTTTTTCAGAGGACGAAATGAGCAAAGTGCGCACCATCGATACCCACACCCACATTCTGACCCAGGAAACCGCCGCCCTGCTGCGCAAGGCCGCGCCCAAGGTTCCGGTGACCATCACGCCCGACGACGCGGAGTCCGCCGCGCTCGACGTGGGCGGGGTGCTCTACCGGCCGTTCCCGACTGGCGGCTTCGACATCGCGCGCCGCCTGCGCGAGATGGATGCGGCGGGCGTCGACGTGCAGGTGCTCTCGGCCACACCGCAGACCTATCTCTACAACCAGGACGCGGCGCTGACCGTCGTCACCGCCGCCATCCAGAATGACCAGATGGCGAAACATATCGCCGCCCATCCCACGCGCTTCATGGGGATCGCCACCCTGCCGATGCAAGCGCCCGAGCGTGCAGCCGACGAGCTCAAGCGCGCCATGACAAAACTCGGCCTGCGCGGCGCCATGATCGGCTCGCATGTCTACGAGAAGAACCTGGACGATCCGAGCTTCGCGCCGCTGTGGGCGACCGCCGAGGAGCTTGGCGCCTTCATGTTCATTCATCCGGTCAACGTTGCCGGCGCCGACCGGCTGAAGTCCTATTACCTCGGCAATCTGATCGGCAATCCGCTCGACACCACCATTGCCGCGGCTTGTCTCTATTTCGGTGGCGTGATGGACCGTCATCCGAAATTGAAAATCATGCTGGCCCATGGCGGCGGCTTCACGCCCTATAAGGCGGCGCGCTGGGAGCACGGCTGGAAGGTGCGCCCCGAGCCGAAGAAGAATGTGCCGGCGCAGCCGAAGAACATCGCCGGGCGGTACCTGTACGACACCATCCTGCATTCCGCCAAATCGTTGGAAATGATGATCGCCCTGGTCGGCAGCGATCATGTGCTGCTCGGCAGCGACTATCCCTACGACATGGCGATGCTCGATTGCGTCGCCCATGTGCGGTCCTTGAAAATCTCCGACACTGACAAGGCTGTCATCCTGGGCGGCCACGCGGAAATCTTGTTGTCGGGGAAGCCGGCATGAACATGCAGGCTGCGCCCAAGGCCGGCCGCATCCCGACGGCGGCCGTCACCGGCCTGATCGTCGACGCCATGATGAAATGCGGCGTGCCGGCCGCCGATGCCGCCAAGATCGCCGAGCTGATGCTGGAGGCTGATCTCACCGGCGCCGACGCGCACGGCGTGTTTCGCCTGCCGCAATACGTGCAGCGCCTGAAATTGGAATCTACCAACGCGCGTCCCAACATCAAGGTCACGCGCAGCGCGCCGGCAACCGCGCTGGTCGACGGCGACAACGGCATGGGCCATCTGGTGGTTGCGCGCACGGCGGAAACCGCCATCGAGCTGGCGCGCGAATGCGGCGTGGCCTGGGTCGGCTGCCGCATGTCGGGCCATGCCGGCGCTGCCGGCGTCTATGCGGCGCTGCCGCTCAAAGCCGACATGATCGGCATCTATTCGGCGGTGGCCAACGCCAACCACATGCCGCTCGCCGGCGGCGCCGAGCCGCTGCTCGGCACTAATCCTCTGGCGATCGCAATCCCGGCCGGCGAAGAGCCGCCGCTGGTGCTCGACATCGCGACCTCGATCGTATCCTACGGCACCATCAAGAATCACAAAATGCTCAACCGCCCGCTGCACGCCGATTGGATGATCGATCCGAAAACCGGCACGGCGGTCACCGATCCACAAAAAAGCGCCGCGGCGCTGCTGTTGCCGATGGGCGGCTACAAGGGCGCCGGCCTCGCGCTAATCTTCGGCCTGCTCGCCGGCACGCTTAACGGCGCGCTGTTCGGCCGCGATTGCGTTGATTTCAATGCCGATCCCGGTACCGTCACCAATACCGGCCAGTTTGTGCTCGCGCTCGATCCCAGCCGCTTCCAGCCGCTCGATCAGTTCAAGGCAGAAGTCGACCGCCACATCCGGAGCTTGCGCACGTCCAAAACGCTGCCGGGCGAGACCGTGCGGCTACCCGGCGAGCAGCGCGCCCAGCGCCGCGCCGATCGCTTGGCCAACGGCCTCGCGTTACCGTGCGAATTGCTGGCGCAGCTCGACAAGCTGGCGGGTGAGTTGTCGATCAAGCCGCTGGCAGCGCGCTAGTGCGCGAACTCATAAACACGACGAAAAATATGTAAATTGGTTCGCCGCTTCCAATTTTCGGAGCGGACCCGATCACATATCCGCCGTATTTTTCATGCTAATACGTGCAAATCATCAACATCTGTCGCCATCGTGACGCGATCGCCGAAGATATCGGCGCGACAAAAATCGACTAGGGAAAATGATGAATTGGGTCAAAAAGAAATTGTCCTATCTTGCACTTGTTTTGTGCTGCGGCGGCATCATGTCCGCAATCCAAAGTAATAGTGTGTCCAGCGAAAATACCTACGACCGAATTCAAGCCGGTCAATGGGTTGTTGCTTCGATGTATTGGGAAGACAAACTGGTTTCGACTGGGAAAAGTTTCAATCCGATCGGATGGCATGCAGCGCACAAGACATTGCCAATCGGGACATTGATCCGAGTGTCAAATCCCAAGAACAGCAGATCGATCAATGTAACGATCAATGACCGTGGGCCGTTTACGCCAGATCGAGAGCTGGATCTAAGTCTCGGGGCCGGGGCATTATTGGGATTTCAAGGGCTGGGCACTGTCTATATGGAAGTGTTATCGATCCCACCGATAAATCACAATCAACGGCCTGTCGTGGAAAGTTTGTTTGCTGTGAACGACGCCAATGCCAACTGTGTGGGCCAAGCGGCGTGTTAGTCTGGTGTCGGCCTTCACGCGCACCTGCATTTGAATCTCGCGCACGGGCAAGACGGAGCTAGGCCGCCGCCTTCGCGTCGCCCGGATCGAGCGGCAGTTTCACCGGCTGCTTGCGCTTGGCCGACAAATCGAGTGCCTTGGTCAGCATAAGATTGCGGTGCGCTTCTTCCACCGTCGCCGCCGCCGTTGGCAGGCCGAGCGCGATGCGGTTGAGCCAGCTATCGGTTTCTTCCGCCATCGGCCCGCGCAATTCGCCGAGCGCCATGTCGCCTGGCGGATAGCTACCCATGAAATCCACCAGCCGCGTTGAGTCGGGATTGTAGCCCTCCGACTGCGCCTTCGACACCGCCAGCACGATGTCACGGTGGGTGTCGTCAATGGTGAGCACGCCGGTGGTGCCGACGATGCCGACCTCAAGCGAATAGACCGCGCCCGGCCAGGTCACCGGTAGTGCCCAGGAAATGTTGAGGTGATAGACGGCTCCGTCGCCGAACATGATCATGCCGGCGGTAGCGTCGATGCCCTTGTAGAGCGGACCGAGCACCTTATCGATCGAGCGCGCATAGACCTCGACCGGTTGCTTGCCCTCCAGGCACCACATGCAGATGTCGAGCGCGTGTGTGCCGGAAATCACCATCGGCGAGATCGAGGTCGGATCGTCGGTGCGCTTGTAATTGTCAATCGCCACTAGCCGGTTCATGAAAGCGCGCGAGGTCACCATGGTGACGTCGCCGAGCGCCCCGGTGCGGCATTTCTCCTTGGCCGCCAGCCAGCGCCTGCGGAAGCGCTGGGTATAGCCGACCACGGCGTCGAGCTTGGCGTCCTGGATCGCCTTCAGCACGCGCGCGGATTCCGCGAGATTGGTGGCGAGCGGCTTCTCGATCAGCATCGGAATGCCGCGCTCGATCGCCGCCATGATCGGAGCGACGTGCAGATGCTCGTCGGTGGCGATGATGGCGCAGGTTACCTCCGGGCGCTTGAGCAATTCGACGTGGCTTTGCGTCACGAAATCGGCGCTGATCTTCGGTCCCACCTCGCCGGCGCGGTTCGGGTTCTTCTCGGCCAGCCCGATCCATTCGACCGCGGGATGGCGCGCCGCCACCTCGCCGCGGAACAGACCGACGCGGCCGCCGCCGATGATCGCCAGGCCGATGCCTTTGGCAGACTTCTTCATGCTGGATTGGCTCCTGACCGGTTCTTTTCCTTGAATTCCGCGATCCCCGAAATCGTCTCGTTGGTAAGCGGCAGGTCGACCGGCTCGTTGCGGTAGGCCGACAGATCGGCGGCGCTGTAGGTTTCCATCACCCGGCGCGCGCTCTCCGGCGTCACCATGACCGGCGTGTCGCGGATGCAGGCTTCCAGGAAGTGGATGGTCTCCGCCCCCATGCCGCCGGCGAATACTTCGCCGACCTGCTCGCCCGGCATGGTCGACATCGGAAACACCTGGCCGTTGGTCATGGTGTTGAGCCAGTTGTCGCGCTTGGTGTCGTCGAGCACCAGCGCGCCTTCGGTGCCAGTAATCTCGATCCAGGTCGAGCAGTAGTTCGGATAGCTCGGCGGGAAGTTCCAGCCGCCGCCGATCATCACCACCACGCCGTTGTCCATGGTGACGGTGGTGAACATCACGTCATGCGAACCGTTGACCGGCTTCATGTAACCGTAGGCGCCCTGGCTGTAAACCCGCACGGGCTTGGCCGGCTCCAAGAGCCAGAATACGAAATCGAGGTCGTGGGTGCTCTCCATCACCACCGGCGAGAGTCGCACACGGCCGGCGATTTTCTTGCCCAGGCTGCGCGAGAGGTTGCGGCTGACCAGCACCGAGACCACGTTGCCGAGCGTGCCGTCGGTGATCTTTTTCTTGGCGTAGGCGATCTTCGGATTGAAGCGCTGCGAATAGCCGATGGTGAATTTCAATCCGTTGCGCTTGGCCAGCTGAATGAGCTCGTCGGCTTCCCACAGTTCGAGTGCGATCGGTTTTTCCAGCATCACGTTCTTGCCGGACTTCAGACAGTCGCGACAGATCGGATAGTGGTTTGTTTCTGGCGTGGTCGAGATATAGACCACCGAAATATTCGGATTATTGATGATGTCGTTGTAATCGAGCGTCGCCGTCGCCGGCTTATAGAGCGCCTTCACCTCGGCCAGCCGGTCGGGCCGGATCTCGCACAGGTGCAGTCGGTCGACCAGCGCGGTGCGCGCCAGCGTTTCCGCGCGCGTGCCGCCGACCCATCCGACGCCGATCACCGCGACTTCAACTCGTTTCACCGGACGTATTCCTTGTAATTTTTGCGCTGTGATTTCGCGCGGCCAGACGGCCGCGCGCGCACACTATGCCAAACCGGCGCGCCTCCAAAGGGCTTGCCGTCCGCAATATGGAATACCAGCTGGGCTATTGAAATTGCTAGCATTGTCATGGAGTTAGAGTGGCCGGACCGACCCCGAAAACTTGCCGCGCGAACTGTGGATAGACTTCGGCAAGCTGCAGCGCCACCGTCTCGCGCATGAGTTTGAGCGTGTCGGGCGAGGGCGCCGGCGTTTGCGGCACCAAAGCCGGCTGATCGAAATCGAAGCCGGTGTTCTCGATCACCTCTGCGACCGTGTGGCCGGGATGCACGCTGGCGAGCGTGAAGCGGCCATCGGCAAACGAGAACAGGCAACGGTTGGTGACCAGCGCGATCGGCCCACCCGGGCGATAGACGTTTTTCGCGCTGGCGCCCGGCGCGCTGATGAAATCGACTTTTGGCACCAGCGTGCGGCGCGAATGCTCGACCCGAAACAGGATCACCTTCGGCACCACGTAATAGAGATAGGCCGAGCCCCACGAGCCGGGGAAGCGCACTTTGGGACGCGCGTAGTCGCCGGTCGAGACTAGATTGACATTGCCGGCGCCGTCGATCTGTCCGCCGGAGAGGAAGAACACATCGATGCGGCCTTGCCCAGCGCAGTCGAACAATTCGCACGCGCCGTCGGTGAAGAAATTGTACTTGCGGCTTTGCAGCAGCGACACGTAAGGCTTTCCATGCCCGCGCTCGCGCGCCAGCAGCGCGGCAGTGGCCGGGATCGGAGAGGCATTGCCGACGGCGACATGGCGCACTTCGCCGATCAGACGCGCGATCACATCGGCGAGCAGTTCCTCGTCGCAGAAATCATGCCGCGCGTTTGTCATACACATACCGCTCGAGATATTCTGCGAAACCCTCCGCCGTCGCCGCTAGCACCGCATATTCCGCGAGATGCTCGGCGTCGGCGACATAATGATCGGGCAGCGGCAGCGGCCAGGCGCCGCGCTCGGCCAGTGTGATGCTCTCGACATAGAAGCCCGGCAGCGTGCCGGCGGCGAGCACCGGATCGTCGAGCAGATTGCCGTCGTGAATCCTTTCGACCGTCGCGATCGTCTTGTCCGCCGCATGCGCCATGGTGGCCAATTCCCGTTGACGCCCGATCCAGACATTGCCGAAGCAGTCGGCCATCGGCGCGTGCAGCAGCGCCACGTCCGGCTTGATCGCCGGCAGCAAGACGATCGGATCGGTATTGCCGAATGGACTGTCGATCACCTTCCAGTCGCTCCGATATTTCAACACGTCCGACCCGATCAACCCGCGCAACGGCATGAACGGCACGCCCTTTTCCGCCGCCTGCAAGGCGGCGTGCAGCGCCGGGCAGGTGGCGTCCATCATCTTGATCGCGCCCGAGGTCACGGCGGCGGTGAACCGCGGCGCCGGGCCGAACTCGCCCAGGCTCACCGCGGAAGTCTCCAGCGTCGCGATGCAACCGGCGCCGATCAGCAAATCCGCCTGCAGGCTGGAGGTCGGCAGCGCCACCAAGTGCAGCCGTTTGACGCCGCGGCGGATCAGCGCGCGGGTCGCCGCCATCGGCACGCCCGAGACCTCGCGCGGCACCACCAGCAAGCAGCCGTCGGTCACGGCCGCCAGCGCGTCGTCGATGGATTTCGCCGGTTGAAACATGTCTAACTGTCTCATTCTTGTGCTTGCCAGGTCCACTGGATTTTGCCACTTGGATGGCCGTGTCCATGACCCTGCAAGCCAAACTGCGCGCCAAGAGCTTCGTGATCACCGCGGAAGTCACGCCGCCGGTCACCGCCGACCGCAACGAGTTTCTCGCCAAGGCGCTGCCACTCAAGGGCCTGGCCGACGCGGTGAACGTCACCGACGGCGCCGGCGCGCGGCCGCATCTCGGCGCGGTGACGGCGGCTGCGATGCTGGTGGAAGCCGGAATCGAGCCGATTCTGCAGCTCACCTGCCGCGACCGCAACCGCATCGCCTTGCAGGGCGACCTGCTGAGCGCCGCCGCCTCGGGCGTGTGCAATCTATTAATGCTGCGCGGCGACGATCCCTCAGCTGGCGACCAGCCCGACGCCAAGCCGGTGTTCGATCTCGATCCGCGCTCGCTGTTGCAGACCGCACGCCGGCTGCGCGACACCAGCGAACTGCCGTCCGGCCGCAAGGTGACCGGCCGCGCCGATTTCTTCCTCGGCGGCGCCGACAATCCGATCGACCCAAAGCCCGGCTGGGAGCCGACAGGACTGCAAGCCAAGATCGATGCCGGCGCGCAATTCGTGCAGACGCAGTTCTGCATGGATGCCGGCGTGGTCCGCCGCTACATGGTGCGGCTAGCGGAGCACGGCGCCACCAAGGATCTGTCGCTCATAATCGGCATCGTGCCGCTGCGCTCGGCGAAGTCGGCGCGCTGGATAAAGGAGAAACTGTTCGGCGCGACCATTCCCGACGCGCTGATTGCGCGCATGGAGCGCGCGAGCGATCCGGCGGCGGAAGGCCGCCGCATCTGTCTCGATCTCGTTGCCGAACTCGCCGGCATCCCGCATGTCGCGGGCGTCCACATCATGGCGCCGGGCAACGAATCCGCTGTGCCGGAGATCATCAAGGCGGCGCGCGAGAGTATCTCCCGACTGGCGCCCGCCTGATTTTTCAGCTCAGCGCCGCTTTCACCCGCTCCGGCGAGAACGGCACGCGCCGGATGCGCACGCCGGTGGCGTCGAAGATGGCGTTGGCGATCGCCGCCGCTACTGGGCGGATCGACGGTTCGCCGGCGCCGGTCGGCGGCAGTTCCGGATGGTTGATCAGCACGACGTCCACTTGGCCAGGCGTTTCGGTGATGTCGAGGATCGGATAGCTGATCCAATCCACGCTGGTCACCGTCTTGCGGTCGAAGGTCACTTCCTCCCACAGCGTGCGGCTGACGCCTTGCACGATGTTGCCCTCGATGCATTTCGTGAGCCCATCCGGATTGATGATTTGCCCGCAATCGTGCGCCACGGTGAACTTGCGTGCCCAGATCTTGCCGGTCGAACGGTCAATATCGACTTCCGCGATCACCGCCACGCGCGTGCCGTTTCTCTGAGCGTAGGCAATGCCGCGGCCGGACACATTGTTGCCGGTCTGGTCGCGGCGCGGCGAGGGCCGCGTGTCCCACTTCGCCTTTTCCGCCGCTGCCTTGATGACGGCGACGTCGCGCGGCTCCTTGATGTGGCGCAAGCGGAACTCGATCGCGTCGGCGCCAACCGCCGCCGCCACCTCGTCGATGAACGACTCGCTGGCGAAATGAATCTGCGGCCCGACCGGGTCGCGCAGATGCGATGAGCGCAGTGGCGACGAACGATCTAGCAGCGGCGCAATGGTCTCCCACGACAGCTTCTTGTTGTCGAAGGCGTAGGATTCCGCTGGCACGCCAAAGCCATCGCCGGATTTCAGCGCCACGCCCATGGTCTGCCCGGCCAGCGTGTCATGCGGATGGCCGCCATTGGTGTTCACATCCACCCGCGAGAAGCCTTTGCTGGAGAACTCGTAGGCCGTGACCTTGCCTTGGGCGTCGAGCGCGGCCCGCGCCTTGTGGGTGGAGGCAGGGCCTTTCGGGTCCCAGCCGGTGCCCTGGTCGCGCATATATTGCAGCCGCACAGGTTTGCCGACCGCCTTGGCCAGCACGGCCGCGTCCATGGCGGCGTCGTCGGCGTCGTTACGCCCGTACGAGCCAGGCCCCATCGCCCAGATCACCCGCACCTTGTCCAGTGGCATGTCTAGCGTCAGGGCCAGGCCCTGCTGCACGAAGTGGGATTTCTGCGTCCCGCTCCAGCAGGTCACCTGGCCATCCTTGATCTCTACCAGCGCGCAGGCCGGGCCCATGCTGGCATGTGATTGGAACGGCCATTCGTAGTCGGCCTCGATTATTTTCGCGGCCGACTTGAAAGCCTCGTCGACATTGCCGTTCTGCTTCTCAACTTTCCCCGTGCGAACGGGCGCCTTGCGAATGTGATCGTAGAGCGAAGCCTGCTCCGGGAATGGCGGCTCGACCGCCGACCATTCCACTTTCAGTTTTTGCGCCGCCTGGATAGCGTCCCATTCCTTGTCGGCAACGACGCCGAGGAAGCCCTTGTCCCAGATCACTTTGACGCCGGGAATAGCCTTGATAGCACTGTCGTCCACTTTCACAGGCACGCTGCCGGCGATGGCGGGACGGATCATGCGGCCATGCACCATGCCCGGCACTTTCACGTCGGTGACGAAATCTTCGATTGCAAACATTTTCGGCGCGACATCTTCACGCTTGATCGGCTGGCCGACGATTTTGTGTTCGCTCGGATTTTTCGGCTGCGCCTTGCCGGGGGCGTAGAGTTCGTTGCCCAGCTTCTTGTTCCAATCGAGCTGGACGTTGAAATATTTTCCGCCGATCATCTGCGCATAGGAAATGCGCTTGGACTTGTCGTCGCCGGCGCTCACCACGCCGTCATTGACGGTGAGCTTATCGGCCGGCACCGACAACAGGCCCGCCGCCATCTCGACCAGCACGCGGCGCGCTTCCGCCGCCGCCATGCGCATCTGCTTGCCGCCGGCCTGGATGCCGGTGGAGCCGGAGGCGCCGCCTTGGTTCACCGTCATGGCGGTGTCGGCCATGATGACCTTGACGTTTCTGAACGGAACGTCGAGCTCCTCGGCGACGATCTGGCCGATCGCGACATGTAGCCCGTGGCCCATGTCCATCTTGCCGAAATAGGCGGTCACGCTGCCGTCGGCATTGACCGCGAGGTAGGACGACAATTGATCGGGCGTCAGCGGGGGTTTGGCGCCTTGCGCGTAAGCCTGCTGAATCGACAGCACGGTCTCCAGCGAGACGGCGGCGCCGATCGAGACGACCAGCGCGCCGCCGCCGAGCAGCACCGAGCGGCGGGTGAATGTCGAGGTCTTTTCGAATTTTGTCATGGCGCTCTCCCTCAACCCATTATCTCGGCGGCACGCTTGACCGCCTTGAGAATGCTGATGTGTGTGCCGCAGCGGCACTTGAGGCCGGAGAGCGCGTCCTTGATCTCGGCTTCGGTCGGCTTCTTCTTATCGCGCAGGAAAGCGGCGGCGGTCATGATCCAGCCGTTGATGCAATAACCGCATTGCGGCACCTGCTCTTCGATATACGCCGTCTGTAGCGGATGCGGCTTCTCGGGCGTGCCGAGGCCGGCCAGCGTCACGATCTTGCCATCGCCGACCGCCGAGAGCGGCGTGACGCAGGAGCGGATCGGCTGGCCGTCGAGTTGCACGGTACAAGCGCCGCATTGCGCCAGCCCGCAGCCGAAGTGCGGATTGTTGAGGCCGACATCGTTGCGCAAGGCGTAGAGCAGCGGCATGTCGGGATCTGCATCGACCGTATGGGCCTTGCCGTTAATGTTGAGACTGAATTTTCGGCTCATGGCGTGTCGCTCCCTGGGGCGCTTGGTGGCCCGGCGCGGAAGTTTCCGCGCACGCGTCGTTGGTGACGCTTGCGGCCCAAAGTCTAGTCCCGCAGACTGGGCTAAGGAATGCCCCGCACGCTAAATTGATGATAAGTTTATAGGGGAACAGACGCCTTAAGGCGCGAAGCTACTGGAGGACCCGCACCATGACCATCGCCCGAACCCGGCCCATTGCGCTCGCCGCCATTATGGCCGCCGCCACGATTGGCCTGCTGTCGCAACCTGCCGCTGCGCAAGGCAAACCCTGGCGTCACGCCTTGCTCAATGCCAAGGCCGACGCCGGCATCTTCATGATGCTGGCCAAACGCGGCTTTGCGAAAAAGCAGGGCCTGATTATTGAGCTCCTGCAGGTGAAGGACGACCAGATCGGTCTCAAGGCACTGATCGCCGGCGAGGTCGACAGCTTCGAAGGCGGTCCGCAGGGCGTATTCGCAGCAGTCGCGCGCGGCGCCGACGTCAAGATCATCGGCTGTCATTGGGTGGTGGTGCCGCACGGCATCTATGTGCGCGACGACATTCACAAGGTGGAAGATCTGAAAGGCAAGTCGGTCGCGGTGTCGGCGCCGAATTCGATGCCGGACATGCTGGCGCGTTTCGCGCTGGCGAAATATGGCGTCACCACCGACCAGGTGAAACTCGCCGCCGTCGGCGGCGATCACGAGCGTTATCAGGCGCTGGTCGGCGGGGTGGTCGAGGGCGCCGTGGTCTCCAACGAATATCAGCCAACCATGCCGAAGAGCATTCATCTGCTGGTCGCCGGTCGCGACGCGGTGCCGAATTTCCTGCGCGTCTGCATGGTGACCAGCGGCAAGGTGCTGGCCGAGCGCGGCGACGACGCGGTGCACTTCCTGGCGGCGGAAATGCAGGCGTTGCGCTACGCGTTGTCGCACAAGGCTGAGACAGTCGCACTGACACAGGAGATCATCCACGCCAAGCCCGACGATCCGCGCCCGGCCTTCGTTTATGACGACGCGGTCGCGCACCACGCCATCGATGCGGACCTTCCTATCCCGGCGGCCCAGCTGGAATGGATGCAAGAGCAATTGGTCAAAGCCGGTAAACTGAAAGAGCCGATTGCTTTGGCCAGGTACACCGCGCCGGAATACCGCGAAAAGGCGCTCAAGCTTGTCGGCAAGTGATCGAGCGTGAATAACTGGAGACCTGCATGGGTGAGGTGAGTTTCGTCGACGTGTCAAAGAGCTTCAGCTTGCGCGTGGACGGCGAGCTGCATCACGTGCAGGCGCTCGAGCGTGTCAGCTTCACCGTGCGCGACGGCGAGATCGTGGCGCTGATCGGGCCGAGTGGCTGCGGCAAGACCACGGCCTTGCGCGTCGCCATGGGGCTCGATCCGGCCAGCGGCGGGCGCGTCACCGTGGACGGCCGCGAGGTGCACAGCTGCGGCCACGACCGCGGCATGGTGTTCCAGCACGCCGAACTGCTGCCGTGGCTCAGCGCCATGCAGAACGTCATGTTCGGGCTGGAGATGAAGGGCATGCGCGGCGCACTTTTACGCGAGACCGCCAAAAAATATCTCGACCTGGTGGGCCTCGCTGATTCGCAGAACCGCCGCCCGCATCAGCTCTCCGGCGGTATGAAACAGCGCGTCGGCATCGCCCGCGCGCTCGCCATCGACCCCAAGGTGCTGCTGATGGACGAGCCGTTCGGCGCGCTCGACGCGCAGACGCGCGAGTCGATGCAGGCCGAACTGCTGGAAATCCACGCCCGCACCAAGAAGACCATCCTGTTCGTCACCCATGACCTCGACGAAGCGGTGCTGATCGCCGATCGCATCGTCGTCATGATGAACGGCCACGTGCAGGAAATCGTGGACGTGCCGCACAAGCGTCCTCGCCCCGATCTCGCCATCGTGCGCGGCAGCCCCGAATTCGCCGAAACCCGCTACAAGGTCTGGCGCATGCTGCATGATGCGCCAGCGGTGCATTAAACAATTATGGTCGATCTCGCCGACAGCCAGAACAAGACCGCCGTGCCGCCGGAACCGGACGCCGCGGAACAGCGCCCGCTGCCGCGCTGGGCGATCACGCTCGTCTCGGTCGTCGGCCTGCTGGTGCTGTGGGAGATTTTCGGCCGCGACGTCAATCCGGTGTTCGGCTCTTATCCGTCGGCGATCGCGGTGGCGTTCTGGGAACTCTTGCGCACGGGGCAATTGTCATCGGCGCTGGTCGAGAGCCTGCAACCTTTCTTCCTCGGCTATGGGCTAGCCATCGTAATCGGCATTCCGGTCGGCCTTGTCGTCGGCCGCTTTCGCACGGCGGAGGCGGCGTTCGGCATCTACATCACCGCCGGCTACGCCATGCCGCTGGTCGCGTTGGTGCCGCTGTTGATCCTGTGGCTGGGATTGGGCTTCAAGGTCAAGGTCGCGGTGGTGTTCCTGATGTCGCTGTTCCCGATCTGCATCAACACCTGGCTCGGCGTCACCGCGGTGCCGAAGACGCTGATCGAGGTCGGCAAGTCGTTCGTGGCGCCCAATTTCGTGATCCTGCGCCGCATCATACTGCCCGCCACGCTGCCCTACATCATGGCCGGCATCCGCCTGGCGGTCGGCCGCGCCGTGGTGGCGATGGTGATCGCGGAATTCTTCACCACCATCTCGGGACTGGGGGCGGTGATCATCAATTCCGCCAATAATTTCGACACCGCCACAATGTTCGTGCCGATCATCATCCTGATGCTCATGGCGGTCGGCTTGAACAGCCTGATCGGCTGGGTCGAACACCGCGTCGCGCCCTGGCAGGCGGAAATCGCCGGGCGGGATCGGGAGTAATCAGGTCAACGCGCGCATCGCCTTAAACAGGTCGCGCACCTGTTGTTCCAAAATATTCTTGGTGATGAACACCACGCGGCTTTGCCGGTTATTATCTGGCCAAGCCGTCAGCTCGACCGGCGGATGCGCGAGATGTTGCACGAATTGCACCACCACCGGACCATTGCAGCCTTCGACGTCGAGAAAACCCTTCACGCGCAGCAGGTCCGGCCCGCGCAACGCCATCAGCGTGTCCATGGCCTTGGCGAAGGCCGGCCACGGCATCGGCGTGCTCTCCGTCAGCACGAAGCTGCCGATGCCGTCCGAGTGCGCGGCCTCGGCCACGAAGGCGTTGCGCTGATCGTTCGCCGGCTCGGTCAGCCGGCTGGGATCGAGCTCGCCGTTCACCGCTTCGAGTATCTCGGCGCCCGGATTGAACGCGCGCAATTGTGTGCTCAGCGCTCTGGCGGTGCCTTCGCCGGCGATGTCGGTCTTGGTCACCACCAGCCGATCGGCCAGGATCACCTGCTTGCGCGCCTCCGACGACCAGGAAAGCGTATCGCCGCCGGCCTCCGCATCGACCACGGTGACCACCGCCTCGACATGGAACAACTCGCCTAAGGCGCGGTCGGTGGCGAAGGTCTGCAGGATCGGCGACGGATCGGCCAGCCCGCTGGTCTCTATCACGATGCGCTTGAAGTCGGGCAACTCGCCGCGCTCGCGCTCAACTACCAGGCGGCGCAGCGCCTGCTGCAGATCACTGCGCGCGATGCAGCACAGGCAGCCGTTGCCGAGCAGCACGGTTTCGTCGGCGCTAGACCGCACCAGCGCGTTGTCGATGCCGGTAGCGCCGAATTCGTTGACCACCACGGCGGTACCGCGGCCTTGCGGCGTGCCGAGGAAGCGGCGCAGCAGCGTAGTCTTGCCGGCGCCCAGGAAGCCGGTGATCACGGTCACCGCAATGCGCGGTCCGCGCACTCGCTTGAGCCGGCGCCCGAACATCCCGGCGGCCGGGGAGGGGAAGAGTTCGTTCATGGCTCACTTTACCTCGCCCCGCAATGCGGGGCGAGGGAAGATCAAAAATCCATCTCCAGCATATACAATCCGCCGCTGAAGCGGTCTTGCGTGTAGACGATCCCGCGTTCGTCCACGAACACGTCGTTGAGCTGGATGGCGCCGACCGGCGTACCTTTCGGCGCAGGCGGCACGAAAGCGGCCACTTCCTTCGGCTGGTACGGATTTGAAACATCGTAGGCGCGCAGGCCGCCGTTGAAGAAGGTGCCGAGCACGATCTGGTCGGAGCGCCACGCCGTCGGCAGTTCCACGTTCTCATGGATGTTGTGCGCGCCGAAGCGGCCGCCGCGGTCCTTGTAGGCATCGACCGGCGGCAGCGGGCAGGTGGCGATCGACACCGGGTGTGTTTCGTCGCGCATGTCGAGCATCCAGATCAGCTTCGGCCAGTCCTTGCCCGCGTTCTCGGTCGATTCATCCGTGACCAGCATGAGATTTCGATCGAACAGCGGCACGGCGGTGTGCATGAAGCCGGTATAGGGCGGCGAATTTGTCCAATGCGAGATCACCTTCGGATTGGCCTTGTCCTTGATGTCCATCACGAACATGCCGCCGTCGATGTAGCAAAGGTAAAGCCGGTCCGGCCGCGACTGATAGACGTTGGTGTTGTGCGCGCGATAGCCCTTGTCGAGCGGATGGCGCGGCGGCGGCGCGACGTTATCGGTGGCGCTGGTACCCGGCATCCACCAGCGGCCGATTTCCTTCGGCTTAGTCGGATCGCGCACGTCGATGCAGCGGTAGAACTGGTCGTCGAGCGGGTGGCTCGGTTTGAAGTCGGGCGCGCCCGAAGCCATGTGGATGTATTCGCCGTCGCAGAACCACAATTGATGCACGCCACGCGAGGTCGCCCCGGAGCAGTCGAAGAACGAGATCGAGCGCGGCTTCTCCGGCACCGATACGTCGAACAGCTCGACTCCGGCCGGCTGCTGGCCGGTCTTCTGCGTCTGATACGCCACCGCCATGATGTTGTTGGCGGAGCATTCGAGCGAATTCGACCGCATGTGCGCCTGCGGCAGGTCGGTTTGCACCACTACCTTGGGATTGCGCGGATCGGAGACGTCGACGCCGGTGAAATTCTTCGGCGCGCTTTCGTGCGCCAGCCAGATGATGCGGCGGCCGTCCTTGGCGATTGTGATGGACATGCCTTCGCCCATGCCGCCGAACCCGCCGAGGTCGTTCTGGGCGAGCAGCTTGAAATTCCAGGTGATGGGTTCCCCGGTCTGGGTCAGCGGATTGCTTGCGGCGGGCATTCAAGTCTCCGGTGCTACGATGGTCGTGGAAAGGCCGGCGCGGTCGCGCCGGCCTCGAGGTTGGTCGAGAACGGGTTAGGCCATGGCCTTCTTGAGGAACTCGGTGCGCAGCGTCTTGCTCCAATCCGGGATCGCCTTGATTTTTTTTTCCTTGAGCAGGATTTCGGATTGCATCTGCATATAGGGCACGATGTCCGCCGGCCAGCCCGGAGCGACCTCGACGCGGGCGAGCGCCTTGGCGAAGGTTTCGGGCGCTAATTTGTAGCCCTTGGACGTGTAGAACGAATAGATCGTATCGGCGACCTTTTTCGGTTGCTGCTTGAAATCCTTCGCCACGTCTAGCCAGGCCTTGAGATAGGCGACGATGGTCTCCGGGCTCTTCTCCACGAATTCGGGCGTCGCCGCCATGAACACCGGCAGCTTGTCGAAACTGTCGAATTCCGAGATCGTCACGGCTAGGCCGTCGGCCTCCGCGATGGCGTTATAGGGCTCGACATTGCACATGGCGTCCACGGTCTTGGCAGCCATGGCGGCCACCATGTCATCGACGTTCATGCGGATCTCCTGATAGTCGCCCTTTTTCAAGCCGGCCTTGGTCGCGATCTGGTCGACGAAGATGTTGCCGGTGGACGAGCCGGTCTGATTGGCGACCTTCAGGCCCTTAAGCTGCTCGACCTTGCTGATGCCAAGATCCTTGCGCGCCATCACGCGCGCGGTCTTGCCGACATATTCGATCATGGCGATGGCGACCAGCCCGCCTTTGTCGGCGCCGAGCGCGAGCGAGGGGCCGGCATAGGTGCCCATGTCGACCTGGCGAGCCACCATCTGCTGCATGGTGAGATTGCCGGATGGCACCGCGAATTCCTCGAACTTGACGCCGTGCTTCTCGAGCAGACCGGAGCGCAGCAAGTAATAAGTCGGCATGCCCCACATGTTGGTCTGGTAGCCCTGCCGTACCGTCTCCAGCGCCGCCATCGACGGGCGGAGTCCAAGTCTGGTCGCCAGCACGCCGGCGCCGGTGGCCGCCATCGCATGGCGGCGGGTGATAGCCTTTTGCAGAAGTGTCATGCTCATCCTCCCTTTACAATTGTTGGCCGTTCACTGCCGATTTTTCGGTCTCTTCGGTACTCGCCTCGTGGCCGAGATAGCGCAACAATTCCTTCTGACATTCGACGAATTCGACGCTGAGCGGGTCGCGCGGGCGCGGCAGCGGGATTTTGATAACGGCTTTCACCGTTCCGGGATGCGGTGTCATCACCACCACGCGATCCGCAAGATAGACCGCTTCCGCAACATTGTGGGTTACATAGATCACCGTCTTGCGGGTTTCCCGCCACACCTCCGCAAGCAGCCGCTGCATGTCGTCGCGCGTCAGCGCATCGAGCGCCGCGAACGGCTCGTCCATCAACAGCACCGCCGGATTGTACGCCAGCGCGCGGGCGATGGCGACCCGCTGCTGCATGCCGCCGGACAGGTGGTGCGGAAACGAGTCGGTGAACTTCTCCAGCTTGACCAGCCGCAACTGCTCGCGCGCGATGGTCTCGCGCTCTTCCTTGGGAACGCCCTTCATTTCCAGCCCGAACGAGACGTTGCCGAGCGCGGTGCGCCACGGGAATAGCTGAGCGAAATCCTGGAACACCACGCCGCGGTCCATGCCGTGGCCGGTGACCGCTTTGCCGCCG
This sequence comes from Pseudolabrys sp., assembly GCA_035469145.1. Taxonomy (GTDB): domain Bacteria; phylum Pseudomonadota; class Alphaproteobacteria; order Rhizobiales; family Xanthobacteraceae; genus Pseudolabrys. The sequence continues at coordinate 23,466 of DATISB010000107.1, forward strand.
ATGCGGATTTCGCCCGAGGCCGGCGCCAGGAATCCGGCGATCATGTTGAGCAAGGTCGATTTGCCGCAGCCAGACGGACCCACGATGCAGAGAAACTCCGAGGCGTCGATGTTGAAGCTGACGTCCTTCACGCCGGGCACCTTACCGCCGGGCGTGTCGTAGACCAGCGTCACGTCGCGAATTTCAATGGGCAACATACTTACTTTCCGCCTTTTGCCTTGCGCGCCGCGTTCCAGCGCGCCGGGCGTTTCTCGCGGAACGCGGCAAATCCTTCCGCGGCCTCGTCCGATTGACGTTTGGCGGCATGACTTTCGATCAAGGAGCTGAACGCCGCGTCGTCGAGATGACTCCAGGCCGAGCGAAGCGCGCAGATTTTGGTCTGGGCGACGGCCTGCGGCCCGTTGGCCAGCAGCTCATCGACGATGCGCTCGCCGGCGGCTTCCAACACGGCGAGCGGCACGATCTCGTGCACCAGCCCGATGCGGTGGGCCTCCTTCGCGTCGAAGCGTTCGCCGGTGAGCGCGTAGCGCCGCACCTGGCGCAGACCGATGGCATCGTTGAGCTGCGGGATGATGATGGTGCCGGCGACCCCGATGCGCACTTCAGCGATCGAGAACATGGCGTTATCGGCCGCGATCACGATGTCGCAGGCGGAAACGATGCCGGTGCCGCCGCCGAAACAGGCACCTTGCACCAGCGCCACGGTCGGTACCGGCAGCAGATTGAGCCGCTGCACCGCTTCCGCGGTCATGCGCGAGGCGCGCACGTTTTCTTGCGACGACGAGCGGCGGACCGCGTCGAGCCAATTAATGTCGGCGCCGGCTTGGAAATTGCGTCCCTTGCCGGCGATCACCACCGCGCGCAAGGATTTGCCGCCGAGCGCGTCGTAGGCCTTGAGCAGCGCGGCGATCATGTCGCCGTTATAGGCATTGTAGACCTCGGGACGGTTGAGGGTGACACGCGCGACGCCGCGCTCGTCGACGCTCCAGAGCACCGGATCGGTCGAAGACACTTCACTCATCCGTCTTATCCTTTGGCTGTGCGCGTCATGCCCCAGCGCAGCACCGTCGCGCGCTCGAGCGAGCCGAACACCATACGCTCGAACACGAAGCCGATGCCGCCGATGACGACCAGCGAGGCGAGCATGATGTCGGTGTTGAGGAATTCCTTGGCGTCGAAGATCACCCAGCCGAGCCCCCAGTCGGAGGCCGCGATCATCTCGGCGCCCACCACCGCGATCCACGCACGCAAAAATGCTTGTCGCATGCCGGTGATGATGAACGGCGAGGCGCCCGGAATAATCACCTTCCAGAATAGAGAATTCTCATCGGCACCCATCGCGCCTGCCGCGCGTAGCCAGATCGGATTGACCGAGCGCACGCCCGACCATGTGTTGAACAGCATCGGGAAGGTCGCGGCGTAGAACACGATCAGGATCGTGGTCAGATTGCCGATGCCGAACCAGAGCATGAACAGCGGCACCAGCGCGAACGAAGGGATCGGCATCAGCGCGCTCACCAGCGGCAGGCAAAAATGCTCGATGCGCTGGAAGCGCGCCATCAGGATGCCAAGCGGCAATCCGACCACCACGGCGAGCGAGAATCCGAATATCACTCGGTATAGCGTGAACGCCGCGTGCTCGATCATGGTGCCGTCGGCGATGCTGGCGAACAAAGCTTGCGCGATGACCGGTATCGTCGGCAGCAGCGCCGGCGCAAAATAACCGCTGCGCGCCAGCGCCTCGTAGACAGCTGCCGCGCCGGCCAGCGTGATAGCGGCGCGCACGATCGAGCGGATGGTTTGTCCGTTCTCGGTCATGACGTGATCATGCCCCAGCGCACGACGGTGTAGTTCTCGATCTTCTGGAACACGAGTTTCTCCAGCGTCAGACCGATGATGGCGATCACGACGATGCCCGCCATCATGACATCGGTGTTGAGAAATTTACGTGCGCCGAAGATCATCCAGCCGAGGCCCCAGGGCACGGCCGCGAGCATCTCCACCGCCACCAGAATACGCCAGGCCTGCGCCAGGCCGAGCCGCAGGCCGGTCAGGATGTAGGGCAGCGCGCCCGGCAGAATCACGTGGCTGAACAGCCGGCGGTTGTCGGCGCCCATGGATTGCGCCGAGCGCACCCAGATTTCCTTCACCGCCTTCACGCCGGTCCAGCTGTTGAAGATGATCGGAAACGCCGCCACAAAGCCGACCAGCAGTACGGCGGAGAAGTTGCCGAGCCCGAACCAAAGCAAAAACAGCGGCGCATAAGCGAGGCCGGGGATCGGCGCGCAGATACTCACCAGCGGCAGGAAGATGTCCTCGGCACGGCGCGAGCGTCCCATCAGCACGCCGATGGTTACTCCGAATACCGCAGCGAGTGTGAAGCCGGAGAGCAGGCGGATCACGGTCTCGACGGCGTGATGCGGAAGAATGCCGGAGACGGTGAGTTGGACGAAGGACAGCGCCACTTCCTCCAGCGTCGGAAATAGCCGGTGCGGAAACATGCCGGCCCAGGCGACGATCTCCCAGATGGTGCCGACCACAGTGAACGGAAACACATTGCGCGCAATTCCACGCCAGCGCTCGCGGCTTGTGCTCGCCGGCCGTTCGGGCACGCCCGCCACTTCTATGGTGGTGACGGCATCCTGCATTTGTGCCGGCGCTCCTCCCAAGTGCAGCCTGGCCTTAAAACCGGCCTTTTGAGCTGTGTTGGCGGCAGAATAATGCGCTTTGAATGGCGACCACAAGCATCGGCGTCGTGGCATACCCGTCCAGCGGCACGGCTCTGGCGATTCCGCGGCAGAACGGCTAAAGCCCGGCCCAAATCCACCTGCTGACACGGCAAGATTTTAAACGGGAGAGTTTCGTGATGTTGAACACTGCACAAAAGATCGGCTGGATCGGGGTCGGCCGCATGGGCACGCCGATGGCTGAGCGCCTGCTCAAGGCCGGCCATGATGTGACGATCTGGAACCGCACCCGCGCCAAGGCCGAGCCGTTGGCCGCCAAGGGCGGTAAGATAGTCGACAAGCCGGTCGATCTCGCCGGTTGCGACGTGGTGTTCGCTATCGTCTCCACCGGCAAGGACGTCGAACAAGTCGTATTCGGCAAAGATGGCCTGCTCAGTGGCGCCAAGAAGCCAAAGATGCTGGTCGATTGCTCGTCGATCTCGGTCGAGGAATCCGCCGCCATCCGCAAGCGGCTGACCGAACGCGGCGTCAGCTTCCTGGCCGCGCCGGTATCCGGCAACGCCAAGGTGATCAAGGCCGGCAAACTGTCGTCCGTGGTGTCCGGTCCAGAAGCCGACGCCAAAGTGGCGATGCCGCTGATCGAGGTGTTCGCGCCGCAGGGCGTCTCCTACGTGGGCGATGGCGAGCTCGCGCGCATCTGCAAGATCGCGCACAATGTCATGCTCGGGGTGGTGATCGAGAACCTGATCGAGATCACGCTGCTCGCCAACAAGATGGGCGTGCCGCGCCATGCCTTCCTGGCGTTCATGAACAACGGCGTGATGGGCTCGATGTTCACCAAGTACAAGACGCCGGCGCTGGTCAATCTCGACTGGACCACGACCTTCACGCCGGAGCTGCTGCGCAAGGACCTAGATCTCGGCTTGGAACTTGGCCGCGAATGGGACGTGCCGATGCCGGTCACCGCCGCGACGCGCGAGGTGCTGCAAACCCATTTCGGCGCAGCCCAGCTGCAGAAAAATCCGGAGGAATACCTCAACAAGGATTTCGCCGCGCTGACCGAGACCATGGCGCTCGCCGCCGGCATGAAGCTCACACCGGAAAACAAGAACGTCGGGACGGGGTTGGAATAATTTTTTTCGTCCCGGGCGTACGAAGCGAGGCCCGGGACCCGTACTCCGCAGTCTATCGAAGGATTACGGCGTATGGGTCCCCGCCTTCGCGGGGATGAACGCCAGTTAAAAAAAGGGCCCCATTGCTGGGGCCCTGTGTGCATAAGGTGGAGGATTCACGCCGCCGTTAAAGCTAAAAGGGAGGAAAACGGCGGCTGCGCACGAGGTCCACTCAACCTGTCACGCGCATATATCACAAGTAAAATGCCCATAAATTATTCAGTGGGTTTCGCCCACCCAACTCTGTTATCAGCCGTTCCGCATCGAGGGAGCGTCAAATGATGCCACAAATCACCGTTTTGATCGAGAAGATCCGAGCTCTCGAAAGTGAACTTGACGCAGAACTAACCAAGCGCCGCGCCGAGCTGCGCTTCGGTCTGGAGCACGGCCGCGTCGCGTTTGAGGAAGAACTCATTCGCCGCCACCGCCAGTTGCGTCAAAAACTGTTGCCTTATCTGTTCGGCGCTCACCCGCTGGTGATGCTGGTCTCGCCGGTTATCTATGCCGGCATCGTTCCGTTGCTCGCGCTCGATTTCTTCGTCAGCGTTTTTCAGACGATCTGTTTTCCGATTTACGGCATCGCCAAAGTCGGGCGCGCCGACTATTTCGTGTTCGACCGTCACCACCTCGCCTATCTCAACGCGCTGGAAAAACTCAACTGCGCCTATTGCTCCTATGCCAATGGGCTGATCGCCTATGCGCGCGAGATCGTGGCACGCACCGAGCAATATTGGTGCCCGATCAAGCATGCGCGCCGCGTCATCGGCACCCATGCGCGCTATGCGCTGTTTGACGATTACGGCGATGCCGAGGGTTATCAGGAGCGGCTGGCCAAGCTGCGCAAGGCGCTGGCCAAGGACGATTAAGCGGTGACAAACTACCGTGAGGAGGAAACACTTATGGCCTATAAGCTCTACAACGCACCGCAATCGACCTGCAGCCAGCGCGTTCGCTTTGTGTTCAACGCTAAAAAAATTCCGTTCGACGAAGTGAAGCTGAATCTGCTCGAAGGCGACCAACTCAAGCCCGACTACCTCAAGCTCAATCCGAATGGGGTGGTGCCCACTTTGGACCACGACGGCGCCATTGTGATCGACTCCACCGTCATCACCGAATATCTTGACGAGGTTGCACCGGAGGTGAGTTTTACGCCAGAATCCCCGGTCGCGCGCGCCCGCATGCGCGCGCTGATGCATTTCATCGACGAGATGCCGGCGGCGGCCGTGCGCGTGCCGACCTTCAACCTCGCCTTCCTGCCGAGCTTCCAGAACATTAGTCGCGAGGATTTCGTGGCGATGGCGGAGAGCAAGCCGCTGCGTCGGGAATTCATGCTGACCATGGGCCAGACCGGATTTCCGAAGTCTGAAATGGACGCGGCGATCGCTCGCCTGCGCCGCACCTATGAGCGCATGGACGCCGATATCGAAAAGAGCGGCGGGCCGTGGCTGCTCGGTAAGAACATCACGCTCGCCGACGTGGCGGTGATGCCGGCGCTGGTGCGCATGAACGATCTCGGCCTGCCTGGCTGGCAGGATCTGCCGCGCATCGTCACCTGGTTCTATAATATCCGTGCGCATCCGGCCTTCAAGCCGACCTATTATCCCGGCTCGCTGCTGAGCGAACGTTTCCCGCATCTACGTGAAAAGGTGTCGGCGTAATCCCACTTCGCAGTCCACGGGGATGACCATGGCGGCTCAGGCGAAGCGCCGTCCATTCGCGATACTATCTTGCGGTCAGGCACCGGCGCATAGTCCCCGCTGCGCCACGTTATTTTCAGATACGGAGGCCTCGCCCATGAATCCCATCACTCTGCTCATCACCGTCGTTCTCGGCGCCATCGGCGCGATGTTGTTCCTTGCCCATTTGGAGATGCCCGGCATCGGCTTCGGCATCCTCGCCATGCTCACGGCCTTCTCGCTCAAGATGGCGAACAACTGGGAGCGCTTCGTGATCCTGCGCGCCGGCAAATTGTCGAGTGTGAAGGGGCCGGGGCTGTTCATGATCATTCCGGTCATCGACGCTATCGCCGCTGTCATCGACGAGCGTATTCAGACCACGCAGTTCAACGCCGAACAGGCGCTCACCCGCGACACGGTGCCAGTCAATGTCGATGCCGTCATCTTCTGGCACGTGCACGACGCCCAGCGCGCCGCGCTCAACATCACCGACTACCGCCAGGCCATCGACCGGGTGGCGCAGACATCTTTGCGCGAAATGATCGGCGCGTCGCATCTCTCGGCGCTGCTGGCCGAGCGCAAGGCGGCGGACGAGGTGCTGCGCGCCGAGATCGCGGGAAAGACCTCCGACTGGGGCATATCGGTCAATTCGGTGGAGATACGCGACGTCGCAATACCGGTCGGCCTGCAGGACGCCATGTCGCGCCAGGCGCAGGCCGAGCGTGAGAAGGAAGCGCGCGTGATCCTAGGGTCGGCCGAGGCTGCGATTGCGCAAAAGTTCGTCGACGCGGCGAGGACCTATGCCGGCGAACCGGCCGCGCTGCACCTGCGCGCGATGAACATCATCTATGAGACGACCAAGGAGCGTGGCGCCACCATCCTGATCCCCACCTCGATGGTGGATTCCATGTGCGTCGCGCTGCCGGCGGCGATGCTGGCGCAGAAGGATTTGGGCGGGAAGAGCTAGCTCTTAGTCGTCATGCCTGGGCTTGACCACACGGACGACGTGCTCCCTCTCCCCGTTGTGGAGAGGGTTGGGGTGAGGGGGCAAGTGAGTCTCGATAGGATATCGCCCCTTACCCGGCGCACTTCGTGTGCTGACCTCTCACCACGGGAGAGGTGAAGCGAGTTTGCGGCGAGTCCCGTTCAATACCGATGCGCGATCGGCAACTCTTCCGCCGGAAACAGCGAGATCACGCGGCAGCCTTTGTCTGTGACCACGACTTCTTCCTCGATGCGCGCGGCGGAATAGCCGTCGGTCGCCGGGCAATAGGTCTCAATCGCGAACACCATGCCTTCCTTGATCTCGGTCGGGTGGTCCATCGACACCACGCGCGAGATGATCGGCCGTTCATGCAGATTGAGGCCGAGACCGTGCGCGAACTGCAATCCGAAGGCCGACATCTCGTCGGGGAAGCCGAACTCCTCCGCCTTCGGAAACACTTCGCAGATATGCGCGGTGCTGGCGCCGGGCTTGATGCGGGCCATGGCATTGTCGAGCCATTCGCGCGCCATCTTATAGCAATCGTGCTGCGCCGGCGTGGCGCGGCCGACGTTGAAGGTGCGGTAGTAGCAGGTGCGGTAGCCCATGAAGCTTTGCAGAATGTCGAAGAACGCCTGATCGCCGGGGCGGATCATGCGGTCGGTGAAGTTATGCGGGTGCGGACTGCAGCGCTCGCCGGAGATGGCGTTGACCGCCTCCACGTCGTCGGAGCCGTGCGTATAGAGAAACTTGTTGACCTCGGCGACAATGTCGTTCTCGCGCACGCCCGGGCGCAGCATTTCGTTGACCACGTCGTAGGCGCCGTCCACCATGGCGGCGGCGCGGTTGAGCAGCGCGATCTCATCGGATGATTTTACTTCGCGCGCGCTCAGCATGACCTGCTGGCCATCCTTGATCTTCAGTCCGGCTTTCTCGAGCTCGAACATCATCGGCGGCTCGATGATATCGACGCCGATCGGCATCTTGGCGACGTGGGCGGCTTTCAGGATCGAAGCCATCTCCTCGGCGTGACGCTTCATCAGGCCGAAGGCGGGATCGACGGTGCCGCGCAACCCGACCAGGCCGGCCTTGCAGTTTTCCGGCTTGAGCCAGGGCGAGTAGAGCCGGTGATGCACCGCTGCCGAGCCGAAGTCCCATAGGATCGGATCGCCGCCGCGCACTAGCAGCGCCCAGCGCGACAGCTTGTCGCGCGCCCATTCGCCGATCTTGGTCGAGGTGACGTAACGGATGTTGTTGTCGTCGAACAGCAGCAGCGCGCCGAGATCGGATGCCTCGAGCGCCGCTTGCGCCCGGCCGAGCCGATAGCGGTGCATGCGGCGATAATCGACGCGCTCCTCGAAATCGACGCCCATGGTGCCGAGCACCGGAAGGTGGCGGCCCCAGTTGTAGCGCGGGTTGATATCCTCGGCGCGGATTTTCAGCGGATCGCGCGTTCTCTCGTCCATGGGTGCTCTCCCTTATGTGAATTGACCGGTCTTACCCGGCGCTGGATGGCGGCATTATAGGCAATACCGGCGGTGCTGTCGGCCCCCGCATTGCCGCGGATATATCACCGTTGCGGTGGCGGGATAGACCCGCACCGGCCGCGGACATTCTCATTGACATGGCTCAAAATAGGATTATATTCCGAAATATCCGATCCGCCGCGGGCGCTCCATTCCCCGTTGGGGAAATGGAAAAAGGGAAGCAGGCGTGTCCCGCGCCTTAAAGAATAGGGACAGCGCAGCGTTGGCTAAGCCACTTTCTTGCCCCACAGCCTCTTGGAGGCGATGTCGGCGCCTTCGCGGATCGAGCGCAGCTTGAGCCAGACCGCCGGCTCGATCACCCACTCTCTGTTTGTAAATGTCCCGAAGCCGCAGTCGGTCGACGCGATCACCCGCTCGCGCTCGCCGACAGCAGCCACCGCTTCCTCGATGCGGCGCGCCACCACCTCCGGATGCTCGACGAAATTGCTGGTGGTCTCGACCACGCCGGGGATCAGCAGCATGTCCTTCGGCAGCGGATGCTTCTTGAACGCGTCGTATTCATGCGCGTGGCGCGGATTGGAGAACTCGATCGACAGCGCGCCGACCTTGGCCTGATACAGCGCCGGCAGAATGGTGGCGAGCGGCACATCGTGGATATGCGGGCCTTCCCAGTTGCCATAACAAATATGCAGCCGCACGCGCTCGCGTGGAATGCCGGCGATGCCGTCGTTGATCGCCGCAATGTGCCGCTCCACCGCCTTGACGAAATCGCCGTCCGACAAATCGCGGTACAGCATGGTGCGGTCCATGGCGAGATCTGGCGCGTCGATCTGCAACAGCAGGCCCGCCTTGTGGATCACCTGATATTCGTTCTTCATCTCGCGCGAAATCGCGCTGAGATATTTATCCTGCGAGCCATAGAACGCATCGAGCATGGTCGACGAAATAATGCCGGGCGAGGGCGCCGTCATGAATTGCTCGGCGAATTTTCCATCAGCAATTTTCTTAAAGCGCGCGATCTCGTTTTCGATCGGCTTGATGTCGAGATATTTGAGCTCGCTTTGGCATTCCGGCGCGTTCTGCTGCTTGCTGACATGAGGGAAACGGCGCTTGAGTTGTTCGACCAGCTCGGGGAATTCCTCGAATTCGCGCCCGCGCCGCCGCTTCGACACGCCGCCAAAGCCGCGCATGCGCTGCGGTACATAGGTCTGAAAGCCGACTCGTTGCTGCTCGCCGTCATTGCCGATGTCGATGCCGGCGGAGGCCTGTTTCTCCACCACGTGGCGCACCGCCTTGTCCATTTCGGACGCCATCTCGGCGGGGTCGAATTTTTCGCCCGCTTCCTGGCGCACCAGCAGGTCGGACAGCTTCTCGTTGCGCGGCAGGCTGCCGACATGGGTGGTCAGAATGCGGTCCCGGCTGAAGATCATGCGCTATGGCTCCCTTTGACCGACATTGCGGCGTTTGGTTTCCCTCTGCATAATACGGACTGTCCGGGGAGGAAAAGCAATGACAGCCGCCGAAGCACGTGCGGCAGACCCGAGTGCCGAACCCATGGGCGTGGTCCCACGCGATTACAATTTTGCCGCCGACGTGCTGCAAAGCAATCTCGCCGCCGGCCGCGCCAACAAGCCGGCTTATATCGACGCGCGCGGCACGTTGACCTACGGCCAGCTCGCCGACCATGTCGCGCGTTTCGGCGCGGCGCTGCGCGGATTGGGCATCCGGCGCGAAGAGCGCGTGCTGCTGGCGATGCTCGACACCGTGGACTGGCCGATCGCGTTTCTCGGCTGCCTGAAGGCCGGCATCATCGCCGTGCCGGTCAACACCCTGCTCACCGAGGATGACTACCGCTTCATGCTGGCCGACAGCCGGGCCAAATGTCTGGTGGTGTCGGAGGCGCTGTTCCCGAAATTCGAGAAGCTAATCAAGGATTGCCCGGACCTCGAGCACGTCATCGTCTCGGGCGACAATCCGCACGGCTACCGGCTGTTCGAGGATATCATCGGCGCCGACGAGCCGGAGCCTTACACCGCGCCGACGCTCTGCGACGACATGGCGTTCTGGCTCTACACCTCGGGCTCCACCGGCAAGCCGAAAGGCGCGGTGCATGTGCACGCCAGCCTGAAATTGACCGCCGATCTCTACGGTACGCCGGTGGCGGGCCTGAAGGAAAGCGACGTCTGCTATTCGGTGGCCAAGCTTTTCTTCGCCTATGGCCTCAGCAACGCCATGACCTTTCCGCTCACGGTCGGCGCCACCACGGTTCTGCTGGGCGACCGGCCGACGCCGGACGGCATCGCTGCGCTGCTGCGCAAATATCCGGTCACGGTGTTTTTCGCGGTGCCGACCTTCTACGCCGCGTTCCTCGCCAGCCCGGCCGCGCCGCAGAAATCCGAAGTCAAAATCCGCCGCTGCATTTCTGCCGGTGAGGCGCTGCCGGAGGAAATCGCGCGCACCTGGAAGGAGCGCTACGGCGTGGAGATTTCCGACGGACTCGGTACCACCGAGATGCTGCACATTTATCTGACCAACGCGCCGGGCGCGACCAAATACGGCACCACCGGCAAGGCGGTGCCCGGCTACGACATCAAGCTGATTGGCGAGGACGGCGAGCCAGTCAAACAAGGCGAGATGGGTGAGCTCTATGTGCGCGGGCCGACCAGCGCGATCATGTATTGGAATAACCGCGAGAAGTCGCGTTCGACCTTCCAGGGAGAATGGACCCGTTCGGGCGACAAATACATCGAGGACGCCGACGGCTACTACATCTGCTGCGGCCGCGCCGACGACATGCTGAAAGTGTCGGGCATTTATGTTTCGCCGTTCGAGGTCGAGGCCGCGCTGTCCTCGCATCCCGATGTGCTGGAAGCCGCCGTGGTCGGCTGGGGCGACGAGCAGAAGCTGGTCAAACCCAAAGCCTTCGTCGTGCTCAAGGAGCCTAAAAAGGCTAGCGACGCGCTGATCCGCGCACTGCAAGAGCACGTCAAGGCGAAGCTCGCGCCCTACAAATATCCACGCTGGATCGAGTTCCGCAGCGAGCTGCCGAAGACGGCGACGGGCAAGATCCAGAGATTCAAGTTGAGGGCGGAAGATCGCGTATAAGTATCGTCATGGCACTCGCTGACTCCGGCTTCCTCGACATCGGCTCGCAACGCCTGGAATACCGCATGATCGGCCCGCGGCCCGATGCGGCGCTGACGCTCGTGCTGCTGCACGAAGGCCTCGGCTGCGTCGGGCTATGGGGCGATTTCCCCGACCAACTGCAAGCCGCAACCGGCGCCGGTGTGTTGGTTTATTCGCGCGCCGGCTATGGCCAATCGAGCCCGATGCCACTGCCGCGCCCGCTCACTTACATGCACGACGAGGCGCGCGACGTGCTGCCGCGCCTGCTCGATGAGATCGGCTTTAAGCGCGGGCTTCTGATTGGCCACAGCGATGGCGCCTCGATCGTGGCGATCTACGCCGGCAGCCATCAGGATCACCGCGTCGGCGGCCTCACGCTGATCGCGCCGCACTTCTTTACCGAGGATGCTGGCATCGCCTCCATCGTCGAGGCGCGCAAGGCCTACGAGACCGGCGATCTGCGCGCGAAGCTTTCGCGCTGGCATGCCGACGTCGACAACGCCTTCAAGGGCTGGAACGGCGCCTGGCTCGATCCCAAATTCCGGCAATGGGATATCACCGAATTCCTCGCCTATATCCGCGTGCCGATCCTGATCGTGCAGGGCGAGGACGACCAGTATGGCACGGTCAAGCAGATCGAGGTCGCGTGCCAAGAATGCTATTGCCCGGTCGAGGTGGCACTGCTGCCCGGCGCCAAGCACTCGCCGCAACGCGACGCGCCCGAAGCGACGCTTGCTGCGATTGCGGAATTCGTCGCCCGCGTTTTGGCGAGCGAGACCAGCGCGGTATGAACGATCACTCCGCCGCCTGTTTGGCCGCGCTCGAATGCGCGGACACCAGATAATCCAGCGCCGCCTGCACGCCGCCCTTCTTGTGCGGAATGCCGGCGAGCGCCAGCGCCATCTCGGTGGCGGCGAGCGCGCCCATCAGCATGGTGTCGTTGATATCGCCGAGATGGCCGATGCGGAAATACTTGCCGGCATAAGCGCCGAAGCTCGCCCCGTAGGAAATGTTGAAGTGCTCGAGCGCCAGCGCACGGAACTTGTCGGCGTCATGCCCTTCCGGCAGCAGGATCGCGGTGATCGTCGGTGAATATTGGCTGGCGTTCTTGTTGAGGTTTTCCATTCCCCAGGCCTTCGCCGCGCGGCGGGTGGCTTCCGCCAACCGGTGGTGGCGCGCGAACACATTGTCGAGCCCTTCCTCGTGCAGCATCTCGATGCCGACCGCAAGGCCCTGCAACATTTGCGTCGCCGGGGTGTAGGGGAAGAAACCGACTTTGTTCATGGTCAGCATGTCGTCCCAGGCGAAGAACGACTTCGGCAGCTTGGCCGTCTTGTTCGCGGCCAGCGCCTTATCGCTCACCGCGTTGAACGACATGCCGGGCGGCAGCATCAGGCCCTTCTGTGCGCCGCCGACCGAGACGTCGACGCCCCATTCGTCGTGCCGGTAGTCGGTCGACGCCAGCGAGGAGATGGTATCGACGAAGAACAGCGCCGGATGCCCAGCCGCGTCGATCGCCTTGCGGATCTCCGCGACCGGAGTCAGCGCGCCGGTCGAGGTTTCGTTATGCAGGACGCAAACCGCCTTGATCTCTTTGTTCTTGTCCTCGCGCAGTCTGGCTTCGATCGCCTTCGGGTCGGCGCCCTGGCGCCAGTCGGTGGTGATGAATTCAGGTTTCAGGCCGATCTTCTCGGCCATCTTTTTCCACAGCGTGGCGAACTGGCCGGTCTCCACCATCAGCACCTTGTCGCCGGGCGACAGCGTGTTGGCCAGCGCGGCTTCCCAGGCGCCGGTGCCGGTCGCGGTGTAGATGATCACCGGATTGCTGGTCTTGAAGATGGTCTTGATGCCCTCCAGGCACTTCTTGGTCAGCCTGGCGAACTCCGGTCCGCGGTGGTCGATGATGGGGGTATCCATTGCCCGCAAGACGCGATCGGGAAGCGGGGTCGGCCCCGGAATGTGAAGAAAATGACGCCCCACCGCACGCGATGAATTCTTAGCCATTGGCATTCGCTCCTAAACCGCAGCTTTTCATGGATTTTCGTGGCTTAACCACGGCCCGGTCCCGGCTAGGGCGCGGTGCTTGTGGCGTTGAACTATGAATGTAACATTGCGGTCAAGCGGTTTTCCGCACAGCAAACAAGCCTTCTATGCATAGGCTGAACGAAGTCCAACAAGGAAAAACGCTGTGGCGGTGGTAATGCCCGGCCTGGAACGGCGGCTGAAGGCCGAATTGAGTGGGGAGGTGCAGTTCGACCGCTTCACTCGTGGTCGTTACTCGACCGACGCCTCGCATTACCAGATCATGCCGGTCGGAGTGGTCGCCCCGCGCACGATTGAGGAAGCCGAGCGGGCGATCGGGCTTGCCCGCACCGAAGGCGTGAGCGTGCTGGCGCGCGGCGGCGGAACCTCGCAGGCCGGCCAGGCCGTCGGCTCCTCGCTGGTGGTGGACTGTTCCAAATACCTCACCCGTATCCTCGATCTCGACATCAAGGGCGCGCACTGCACGGTCGAGCCTGGCATCGTACTCGATGATCTCAACCGCAAACTCAAGCCGCACGGGCTGTGGTTCCCGGTCGATATCTCGACCTCCTCGCGCGCCACCATCGGCGGCATGGCCGGCAACAATTCCTGCGGTGGTCGTTCGATGCGCTTCGGCACCATGCGCGACAATGTGCTCGCGATCGAGGCCGTGCTGGCCGACGGCACGCTGGCGCATTTTGGCCGTATCGGCGGCAATCTCTCCGATATCCCGGCGCCGCTGCGGCCGCTCGCCAAGGACCTGTTGGCGATCGGCGCGCGCGAAGCCGATGAGGTTGCCGCGCGTTTCCCGAAGGTACAGCGCCGCGTCGGCGGCTATAATTTGGACGCGCTGGTGCCCGGCAAGAACGACATCAATCTCGCCCACCTGCTGGTCGGCTCGGAAGGCACGCTCGGTTTTTCTACCCGTATCGAATTGAAATTGTCGCCGCTGCTTGGCCGCCGCGCGGTCGGCGCCTGCCATTTCGGCAGCTTCCGCGAAGCGATGGAGGCCACCCGGCATATTGTACACCTGCTGCCGATCGCGGTGGAATTGATCGACCACACCATGATCGAACTGGCGGGCGAGATCCCGATCTTCCGGCCGACGCTGGACAAATTCGTGCGCGGGACGCCCGCTGCCATCCTGCTGGTCGAATTCGGCGAGGACAATCACGAGGAAAACCTGCGCCGGCTACGCAAGCTCAAAGACATGATCGGAGATCTCGGTTTTGGCTGGGACCACAGCGGCGACAAATGGGGCGGCATGATCGAGGTGCTCAACGCCGATCTGCAAGCCGCCATCACCGAACTGCGCACCTCCGGCCTCAACATCATGATGTCGATGAAGGAGCAGGGCAAACCGGTCTCCTTCGTCGAGGATTGCGCGGTGCCGCTCGAGCATCTCGCCGACTACACTAGCCGGCTCACGGCGATCTTCGAGAAGCACGGCACGCGCGGCACCTGGTACGCCCACGCCGGCTCCGGCTGCCTGCATGTGCGCCCGGTGCTCAATCTGCGGCTGGAGCAGGACGTGCATGCCATGCGCGCGATCGCCGAGAAGGCGTTCGCCATGGTGCGCGAATACAAGGGCTCGCATTCCGGCGAGCACGGCGACGGCCTGGTGCGCTCGGAATTCAACGAGCCGATGTTCGGCTCACGCCTCGCGCGCGCGTTCGAGGAGGTGAAGGACCGCTTCGACCCGCAAGGCCTGTACAATCCCGGCAAGGTCGTGCGCCCACCCAAATTCGACGACCGCAACCTGTTCCGCTACGCGCCCGGCTATCACGGCGAAGACATCAAGACCCATCTCGACTGGTCGGCCTATACGGGCACCGGCAATGGGTTCCAGGGCGCGGTCGAGATGTGCAACAACAACGGCGCCTGCCGCAAATTGGCCGGCGGGGCCATGTGCCCGAGCTACCGCGTCACCCGCGATGAACGCGACGTCACGCGCGGGCGCGCCAATACGCTGCGCCTCGCGGTCACCGGCCAGCTCGGGCCCGACGCGCTCACCTCCGACGAGATGGCCGAGACGCTCAAGCTGTGCGTCTCCTGCAAGGCCTGCCGGCGCGAATGCCCGACCGGCGTCGACATGGCGCGCATGAAGATCGAGGTGCTGGCGGCGCGCGCGGCCAAGCTTGGCCTCACGCTGCACGACCGGCTGGTCGGCTTCCTGCCGCATTACGCGCCCTATGCCACGCGCTGGCACTGGCTGGCCAATCTGCGCGACCGCATTCCAACGTTACGCAAAGCGTCCGAGATGTTCGCGGGCTTTTCCGGGCGGCGCAGCCTGCCGAAATGGCGGGCGGACATTTACCGCGACCGTTCCGATTGGGCCTACAACGCCGCGCTTTCGGCTGAGCCGATGCGCGAGGTCGTGTTGTTCGCCGACACCTTCAACCGCTATTACGAGCGCGAAAATCTCGATGCGGCGCTGAGCGTGCTGGTGGCCGCCGGCTATCGCGTGCATGCGGTGTTGCCGACGGACGGCGACGATCGGCCGCTGTGCTGCGGCCGCACGTTTTTATCGGTCGGACAGGTCGATCAGGCGAAGCGTGAGATGGAGCGTACACTAGCCGCGCTGGCGCCCTATGTGTCGCGCGGCGTGCCGGTCATTGGACTGGAGCCGAGCTGCCTGCTCGGCTTCCGCGATGAATTGCCGGCCTTGATCAAGACCGAGGCCGCGAATGCACTATCGGCGCAGGCCATGCTGCTGGAGGAATTCCTCGCCCGCGAGCAGAAGGAAGGCCGCTTGAAATTGCCGCTCGGCGCGTTGCCGAGAAAGGCGCTGTTGCACGGCCACTGCCACCAGAAAGCCTTCGACGCCATGGGCACGGTCGAGAGCGTGCTTAAGCTGATCCCGGAGCTTGTCGTGGAAACCGTGGAATCGAGCTGCTGCGGCATGGCGGGCAGTTTTGGCTACGACGCCGCGACCATCGACGCCTCGTTCAAGATGGGCGAATTGTCGTTGCTCCCGGCGGTGCGCAAGGCGCCCGCGGACGCGCTGATCGTGGCTGACGGCACTTCGTGCCGGCATCAGATTCACGACGGCGCCGATCGCGATGCGCTGCACGTCGCCCGCGTGCTAGAGATGAGCGTCGCGGCGGCGGGCTAGCGGCCTAGATCAAAATGCACATTGAGTCCGAGCGTGACCCACTGCGCATTTTCGCCGGTGATATTGCGGCCCCGGATCAAATCGATGTTGAACTTTTCGTTGGGCGCGAAACGCTTGCCGATTTTGGTTCGGGGTTCGATGATCGAATTGGGCGAGGGCGGATCACCGGGGTTCACCGCGGGCTGCGCGCCCGCCTGGCCGAATACTTCCCCAATTAGCCTCAACTTCTTTTCGACGAACCCCCATTCAAAGCCCGCGCCCCAGATCGCATAGCTGATCTTGTTGACATTGTCGTATAGCCAGCCGCCGTTCAAATTGATGCGCAGCCTGTCCTGCACCTGGATGGTGACGGGCAGATTGATGAAGCCACCCGTGTTTGCGCCAGTGATCAGGTCCCAGGTAGCGCCGCCGACGATACTGAGCCCGAAGGGATGTTTCTCGATCGGAATGATATTGGTCTTGGCTGTCGCTCGTGTCCACACGTCGCTCGCACTTGAGCGTTGAAACAGGCCGCCGAGTTCGACCGGCTTGCCCAAGTCCACGACGCAGATCGGGTAAGCAACGGTAATGAAATCATAATTGGATGCGGCCGACGTCCAGAACTGGCCGGTGCACATACCGGGCTTGTCGATCACACCATCGACAGGATGTTTCTACAAGTTCGAATCATTTTATGACGGTAAAAAGTGACCCGCCCGGACGGGGACTGGCCGGGCGGGTCTTATCGATCGGCGCGAGGGTGGACGGGCTGCTGGCGCCGACCGTAGCCGATGAACGGGAGCGCATGATCCTGAAAAGTGGGTACCGGTTTTTCGGAAAAGATCATGCGCCAGTAAGATTAGTATGGGGCGACGTCGCAGACCTTCACGGTGCGCAGGTTGCCCCAGCGGTCGTAACGGCCGACGTAGCGGCATTCGGTGTAGCCGGGCGCGTAGGAATAGCTGGATGCTGCGGCAGCGCCGATCAGCGTGCCGGCGGCAAAGCCGATGCCGATGCCGAGGCTGCCCCAGCCATGGCCGAAATGCGGGTGAGCTTGGGCCTAGCCGCCGATGGCGGTGAAAGTGGTGGCGAGGGTGAGCGCCGCGGCGATGGTCTTGGACTTTGTCATGGCGGTATCCATACGGTTTGAACTGCGGCAGCCGGTCGCTCGGCATGCCGAAAAGGTTCAAACCATCCGGGGGTCAGGCGCCCAGAAAATGCGCCAGCCATTCGGTCCGGAAATTGAGCCCGGCGAAGCCGGCAATGCCGGAAACACACCAATGCGCCCGAATCCCAGGCGATGTAGAGCAGCCAATAGTTGTCCACCAATGAAGCGACCGCGGCCAGCGCAATGGCTATCGACGAAAATGCAGCTGCCATATCGAACTGGTCGTCGTGGAAGTTGAGCCGGTCGTACTCCTTCTCCAGCCCTTCCGCGTTGGCGCGGGTCTCTTTCGAGCGCGCCTCGTATTTCTTGATGTCGGCCTCGAATTCCGCCGCCTGCTTGGCGGCCAAAGCGCGGTCGAAATTACCGGCGGTTTCCAGGAACCGCAGTTACGCCAGGCCGTTCTCGTCAATGTGCAGCTTGACGCGCGCGGATTGATATTCAGCCCAAGCGTCCACCGATTCCGACTTGGCCTTCTGCATGGCCTGGTTGATGTTGTCGTCCTTGATATTCGACACCGCCATGAACACCGACAGGATCACAACAGTGACGGCAACCAGGTCGCTGAGTCGCTTGTCCGAGTCTTCAGATTTAACGTCCGCGTCCATTTTGTGTCCCCTCCGGCAATTAGGGTAATGTCACGGAAAGCGAGGGGGAAATATGCCGTCCACAAGGCTTTGCGCACTCGCCGTCGCCGGGCTGCTCACCGGCATGCTGGCGCAGTCGCCGGCGCTTGCGCAACCGCTCGACAACGTCCGCTTCGGCACCAATTGGGTGGCGGAGGCCGAGCATGGCGGCTTCTACCAGGCGCTCGCCGACGGCACCTACCGCAAATACGGGCTCGATGTGACCATCGTGCCGGGCGGGCCGAACGTGAACAACCGCATCCTGTTGCCGGTCGGCAAACTCGACTTTTTCATGAGCGCCAACTCGCTGCAATCCTTCGACGCAGTCGCGCACGATATCCCGACTGTGACGGTGGCGGCGAGCTTCCAGAAGGACCCGCAGGTGCTGATCGCGCACCCGGGCGTCGAGCGGCTCGCGGACCTGAAGAAGCTCACGCTGTTCGTATCGCCGGAAGGAATGGTCAGCTATTTCCAATGGCTGAAGGCCGACTACGGCTTCGACGAAGCGAAAGTGAAGCCCTACACCTTCAACGCACAGCCGTTCCTCGCCGACAAGAATTCCGCGATGCAGGGCTATGTCACCTCCGAACCCTACGCGATCGAGACGCAAGGCCACTTCAAGCCGAAGGTGTTCCTACTCGCCGATGAAGGCTTCAACGCCTATTCGACCTTGATCGAGACCCGGCGCGATCTGGTGGAGAAGCGGCCAGACCTGGTGCAGCGCTTCGTCGATGCTTCGGCCATCGGCTGGTACAATTATATCTACGGCGACAGCCGTCCTGGAAACGCGCTGATCAAGAAACAGAATCCGGAAATGACCGACGCGCTGCTCGCCTATTCCATCGCCAAGATGAAGGAATACAGCATCGTCGATTCCGGCGACTCGATCAAGCTTGGCATCGGCGCCATGACCGACGCGCGCGTGAAGAGCTTCTTCGACAAGATGGTGCGCGCCGGCGTAGTCAAAGCCGGCCTCGACTACAAACGCACCTACACGCTGCAGTTCGTCAACAAGGGCGTCGGCGTGGACTTAAGGCCTAAAGACTTGCGCCCAAAATGAGTTCGTCTGGTACGGAAATCGTTTCGCTGCGCAACGTCGGTAAGACGTTCGAGAGCGGTACGGTCGCGCTCGATGGCCTCAGTCTAAATGTGCGCGACGGCGAATTCGTCTCGCTGCTGGGGCCGTCCGGCTGCGGCAAGTCGACCTCGCTGCGCATTATC
The DNA here is from genome assembly GCA_035469145.1 of Pseudolabrys sp. GTDB lineage: Bacteria > Pseudomonadota > Alphaproteobacteria > Rhizobiales > Xanthobacteraceae > Pseudolabrys. The sequence goes on from DATISB010000107.1 coordinate 42,724, forward strand.
GCAGGGCTAAGCGCGCCGTCCGCGGGCGCGATCGAATGGCCAGACGGCAGCAGCAAGATCGGTTTTGTGTTCCAGGAGCCGACTTTGATGCCCTGGGCCGATGTGGCGGCCAATGTGCGATTGCCGCTTAAGCTCGCACACGCGGATGACGCTCAAGCGCGCGACGCAGTGTGCCAAGCGCTCGAGCACGTCGGACTGGCCGATTTCGCGCAAAGCTACCCGCGCGAATTATCAGGCGGCATGAAGATGCGCGCCTCGATCGCGCGTGCGCTGGCGACCGAGCCGCAATTGCTGCTGATGGATGAGCCGTTCGCCGCGCTCGACGAGATCACCCGCTTCAAGCTCAACAACGACCTGCTCAGGCTGTGGCAGGAGCTGCGCCGCACGGTGATCTTCGTCACCCATTCGGTTTTTGAATCGGTCTACCTGTCGCAGCGCATCGTAGTGATGACGCCGCGCCCGGGCCGCGTGTTCGCCGACATCGCGATCCCGGCGCCCTATCCACGCGACGAGCGCTTCCGCACCTCGGCCGATTATGCCGGCTATTGCCGCACCGTCTCCGAGGCGCTCGGCCAAGCGATGGCAGGCGCGCCATGAGCGACCGCGCGCTGCGCATCGGCTTGCCCGTCCTCATGCTGGCGCTGGTGCTGCTGGCCTGGGACGTTGTGGTGCGCGTCCTCGCCATTCCGCCCTTTGTCCTGCCAGGCCCAGGTCTGGTGCTGAGCACATTGATCGCCGACGGCGGCCTACTGTGGCACTCGCTGCTGGTGACGCTCATCACCACTTTCGAGGGATTCCTGCTCGCGGCCATCGGCGGCATTGGCTTGGCGATCCTGTTCAGCCAGTCGCGGCTGATCGAATACTCGCTCTACCCTTATGCGGTGATCCTGCAGGTGACGCCGATCGTTGCCATCGCGCCGCTGCTGCTGATCTATCTGCCGCAGCCCTTGGCGGTGCTGGCCTGCGCCTGGATCGTGGCGTTCTTCCCGGTGCTGGCCAACACCACGCTGGGCCTGAGCTCGGTCGACCACAATCTTCTCGCGCTGTTCGAGCTCTACCAGGCGTCGCGCTGGCAGCTGCTGTGGAACCTGAAGCTGCCGTCGGCGCTGCCGCAGATGCTCACCGGCCTGCGCATCGCCGGCGGGCTGTCGCTGATCGGCGCGGTGGTGGCGGAGATCGCCGCCGGCTCGGCTGGCGCTGGCTCGGGGCTCGCGTACCGCATCGCCGAGTCCGGCTACCGGCTCAATATCCCGCGCATGTTCGCGGCGCTGCTGTTGCTGTCACTCGCCGGCATTGCAATCTTCTTCGCGCTGTCGGCACTCTCGCATCTCGCGCTGCGCCGTTGGCATGAAAGCGCGGTCAAACGCGAGCGCTAGCCTAAAACGTATTGTGTGACGACGCCAAGCGCGGCCATCGTCACCACCACTTCGATCAAGCTGCGGTGTAGCCCGAATGTGAGCACACCGGCTATGAAGGCCAATACGGCGGCGCGGATATCGAGCGCCAGCGGGTCGAATGCATACCAGCGCAGCGGTCCTAAGTACATTTCGGTCACCTTGCCGAACAGCACGTGCAGCGCGAACCAGGCCGATAGATTGAGGATGACGCCGACCACGGCGGCGGTGATCGCGGCCAAGGCGCCGGCAAGCTGGCGATTGCCGCGCAGCTGTTCGATGAAGGGTGCGCCGGCGAAGATCCACAGCATCGCCGGTACGAAAGTCACCCAGGTGGTCAGCGCCGCGCCGAGCAATCCGGCTGAGAGCTGGGTGAACGGCGCAGCCTCGCGGAACGCGGCAAGGAAGCCGACGAATTGCGTCACCAGGATCAGTGGCCCCGGCGTGGTCTCGGCGAGGCCGAGCGCGTCCACCATTTCTTGCGCGGTTAGCCAACCGTTCATCTCGACCACCTGCTGCGCCATATAGGCCAACACGGCATAAGCGCCGCCGAAGGTCACCACCGCGAGCTTGGAGAAAAATATCCCGACGCCGACAAGAATATGGTGCGGCCCCAAGGTCAGCGCGGCCAGTGCAACCGGCGCCCACCAGATCGCGAGACCAATGATTGTGGCGATTGTGAATTGCCGCCAGCGACCGCCAGAATAATCGGTGACGTCAGGTGCTTTGACGGCGAGGCCGAGCAAATCAGGACGCGACCGGGCGATGAGATAACCGGCTAGCGCTGCGGCGATAACGATTAGCGGAAACGGCACGGCGAAAAAGAAAATGCTGATGAACGCCAACGCCGCGAGCGAAACCAGAACCGATGACTTCAAGGAGCGCTTTCCGATACGGATCAGCGCCTCGAATACGATCACCAGCACGGCAGCCTTGATGCCGAACAGCGCGCCGTCGATAGGACCTAAACCCCGCCCATAGGCGTAGAGCAGGCTCAGGCCCAGCATCACGAAGGCGCCCGGCAGCACGAACAGGATGCCGGCGGCGAGCCCGCCGCGCACGCCGTGCAGCAGCCAGCCGACATAGGTCGCGAGCTGCGTCGCTTCCGGCCCCGGCAGCAACATGGAAAAATTAAGCGCGTGCAGAAAACGCGCCTCATCGATCCATTTCTTCTCGTCGACCAGGATGCGATGCATCATGGCTATCTGCCCAGCCGGCCCTCCGAAATTGATGCAGCCGATCTTCAGCCAGATCTTGAAGGCTTCGCCGAAGCTCGGGTGCACCGTATTTTCAGTCGCCGTCATGCGCGTTCAGGCCGCCTTGGCCGGCCAGTTATGACGTTCCTCAGCGGCGAAGCGCAGCCAGGTGAACAGGGCATCGTAGACCATGAAACCGCGTTCGAGCAGCCTATGATCGTCATCGCCGGCGAGCGCCGATAGGCCGAGCGAAATTGCATGCAATCCGGCGGCTTCCGGCGCAAAATCGGGCCGCGCAGTATCGGCGCCGCGCACGATCAAGGCAAGGCGTCCGAGCGACGGCTCGCCTTCCAGGCCGAACAGCTTGAGCATGGTGTCGAAGCTGCAGCGTTCGCCCTCGTGGCTCAGTTCGACGTCCTTGATGTCGAACGGCACGCCGCCACTTTCGCGCGCGACGTTTATGACCTGGTCGGGATCGATGAACAGGATGTCCGCCAGCGGGTCGAGGTAACGGCGGATCAGCCATGGGCAGGCGATGCGGTCGATCTTCGGCCGCCGCCGCGTGACCCAAACGCCGGGGCGCTTCGGCGTCAGGCGATCGAGCTCGGGTTTGGCGACGAACGGCAAACCAGCTTTCGCCCAGGCTTCGTAGCCGCCTTCCAGCACGCGCGCATCGAAGCCATCGGCGCGCATTCGCGCGACCGCCGTCTGGCTCATTTCGTGACCGGCCTTGCAGGCGGCTACGATCGGCCGGGCGCGGTCGAAATCGGCCGACCACGCTTGCGTCTTGCCGGCATCACGCCAGAGCGCGCCCGGCAACAATTGCGGTGACTGCTCCTAAGTGTCGCGCCGCCGAACGTCGATGAGTTGCGGTGCCGACGGCGTCGCGATTGCATTCCAAATATCTTTCGGAGATATCGAATAGCTCGGAGACAGCACAGGTCCCCTCCGTGAACGAAGGAGACGGTGCTTGGGCTCGCAATCCTTGAAGGGAGCGGGGCGACCGCCGCAGGCCCCACGAAAAAACTCTAGTTTATTGCCGGACTGTCAGCAAGGCGTCCGCTCATCGAAACATCAATTCAGGTGCGACCAGGACAATCCCGGAAATCAACAACAGCACCAGGATCACCTTGCGGAAGGCGTCGTCGTCGAGGTGTCCATAGAGCTTGAGCCCACTCCACACGCCGGCCGCCAGAAACGGAAGGCCGTACACAAACAGCTTGATCAGTTCAGCGTTTATGGCGCCGGCAACGCTAAGCGATATGGCGGTCAGTGCGAAGGCGGCCAGAATCACCGGCTGGAAAATAGCGCGCTGTTCGTCTTTCGGCCAGCCGCGCAATTGGCACCAGATGGTGATGAAGGGTCCGGCAAGCCCGGTCATCCCGCCCAAGACGCCGTTAACGACCCCAATGCCGACATCGGCTGCGACCCCGGCGTCCATCGGCTTGAGTACCGGCCGCGCCAGGCTGTAGGTGCTGTAAAATACCAGCAGAAGACCGACGCCGATGCGCAAATAAGATGGATCGACGTGGCTAAGCAGTGCCGCTCCCGCCGGCACGCCGACCGCGCCGCCGATGATGAATGGCGTCACCTTTGGCCAGCTCAGAGCGTGCCGCAGTTTCCAGATGCTGTAGCTCTGCACCAGCAGGCCGTAGCCGACGATCAGGGCCGCGGTCTGGACCGGCGTGAGGATGTGCAGCCAGATGCCGGATACAACCAGGCCCATGGCAAATCCTGCCAAGCCGGAGACCGCGCCGCCGAAAAATGTCGATACAAGAAAAAGTCCTAGAACCATGCCATCCATAGGTCGCTCCTAAGATGAAGTGACCAGCGCTTGGATGGATAGCTGCCATCTCGAGGGGAGGCTGCAATTTCCACTGCGATCCGACTATACCAGCAAGTCAATCAAAATCAATTCATGACCGGCAACAAGACCAAGGCGATCGACTTCGCGCAGCAGCGCCGCCAGCGCCTCACCGGCATCGCCTTGATGTGCGGGGCGGTGGCGCTGTTCGCCTGCCTCGACACCACGGCGAAATATCTCAATACCCAGATGGGCGCCATGCAGATCACATGGGCGCGTTACACCAGCGCCTTAGTGCTGACGCTGATCGTCTCCAATCCGCTGACGCACCCAGGTTTGCTGCGCACCAGACGGCTGAAGCTGCAAATCACCCGCTCCCTACTGTTGTTCTTTGCGACCGCCGGCAACTTCCTGGCGTTGCGCTGGCTGCAGCTCGACGAAGTCCTGTCGATCATCTTTACCTTTCCATTCATCGTTGCTATCGCCTCCGGGCCGCTGCTGGGCGAATGGATCGGCTGGCGGCGCTGGTCTGCGATCTGCGTCGGCTTCGGCGGCGTGCTACTGATCACACGGCCTGGCTTCGGCGGCATGCATCCGGCCGCTCTGTTCTCGCTTGCCGCTACTGTTAGTTACGGCTTCTATGCGGTGATCACGCGCATCGTGTCGCGCGTCGATTCCAACCAGACCTCGTTGTTTTATTCAAATTTCATCGGCGCGCTGGTGATGCTGCCGGTCATCCCGTTCGTCTGGACCGCGCCGGAGAATTGGGCGATCGCGCTCATGCTGGTGGGAATCGGCGTGCTCGGCAGCGCCGGCCACTTTTTGCTGATCGCCGGCCACCGGATCGCCCCGGCGGCGGTTCTCTCCCCGTTCGTCTATACGCAGCTTATCTGGGTAGTGATCTTCGGTTATCTGGTGTTCGACCATGTGCCGAACGGCTGGACCATGGCGGGGGCCGCCATCGTCATCAGTTCCGGCCTCTATTTGCTGTACCGGGAGCGCAAGTTGGGCAAGACCACCACCAGCGAAGGGGTGGTCGAGGGACCACTCGAATAGGAGAGTTGCGAGGCCTTCGGTATCGGGGCTAAGTTCCGCTGGCTTAAAGCGGATTTTCGAGGATCATTTATGGCGACAGTAAAGGACCGGGCGCCGGGGCCGGCCGGCTCGGGCTTGAACGACGATATCGGCGAGGCCAAGCGCCTGGAGCTGTACCGGACGCAGGTGACGATCCGTGAGGCGGAGCAGCGCGCCTTCGACCTGTTCCTGCAGAACCTGGTCAAGGGCACCAGCCATCTCTCGCTTGGGCAGGAGGCGGTGGCGGCGGGCTTTGCCGGCGCCATGAAGAAGGGCGACCTGAGCTTCTGCACTTATCGCGGCCACGCCCATACGCTGGCGCGCGGCGTCAGCGTGGAAAAGGTGCTGGGCGAACTGATGCAGCGCGACAACGGTCTGATGCGCGGCAAGGGCGGCTCGATGCATCTGACCTCGGTCGAGCACGGCGTGATGGGCTCCTACGCCATCATCGGCGCGCATCTTCCCATAGCCTGCGGCGCCGCCTGGCGCGCGCAATACAAGGGCGCCAAGGACGTCTCGGTCTGCTTCTTCGGCGACGGCACCACCAATATTGGCGCCTTCCACGAGGCGCTCAATTTCGCCGCGGTGTGGAAGCTGCCGGTGATCTTCGTCTGCGAGAACAATCTCTACATGGAATACACGCCGATCGCCGACGTGACGGCGGTCGAGCATCCGGCGGCCGATCGCGCTTCGGCCTACGGACTGGAGCGTATCGTGATCGACGGCAATGACGCCGATGCGGTCTATCGTACCGCGCAGGCGGCTTACGACAAGGCGCGCGCGGGCAAGGGCCCGTCGCTGATCGAGTGCATGACTTATCGCCACAGTGGCCATTCGCGTGCCGACCCTGCGAAATACCGGCCCGAGGGCGAGCTGGACCGTTGGAAACTCCGCGACCCGATTAAGATCTATCGCGAGCGATTGTTGCAGTTCGGCGTCACCGAGAAAGTCATCGCGGCCATCGATACTGACGTGCGCAAAGTCGTCGATGACGCCACCGAGGCCTGCAAGGCCGCGCCGAACCCGCCGCTCGATATCATCACCTCCGACGTCTATGCCGATGGAGGCTGGGCATGGCGGAACTGACCTATCGCGACGCGGTCATTCGCGGCATCGCCCAGGAAATGGCGCGCGATCCGGACGTGGTATTCCTCGGTGAGGACGTGGCGAAAGCTGGCGGCGTGTTCAAGGCGACCGTGGGCCTGTTCGAACAGTTCGGGCCGTTGCGCGTGCGCGACACGCCGATCTCCGAGCAGGCGATCATGGGCGCGGCCATGGGCGCGGCCATGACGGGTCTTAAGCCGATCGCGGAAATCATGTTCTCAGACTTTTTCGCGGTCTGCTTCGATTACATCGCCAACGAGTTCCCCAAGAGCCGTTACATGTCGAACGGCCAGGTCAAGTGCCCGCTGGTGGTGCGCACCGGCAACGGCGCCGGCTCGCGCTTCGGCGCGCAGCACTCACAGAGCGTCGAGAACTGGTGCATGATGATCCCGGGTCTCAAGGTGGTGGCGCCTTCGACCCCGCGCGACGTGATCGGCCTGTTGGCAGCGGCGGTGCGCGATCCCGATCCGGTCATCTTCCTCGAGCACAAGTCGCTCTATGCGACCAAAGGCGAAGTGCCGGACGGCGAAATTGTCGACACGCTTGGTACCGCAAAAATCGTGCGTCCCGGCAAGGATGTCACCATTATCGCGCTGGCGCTGATGGTGTCGCGCGCGCTCGAAGCGGCCGAGAAGCTCAAGGCGGAACACGGCATCGACTGCGAAGTCATCGACGTTCGCTCGCTGGTGCCGCTCGACACGCAAACCATCCTCGGCTCGGTCGCTAAGACGCACCGGCTGTTTACGGTCGAGGAAAATCCGCGGCTGTGCGGCTGGGGCGCCGAGATCGTGTCGATCGTGGCCGACGAGGCTTTCTACGACCTCGATGGGCCGCCGGTGCGGATCACCACGCCGCATATTCCGCTGCCGGCCGCCGATATTCTGGAAGACGCCGTGTTGCCGACGCCGGATCGAATCGCGAATATCGTGAAGCGTTCACTCGCCGGATAAAAGCGCAGGATAAATGTCATGTACGAAAATCTTCTCGCCAACGTCCCGACTGATCTATGGATCGGCGGAAAATGGCGCAAATCGTCCGACAACGCCCGCTTTGACGTGATTGACCCGGCGACCGAGCGCAAGATCGCCTCGGTCGCCAGCGCCTCGGTGGACGACGCCAAGGCTGCGATCGACGCCGCCGACGCCGCTTTCGAGGGCTGGGCCGGCCGCAAGCCGCGCGAGCGCGCCGAGATTTTGCGCAAGGCCTATGAGCTGATCATGCGCGACGCTGAGCGCTTCGCCAAACTGATCACGCTGGAGAACGGCAAGGCGCTGTCCGATTCGCGCGGCGAAGTAGCCTATGCCGCCGAATTCTTCCGCTGGTACGCCGAGGAAGCCGTGCGCAATATCGGCGAGATGTCGCGCGCGCCTGCCTCCGGTGCTCGTATCCTCGCCTATCACAAGCCGGCCGGCATCGCCGTGCTGGTGACGCCGTGGAATTTCCCGGCCGCGATGGCTACGCGCAAGATCGGCCCGGCGCTGGCCGCCGGCTGCCCGGTGGTGCTCAAGCCTGCCTCCGATACCCCGCTCACCATGCTGGCGCTGATGCCGGCGCTGGAGGAGGCGGGCGTTCCCCCCGGCGTAATCAACGTGGTGCCCTCGCGCCGCTCCGGTCCGGTGGTAAGCGCCATGCTGCATGATCCGCGCGTGCGCGTGCTCTCCTTCACCGGCTCGACCGAAGTCGGCCGCAAGCTGCTGCACGAAGCCGCCGATCAGGTTCTCAAGCCGTCGATGGAGCTCGGCGGCAACGCACCGTTCTTGGTGTTCGAGGACGCCGACATCGACGCCGCCATCGAAGGCGCGATGATCGCCAAGATGCGCAACATGGGCGAGGCCTGCACGGCGGCCAACCGCTTCTACGTGCACGAGAAGGTGCATGATGAATTTGCCAAGAAGCTCACCGCCAAGATGAGCTCGCTCAAGATGGGCAACGGTCTCGACGACGGCATCAATCTCGGACCGCTGGTCAACAAGGAAGGCCGCGACAAAGTGATCGAGCTGGTCGACGATGCGGTCGGCAAGGGCGCCAAAGTGCTGGTCGGCGGCAAGACGCCGGACGGCCCCGGATTCTTCTATCCGGCCACCGTGCTTACCAACGTGCCGAATTCGGCCAAGATGCTGAACGAGGAAATCTTCGGTCCCGTCGCCTCGATCCAGAGCTTCAAGAGCGAGGACGAGGCGATCAAGCGTGCCAATGATACCGAATACGGCCTGATCGCCTATCTCTATACGAAAGACCTCAGCCGCGGCATGCGGGTCTCCGAGAAGCTCGACTTCGGCATGATCGGCCTCAATCGCGGCCTGGTTTCCGATCCGGCGGCGCCGTTCGGCGGCACCAAGCAGTCCGGCCTCGGCCGCGAAGGCGCGTCGGAGGGGATGAAGGAATTTCTCGAGACGCAATATGTGTCGGTGACGTGGTAGAGCGCGTCGAGCACTTCAGGGGACCAGCGTGGATGTTCTGATGCCGCAGCTCGGCGAAACCGTCGCCGAGGGCAAGATCGTGAAATGGTTCAAGTCGGCCGGCGACGCCGTGAAGCCGGGCGACAACCTGTTCGAAATCGAGACCGACAAGACCTCGATGGAAGTGCCGGCCACCAGCGCCGGTACGCTGAGCGAAATTCGCTTCCAGGTCGGCGAGGTGGCCAAGATCGGCGCCGTGGTGGCGGTGATCTCTGGCGCCGGTTTGCCGGCTAGTGCGCCCACTGCTGCGACAAAACCTGCAGCCGCGCCCGCACGTGCCGCTGCGCCGGTAGCTATATCGCAAGCTACGCCGGTGCTGCGCACCATCCCGCTCGACCCCTTCCGCGAAGTTCGCACGCCCGAGCGCAATTTCGGTCCCGCGAAACTCCCGGGCGGCGCTTTCACCACGCCGCTGGCGCGGCGCTTGGCCTCCGAACGCGGCATTGACTTGTCACGCGTCACCGGCTCTGGCCCGCATGGCCGCATTGTCGCCAGCGACGTCGAAAAGGCGGCGCCAGCTGCGCCCGCGCTTGCCACCGGCGTCAGCGCCGCGCAGGTCAAGGCGCTGTACGAGGGCATCGCTTACGAGGAAGTGCCGCTCGATTCCATGCGCCGCACCATCGCCAAGCGGCTGGTCGAGGCCAAGCACACCATCCCGCATTTCTACCTGACCGCCGATGTGGACGCCGGCCGGCTCATCGCCATGCGCGAGGAGGCCAATGCTGCCGCGCCCAACGGCAAGGACGGCGAGCCGGCGTTCAAGCTTTCGCTCAACGACTTCATCATCAAGGCATGGGCGGCGGCGCTGCAACGCACGCCAGCCGCCAATGCGGTGTGGGCGGAAGACCGCATCCTGCGCTTCAAGCACTCGGACATTGGCGTGGCGGTGGCGATCGAGGGCGGACTGATCACGCCGGTGATCCACAAGGCCGAAACCAAATCGCTCACCGCGATCTCGGCGGAAATGCGCGACCTTGCCGAGCGCGCCCGCGTGCGCAAGCTCATGCCGAACGAATACCAGGGCGGCGCCAGCGCGATTTCAAACTTGGGCATGTACGGCGTGCGCGAGTTCTCCGCTATCATCAATCCGCCGCATGCCACCATCCTGGCGGTGGGCGCTACGCGGCGCGCCCCGATCGAGACCGAAGAGGGCGGCGTCAAATTTATCAGTCAGATGACGGTCACGCTGTCCTGCGATCATCGCGTGGTAGACGGCGCGCTCGGCGCCGAGCTGCTTGCCGTCTTCAAGGGCTTCGTTGAAAAGCCGGTCACCGCTTTGGTGTAAAAGGAGAGCGAAGATGGCTGGCGAAAAGCCGGATGTGTTGCTGATCGGAGCCCGCAAGCCGGTCATTGTCGACGGCCTCGATCCGAAGGTCACGTTGCATTATCTGCTCGAGGCCAAGGATCAGGACGCCTTCATAAAATCGGTGAGCGATAAAATCCGCGCAATCGCGGTCGCCTATACGGCGAACAAGGTCGATGCCAATTTCATGCAGCGCTTTCCCAAGCTCGAGCAGATCTCGAGTTTCGGCGTTGGCTACGATCACATCGACGCTAAATGGGCTGGCGCGCACGGCATCGTCGTCACCAACACGCCGGAAGTGCTGAACGAGGAGGTTGCCGACACCGCGCTTGGCCTCTTGCTCTGCGCCGTGCGCGAATTTCCGCAGGCGGAACGCTTTCTGCGCGCCGGCAAATGGCCGCAAGGGCAATATCCGCTCACCAAGGCGACGCTGCGCAACCGCACCGTCGGCATGGTCGGCATGGGCCGCATCGGCAAGGCGATCGCGCGTCGGCTGGAAGCCTTCGGCGTGCCTGTGGTCTATCACAGCCGCAATTCGCAGAAAGGCGTGAGCTACAAGTATTACCCGAAGCTCATCGACATGGCGCGCGACGTCGACACGCTGATGGTGATCGTGCCGGGCGGACCGACGACGTCGAACATGATCAATGCCGAGGTGCTCAAGGCGCTCGGTCCGAACGGCATCCTCATCAATATGGCGCGCGGCTCGGTAGTGGACGAGCCTGCGCTGATCGAGGCACTCAAGAACCGCACCATCTATTCCGCCGGCCTCGACGTGTTCGCCAAGGAACCGCAGGTGCCGAAAGAATTGATGGAGATGGATCACATCGTGCTATTCCCGCACCTCGGCTCCTCCACCGAGGTGACGCGTGCGGCCATGGACCAGCTCGTGGTCGACAACATCCTGGCCTGGGCGGCGGGCAAGCCACCGCTCACGCCGGTTGCGGAAACCCCGCTCAAGCGTTCGTGAGAATCGTTCGTGAAGTTCGCAGCGCCAGCTATGTGCTATAGCTTCGTCATGGCTCGTCGCGCGCTTATCGGATTGGCTTGGCTGTGCATGACCGGCGCCACGCTGGCGCAAACCTCGGTTACGTTCGGTGATTCCGCCAAGGCCATGATCGGCACCTGGGAATTCTCCAACGCCGATCACGACAAGGTTTGCACAGTGACCTTAAAAAGCGATCCTGCGCCGGTCGGTTTCAAGGCCGCGTTCGACAAGAACTGCGCCAACCTGTTTCCGCTGGTGGCCGATGTCGTCGGCTGGAGCTTTCCGGAAAACGATCTGCTGCGCCTGCTCGACGTCCAGGGCAAGTCGCTGGTGGAATTCAGTGAGGTGGAGGACGGCATCTACGAGGCGCCGACGCCCGGCGTCGGCGTGCTGTTCCTGCAGAATGCCGCCGCCGCTCCGCCGCCGAAGCCGCCGGAACAGGTGGCCGGCGATTGGGCGATCGTGCGCGGTGGCAAGCCGCTATGTCAGCTGACTTTGGCGACGGACCCAACGGAGGATGGCATGGCGGTGAAAATCAAGCCCGGGTGCGATCCCACCATCGCGCGCTTGAATTTCGCGCAATGGAAGATTGATCGCGACGAGCTGATGCTGGCGCCGGCGCGAGGCAACCCGTGGCGTTTCGAGGAAACGGAGGCGAATTCATGGCGTCGCGTTCCTGAAGCTGCCAATCCGTATTCGTTGTTGCGGCAGTAAACCGGACCGTTTTTTACTGATTAATCCGGATCATATTACCGATTGATCCAAATCATTGCGCCGCAATAAATCGGCTACATATTTATACTTCAATATCCGTTCCGAAAGAACGTAAGCGTAAATAATAGGTGTGCCATGACGACTGCGGTACCCGTGCAGATGGATGCGCCCGCTAACAAGCCCGCGCTACGTCTCGTGCCGAAGGTTGCCGGTATTGCTCCGACTGAGGAGATCGAGGGCCGCGATTCCTATGCCGTAACGGCTTTCGCCGACATCGTCGATCGCTCGCTGCATGCCACGATAGCGCGTTTTACGTTTGGCCTGTCGCCGGCTGCGCTTGCCAAGGCCTATTTCGATTGGGCGACCCATCTTGCCGTTTCACCCGGCAAACAGCTGCAACTCATCGACAAGGCAACGAGGAAAACGGTCCGTTTTGCCAATCATGCGTTTCACGCTCCGTTGGAGAGCGACAGGGCATCGTGCTGCATCGAGCCGTTGCCGCAAGATCGACGTTTCGTCGGCGCCGAATGGCAAAAACCGCCGTACAATTACATGTATCAGGCCTTCCTGCTGCAGCAGCAATGGTGGCACAACGCGACCACCGGCATCCGCGGCGTCACCAAGCACCATGAAACGATGGTGGAGTTCGTATCGCGCCAGATTCTCGACATGGTCTCGCCCTCGAATTTCCTGGCGACCAATCCGGAGGTCTTTCGGCAAACCGTCAACAAAGGCGGCATGAACCTGGTGAGCGGCTTGCGCAATATGACGGAAGATTGGGAGCGCGCCGTCAGCGGAAAAAAGCCGGTCGGCGCCGAGGATTTCGTAGTCGGACGCGATGTGGCGGCGACCCCTGGCAAGGTCGTCTATCGCAATCGACTGATCGAGTTGATCCAATACGCGCCCGCGACCGGCAAGGTGCGGCCGGAGCCCCTGCTGATCGTTCCGGCATGGATCATGAAATATTACATCCTCGACCTATCTCCGCATAATTCGCTGGTGAAGTACCTGACCGAGCAGGGCTTCACGGTTTTTATGATTTCATGGAAGAACCCGAGCCCGGCGGACCGTGATCTCGGTATCGACGACTATCGCACGCTCGGCGTCATGGCGGCGCTCGACGCGGTTCGCGCGATCGTGCCGAACCAAAAAGTTCATGCCGTCGGCTATTGCCTCGGCGGCACGCTGCTTTCGATCGCTGCCGCGGCCATGGCGCGCGATGGCGACGATCGGCTGAAGTCGATTACGCTGTTGGCGGCACAGACCGACTTCACCGAAGCCGGCGAGCTGATGCTCTTCATCAACGAGAGCCAGGTGGCGTTCCTCGAAGACATGATGTGGGAGCAGGGCTTTCTCGATGCCACGCAGATGGCGGGCGCCTTCCAGATGCTGCGCTCCAGCGACCTGGTCTGGTCGCGCATGATCCGCGACTATTTGATGGGCGAGCGTGCGCCCGTGATCGACCTCATGGCGTGGAACGCGGACGTCACCCGCATGCCCTATCGCATGCATTCGGAATATCTAAGGCGTCTGTTTCTGAACAACGATTTGGCGGAGGGGCGGTATCTCGTCGCCGACAAACCGATCATGCTCGCGGATATTCGCACCCCGATCTTCAACGTCGGCACCGTGCGCGATCACGTGGCGCCGTGGCGCTCCACCTACAAGATCAATTTTATGACCGACACCGACGTGACCTATCTACTCGCGACCGGCGGCCACAATGCCGGGATCGTGTCCGAGCCCGGTCCTGATAACCGCGACTTTCAGGTGATGACCCGGAAGGCGGACGACCGCTACATCGATCCGGAAACCTTCCTGGCGCAAGCGTTGCAAAAGCATGGGTCCTGGTGGCCGGTATGGATCGCCTGGCTTGCTGAACGGTCGGGCGAACCGGTCGGTCCGCCCGAAATGGGTGCGGCGGAACATATTCCGCTCGCTGATGCACCGGGGACCTATGTGCTGCAGCAATGAGAACGCGCCGACGACCCTAGGCCAACCGCGAAGCTTTTGAATTTCAATACGAATATGAAATTCGCCGAACGTTTGACCTAGAACAACGCGGCCCGATTGATTTTGTGCAGTAGTTTTTAATATGTACGAGCCAACGGGACGGCAAGATCCGCGTCTCGCATTCATGTGGCCGGCATTTGCCGCGGCCTCGGGGAGCGAGATTGCCGCGTTGTTGGCGAAGGACTTCGTCAACTTTGCCATGGGCGCAGACGACGGACCCGCGTCGCGCGAGCCGAAATGGGCTACGCCGAACACGATTGCGCTCGAATTGAAGAGCGTGCGGTTGCGCGATTTTAGCACAGTCAAGGAAGGCGTTCCTACATTGTTGTGTGCGCCATTTGCGCTGCATGGGGCGGCCGTTGCCGATCTGGCGCCCGGTCATAGCCTGGTCGTGGCATTGCGCGACGCCGGCCTACGGCGGCTGTTCGTGACCGATTGGCGTTCGGCGACAATGGAGATGCGCTTTTTGGGCATCGACGACTATCTCGCCGACCTCAACGTGCTGGTCGATCAGCTCGGCGGTAGCGTCGATCTGGTCGGGCTTTGTCAGGGCGGCTGGCTGGCGCTGGCCTATGCCGCGCGTTTTCCTGCCAAGGTGCGCAAATTGGTGCTGGCCGGCGCGCCGATCGATATTGCCGCCGGGCAATCCGCATTGTCCGCGCTCGCTGACGCCAGCCCTCTGGTGCTGTTTCATGAACTGGTGAAGCTCGGCGACGGTCGCGTCCTCGGCCACAAGGTGCAGAAGTTCTGGGGATCGGAAACGATCGACTCCCACGAGATTCATCAATTGCTGCAGACGCCGGAACCGATCGGCTCGCCCGCCTTCGCCGAGCTGGAAGCGATATTCCGGGATTGGCACGCGTGGACCGTCGATCTGCCCGGAACCTATTATCTTGAGGTGATCGAGAAACTATACAAACGAAACGAGATTGCGACCGGTCAATTTATCGCCTTGGGCGAGCCAATCGACTTGGCGAATGTGAGCGCCCCGATTTTCCTGCTGGCGGCGCGCGACGACGAGTTGGTCGCGCCGGCGCAGTTATTCGCGACCGAGCACCTGGTCGGCACTCCGGCGCGCGCCATCCGCAAGGCGACGGCGCCTTGTGGCCACGCTGGATTGTTCATGGGACGGACGATCCTCGGCGAATACTGGCCCAGGATCGCGCGCTGGATGATCGAACCCGACAGCCGAAGTCTGGCGCCCGCGGCCGCCTGAGCGCGCCATTCTGCTTGCGCATGATCTTTTCCGAAAACCGGTGCCCAATTTTCGGGATCATGCGCTAGTGACCTGACCCGGCTTTTTTTAGACCAAGCGTTGTGAGAGAATAGCTTGGAAAGGAGCTGGTCATGCCGAATAAGAGGTTTGGTGCTGAGCAGATAGTGACTCTGCTTCGTCATATAGAAGTATTGATGGCGCAGGGCAAATCTGCGCCAGAGGTCTACCGGGAAGCGGGGATATTGCAGCAGATCTACGCGATGAGCTGCTAAACGGCGATATATTATACAGCCTGAAAGAAGCGCAGATTGTCATCGAGCAATGGCGCAAACACTACAACACGATTAGACCGCACTCAGCACTCAATTACAGACCGCCCGCACCGCAGACGTTCGCACCGTTGGCTGCCCATCTAGATGAGATCATACCGATGCAGTAATCTCTATCCCGCTGGTACAAAAAAGCTGTCAGGCCACTCGCAAATTTAGGATCACTGTTGATTTTATTCTGCACATCGGCGATCCACTAGGAGCTCAGGTCAGCGAGAGTTTAATATCTATAAGAAACTCCAATATAAGGATTATAGCGTGGCGTTGCTCTATTAAGTCCGAAATAAACGCCGACGTCGAGCTGTAGATTTTTGTTGACCAAATACTGCAGGGACGGGTCAAAACTCAATTTCGTGCCTGCTTTATTCTCAGAACTCGCGTCAACGGCGACCTCGACAGCAGCTGTCAGACCCTTTACCAAAATCGGTCTGTTCAGATTTGCAATAAAGCCGTAATCGCCTCGATAATCAGTATTGTCTATGTTGCGCAGCACCCCAATATTCGGTTCGAGGGTTAGCGACCAAGGGTTGGAAAGAGCTATTGTATAGGGTACATTAAGAGTGAACTCTACGTGTCCATTGCCAAGCCCAGGGGAGGCCGTCGGTATTTTTATAAATGGAAGAAAGGCCAAGGATTGGTCGCCTCCGTCATTTCCGAAGGCATTGATCTTAGTCCCAAGCAATGTGTCTCCGAAGCCGTGGGCGCTTACATCCCAGTTCGAATTGCCTGGTGAACTTTGGAATGATTGGTGAAGACTGTTGAATAACACCAGACCGAGTTCAACATCCATCCAATTTGTTACCCCCAACTTCAATATTGGCGTGCCGATGCTGTAAGCCCGGGTGGTGATGTCCCCATTCCCATGGGGGTCGTATGTATAGTTGAGAAAATCAGATTCGATTTGAAAATGTCCGGCGTCGACGGTGATGGCGCTGTGAGATTTACCCGGCCTATCCGTGCTCAATTCTCGCAACTTGTCGTCAGGGACTGGATTGAACAATGAATAATCCACGTTGGCAGGACCGACCGTCTGTGCTGCGACAGGCGCTCCGACGGCCGTAAACACGACTAAAACAGACAACGCAATAGACGTCTGTTTGACGCGATTCACTTTCTGCTCATGTCGATTTACGTCCTTGCGCGCCGATTGGATGACAGACCGGCGCGGGGTGAACCAAAACGCTGCACCAAATTACTTTTGCAAACAACCACATTTGCTACAAATCAAGAGATTTTTCCAGCACAATGTTGATGTCCCTCACCCTCAAAACATTAAAACCGCTGGAGCGCCGGAGCTGTATTTAACGAGCGTACCGCAAAGCCCTTGATCACCGCGTAGATCGCCGGAATTACAACGAGCGTCAGCACCGTTGACGACACCATACCGCCGATCATCGACACCGCGATGCGCTGCATCACCTCGGCCCCAGTACCGCGGCTCCACATGATCGGCAGCAGCCCCGCCATGATGGCTGCGACGGTCATCATCGTTGGGACGTATGTGTAGGCTCCAGCCGTTCGCAGCATCGCAAAATTTGGTCGCTTTCGGACAATAGCGGACATTCGTGGAGTTTGGCCCGCGATGGTTTGTCCGCTAAAGACCCAAAGTGACCGTCAGGTGGTGGATGAGCGAGGCCAGCGCATCGCTTCCCTCTACCGCGAAATTCAAGACCGGTGCCTTCAATCAACCTAGCCCGCTTGGGTCCGCTCCAACGCTTGCTAATCGCTTGCTATTCGTCCAATTCGTCCCCGCTTATCTGGGGAATTGTTTTTAAGATCAAATCATTCGCCGAATGGCACTAGAGCAGTCTCGCTCACCGCCTCGGCGCCGGCCTCGCGGAAGCGCCCGCGCAGTCGTTCGCGGTGGCCGTGATAATGCGGAGAAGCCTCGGATAGGCCGCTCTTCCGTCCGCCGCCGCTACGCTTTTCCGCCATGAAAACTACGCCTGCGCCGCCCACAGGAGGCGCGATTGTATTGCAACCAGATGCAATCGACGAGGGAGGCTTTCAGGCAGTACCGCTAACGCTGGTAGGGCGGCTTGTTCAGCCCGGCCGGGGAAAAGGTGAACACCTCAAAGCCTTTGTCGGTGACACCGACGGTGTGCTCGAACTGGGCCGATAGCGAGCGGTCGCGCGTCACCGCGGTCCAGCCGTCGGACAGCACCT
>DATISB010000108.1:0-26608 GCA_035469145.1 Pseudolabrys sp.
TCCGGGACGGCGCATAGCACCGGACCCGGGAATCCGGGAGCGTACTCAGCTTGCGCATCTGGATTCCGGGTTCGCGCCTGCGGCGCGCCCCGGAATGACAATTGTGTGAGAGAAAACTGGAGCGGGCGAAGGGATTCGAACCCTCGACCCCGACCTTGGCAAGGTCGTGCTCTACCCCTGAGCTACACCCGCATCCGTTAGATATATGGCCGAAATGGCAATTCCGGCCGCCAAGCCCGAACCTATAGCCAAAAGGTTGACCACATTGCAACCTCGGCCCGTTCAGGCCGTTAATCCCGATTAACATGGCGTTTGCGGTGGACTTTATACCTGTGCACCGGCACCAGCTCGCCGACATAGCTCGGATTGTGATTGCAAAAACCGCGGTTGCCAGTGAGCACATTCGGCACGCATTCTTCCACCGAGCGGTATTTGCAGTCCCAATAGACATTTCCCGTGCCGAGCGACACAACCGCGCACCAGGGGAGCACGCCAGTGGCCCGCGCCGGCTGGATTTGGAAGCTAATGGCGGCAAGGACCGCGGCTGCCGCAAGGGTGCAACGCATCATCTTCGACCTCCATGGTTGACGATGATAATACACCAAACCACGAGCCGTTCATGCCAACGACACCCGACCAGCTTTTTGCCGCCTTTGACGCGCTCGGCATCAAGCATGCAACGGTCACGCACCCGCCGCTGTTCACGGTCGAGCAGTCGCGTGCCTTGCGCGGGCAGATCCTCGGCGGCCACACCAAGAACCTGTTCCTGCGCGACAAGAAATACGAGCTTTATCTGGTGGTGGCGCTGGAAGATGCCGAGATCGACCTCAAGGGCCTGCACCGGCAGCTCGGCGCCTCCGGGCGCTTCTCGTTCGGCGCGTCCGACCTGCTGCGCGAGGTGTGGGGCGTCGAGCCCGGCGCGGTAACGCCATTCGGCGCCATCAACGACACGCAATGCCGCGTGACCGTGGTGCTCGATGCCGCCATGATGGAGCACGAGACGCTCAACTTTCATCCGCTGGTCAACACCATGACCACCTCGATTGCGTGCGGCGATCTGGTGAAGTTCCTGGAATCGACCGGCCATATGCCCCGCATCGAGCACGTTTCCGGACGCACGCCGGACGCCCCCTGACCCGATTGCAATCACCGGCCGGATAACCCATTTAATCCGGCATGGAACCGGGCCACAGGCCCGCGAATAGCGGAATACGCGAGGAACAATGCTGCAAAACGGCGGGGCAATGACGGCGGCGGCCGACAGCGCGGTCATCGAAACGACCACGCAAGGCTTCCTCAAGGACGTGATCGAGGAATCCAAGCGCCAGCCGGTGCTGGTCGATTTCTGGGCGCCCTGGTGTGGGCCCTGCAAGCAACTCACCCCGATCCTGGAAAAGGCGGTGAAGGCGGCCAAGGGCAAGGTTAAGCTCGTCAAGATGGAC
Organism: Pseudolabrys sp.; assembly: GCA_035469145.1. Taxonomy (GTDB): domain Bacteria; phylum Pseudomonadota; class Alphaproteobacteria; order Rhizobiales; family Xanthobacteraceae; genus Pseudolabrys. The sequence goes on from DATISB010000108.1 coordinate 1,443, forward strand.
ATCGACAAGCATCCGGAAATTCCCGGCCAGATGGGAATCCAGTCGATCCCGGCGGTGATCGCCTTTGCCAACGGCCAGCCGGTCGACGGCTTCATGGGCGCGCTGCCCGAAGCCCAAGTGATCGCGTTCCTGGAGCGGGTGACCAAGGGCAAGATCGGCACCGAGGAAAAAGATTTTCTGAAAGAGGCGGACGAGGCGCTGGTCGAAGGCAATCCGGCCGCCGCTGCCGAGATCTATGCGCAGATCCTCGCCAAGGACTCCGCCAACGTACACGCGCTGGCCGGACTGGCGCGTTGCTACGTCGAGACCGGCGCGCTCGAACAGGCCAAGCAAACGCTCGCGCTGGTGCCGGAAGCCAAGCGCAACGAAGCGCCGGTCGCCGCCGCGCGCGCCGCGCTCGACATCGCCGAGCAGGCGAAGACGCTCGGGCCTTATGCGGAGCTGGAAGAAAAAGTTCTCGCCAATCCGCTCGACCATCAGGCGCGCTTCGATCTCGCCATGGCACTCAATGCCAAGGGCAAGCGCGCGGAAGCCGCAGAACAGCTGATCGCGATCATCAAGCGCGACCGCAAATGGAACGAGGACGGCGCGCGCAAACAACTCGTGCAATTTTTCGAGGTCTGGGGTCCGACCGACCCGGCCACCGTGGACGGCCGCAAGCGGCTGTCGTCGATTTTGTTTTCGTAGCGAGTTTACGCTGGGACGGCACCGGCTCGCGGAGAAACTTGCAATGCCGATGAACGCCCAATACCGCAGGCCGATCGATCTGCCTGAAGTCATTCCGGTGTTCCCCCTGCCGGGCGCGCTGCTGCTGCCGCGCGGACAGATGCCGCTCAATATTTTCGAGCCACGCTATCTCGCCATGGTCGACGACTCTTTGCGCGACGGCCACCGGCTGATCGGCATGATACAGCCCGACGCGTCGCATGCCGGCCCCGCCGACAATCCACCACTGTTCAAGGTCGGCTGCGTTGGCCGCATCACCCAGCTCGCCGAGAGCGGCGACGGCCGTTATCTGCTCGAGCTCACCGGAGTGGCCCGCTTCCGCATCGTGCAGGAATTGCCGGTCAAGACCGACTATCGGCAATGCCGCGTCAGCTATGCGCCGTTCGCCGATGATTTCATCGCGCGCAAGGGCGAGGACGACGTGGACCGCGAGGCGGTGCTCAACGCGTTGCGCGCGTTCATGAAGGCCAATGATCTAAAGGCGGATTGGGAAGGCATTGACCAGGCGCCGAACGAGGCGCTGGTCAATGCACTATCCATGATGTCGCCCTACGGCCCGCCGGAGAAGCAGGCGCTGCTGGAGGCGCCCGACCTGAAAACCCGCGCCGAACTGCTAGTCGCCATCACCGAGATCGAGCTCGCCAAGAAGAACACCGAGGGCGAGCCGCAGCTGCAGTAGCCGCGCGCGTCATGCTATAAGGCGCGTGCAAACGCTGGGAGCCTCTCTATGCCCACCACCCCGCCCACCGAACACACCGCCGGCAGCATCGATCCGAAGCTGTTGGAAATCCTGGTCTGCCCCGTCACCAAGACGACCCTGGAATACGACGCCGCCAAGCAGGAACTGATCTCGCGCAAGGCCAAACTCGCCTATCCGATCCGCGACGGCATCCCGATCATGCTGCCGGAAGAGGCGCGAAGGTTGGATTGAGCACGGTCTTCCGACTGCGATAATCGACAATCCGCGCCAAAATCAGGAAACGACTCATGATCAAAATCTGGGGCCGCAACACATCGTCCAATGTGCAGAAGGCGATGTGGGCGGTGGGCGAACTCGGGCTTGAACACACGCGCATCGACGTCGGCGGCGCGTTCGGCAAAACCAAGGAGCCGGCTTACCTCGCGATGAATCCGAACTCCCTGGTGCCGACGCTGGAAGAAGAAGACGGCTTTACGCTGTGGGAATCCAATTCCATCGTGCGCTATCTCGCGGGCAAGCACGACAAGAACGGCGTGCTGGAACCGAAGGACGCCAAGCAGCGCGCGCTCGCCAGCCAGTGGATGGATTGGCAATTGTCGGTGGTCGCGCCGGCAATCCATGCCGCATTCTGGGGCCTGATCCGTACGCCGGCGGAAAAGCGCGACCTGGTGGCGATCAAGGCCTCGCAGGACAAGACCGCCGTCGCGATGAAGATCCTCGATGCGCAACTGGCCAAGACACCATTCATCGCCGGACCGGCATTTTCCTACGGCGACATCCCGGTCGGCGTGATGTGCTACCGCTACCGGCAACTGGTGCCCGGCCGCCCGCCGACGCCCAATCTCGATCGCTGGTACGACGCCATCGCCAAGCGCAAGCCGTTCCACGATCACGTCGGCAGCATTCCGCTGACCTAAAGCGCCTCGCCGCGCAGCAGTTTCGGCACGTCGCCGGTAAAGCCGGCCGCCTCGCGGATGAACATGCGCTTGAGCGCCGGGATGCGCTCGACCACGCCGAGGCCAACGTCGCGCATCAGGCGCAGCACATCGGAGCTGTTGGAGAACAGCCGGTTCAAGCCGTCTGTGGCGACGCCCATGGTCATGGTGTCGAAGCGGCGCCAACGCTGATAGCGCTCCAGCACTTGCGTCTCGCCGATATCGAGCCCGAGCCGCGCGGCGTCGGCGATGGCCTCCGCCAAGGCGGCGACGTCACGCAGACCCATGTTGAGCCCTTGCCCGGCAATGGGGTGAATGATATGCGCGGCGTCGCCGACCAGTGCCAGCCGTTCGCCGATGAATCTGCGCGCGGTGAACAGCCCGAGCGGAAAGGCGCGGCGCGGCCCTACCACCGCGATGTCGCCGAGCCGCAGGCCAAAGCGTTTCTCCAGTTCGGCGTGGAATTCATCGTCGGGCAGCGCGATGATGCGCTCCGCCTCGCGCGTGCTCTCGGTCCACACAATGGACGAGTGTTTTCCCATCAGCGGCAGGATCGCGAACGGCCCGGCCGGGAGGAAATGCTCCTCGGCGCGGCCGTTATGCTCGCGTTCATGCGCCACCGTGGTAACGATCGCCGACTGATCGTAATTCCATCCATGCGTCGCGATGCCGGCCTGTTCGCGTATTTTCGAGTGCGCGCCGTCGGCGCCGACCAAAAGACGCGTGGAAATCGTCTCGCCATCGACGAGCGCAACAACAATCGCCTTCGGCGCGTTTTCGAAACCGATGACCGCGCCCGCGCGCAATTCAATGCCGAGCTCTTTCGCCTTTTTGACCAGCGCATCGACCAGGTGTCGGTTCTCGATCATGTGGGCGAACGGCTCGCCTTCCTCCACCTCACCGCCGAAGGTGAGGAAGGTCGGCCGCACCACGTCGTCGAGCTTGGAGTCCGTCACCACCATGTCGAGGATCGGCTGCGCGTCGGCGGCGACCGCGTCCCAGACTTCGATCGCCTCGAACAGCCGGCGCGCGGCCGCCGCGATGGCCGAGGCGCGCGGGTCCTTCGACGCCGCAGCCCCGAGCGCGGGGTCCACCACTGTCACCGCGAACGCACTCCCCAGGCCCTGGCGTAGCGCGATGGCCAGCGCCAGGCCGGCAAAGCCCGCCCCGCCGATTACCACGTCGCGCCGCTGGTTTCCGATTCGCGCCATTCGTTTCCTTGTGCCGGGGCACCATCGCCGCCGGACCACCCCGGGCAAGCCGCCCGAAGCCGCTATCCTAGTCTATTCAGACACTTGTGACACCCGCGGCGAGTTCTTGATCTGAATCAAACCTTTGCCGGGCCATTAGACAAAAGTTTAATGCGTAGGAGGGGGCGTTGAGGACCGGGAAGGTCCCAGCCCTGCGGTCCCCGCCCAGGAGGAAGTGGCGAATACCATGACTACCCAAACCCAAACCGAAGAGCACACGACCAAAATTTTAATCTGGTCGGGTGTCGCGCTCGTGGCGCTGATCGCGGTCGCATATATTTTCACGCTCATGCAATAGCGAATGCCGAGCGTTGGCTTGCGTAACGGGCGGCAGGCAATCTGCCGCTCGGAAAATTTTCGGCGCAGCCATACGACACCGAAAGCGCCCGCGCGCCTTGACTTCGCGCCTTACCCCGGCGTCATTGGCGGCAGCCGGCATCGAAAGCGCGATTCATGTCCTCCGCCCCTACCGCCGTCCAGGATCTACTCACTCTTCTCGACCTCGAGCCGCTCGAGGTGAATCTGTTCCGCGGCCGCTCGCCGCAGGTCGGCTGGCAACGCGTGTTCGGCGGCCAGGTGATCGGCCAGGCCCTGGTTGCCGCAGTGCGCACGGTTGAGACGCGGCCGCCGCATTCCATGCATGCTTATTTCCTGCTGCCGGGAGATCCCAAGGTTCCGATCATCTACGACGTCGATCGTATGCGCGACGGCAAGAGTTTCACCACGCGGCGCGTCACCGCGCGCCAGCACGGCCATCCGATCTTCTCCATGCTGGTATCGTTCCACACTGACGAGCCCGGCCTCGAGCATCAGGCGAAAATGCCGGACGTGCCGCCGCCGGAAAAGCTACCGAGTGAAGCGGAAGTCCGCGAAAAAATCCTGCCGACTATGCCCGATCCGGTACGGCGCTATTACGAACGCGAACGGCCGATCGAATTGCGGCCGGTCGAGTTCGAACGCTATCGCGGAAAAAAATATCCCGACGGCAAGTTTCACATGTGGATCAAGACTACCGGCCGCCTGCCCGACGATCCGGCGATCCATCAATGCGTGCTGGCTTATGCCTCCGACATGACGCTGCTCGATACCGCGCTGATCCCGCACGGGCGCACGCTGTTCGAGAAGGAATTCATGGCCGCCAGCCTTGATCATGCGCTCTGGCTGCACCGGCCGTTCCGCGCCGACGACTGGCTGCTCTACGCGCAGGATACGCCCAATCTGCACGGCTCGCGCGGCTTCTCGCGCGGACTTATCTTCACCCGCGACGGCACGCTGGTCGCCTCGGTGGCTCAGGAAGGCCTGGTGCGCCAGCGGCGCGCCCCCTAACTTGAATATGAAGCGATCGTTCGCTGCATTCGCTATCCTGATCTCGTTGTCGACGGCGGCGCTTGCCGCCTCCGGCAAGCAGCCGGCGCCGCCCGGCTCGTTCGAGGGCGCGCCGCCGCAATACACGCGTTTCTCCACCGCCGAACTCATGCGCGGATTTCTCGCGCTCACATTCGGTTCCGATCTGCGCATTGGCGCAGCGCCACGCGGCATCCGCCGCTTCGATCACCCGATCCGCGCCGCTGTGATCGCCGGCGGCAGCATCGATCGCACGGCGGTGATGCAACGCGTACTCGATGAATACGCGCAAAAGGTCCACGACCTGCACTTGACCGTCGTGGCTGGCACGGTGCCTGCCGACATCGAAGTGCGGCTGATCGACGAAAAAGATTTCACCTCGGCGCTGAAGGCGGCGTTTGGAGCCAAGATCACCAAGACCTTCGTCGCGCGAACCGATCCGCAATGCATGACCAGCGTGAAATCGAGCGCCGACGGCGGCATCGTGCGCGCGGTCTCCTTCATCATCGTCGACAAGGGCGACGACGTCTTCCTCGACTGCGCCTATCACGAGCTGCTGCACGCCTTCGGCCTGTCGAGCCACGACCAGCGCAATCCATGGACCTCGCTCAACCAGAAACGCATGGTCGGCTACCTGTCGGATTACGATCGCGCGCTACTCACCTTACTGTACAACCCGCGCATCCAGCCCGGCATGACTGCCAGGCAGGCGCGCGCCAGGCTGGCGCGCCTGATACAGGATCTCGGCCTCGCCGCACCGGCTCAGGGAAAATAAGACAGCAAAGCTGTCATAAAATGCCCTTTTGCACGGCGAAAGCCTTGGGATGCGGCAATAATGTCGCTTAATTTTTGATCCGGCTGTCGATACGCTAAGCAAATGAGCCCCGGCAGCCGCCGGGAGGGCTTTTGTCGTCACCGGCGCGAGATCCAGAAAAAGGCCGACCCCAATTTAGTCAAGGGCGGGGACCGGTTTTCGGAATAGATCAAGCGCCAACCAAAGACTCTGCCGGGAAGGAAAACCATGAAACTGGTCATCGCCGTCATCAAACCGTTCAAGCTTGACGAGGTGCGCGACGCCCTCACCCGCATCGGCGTTCACGGCATGACCGTGACCGAGGTCAAGGGCTACGGGCGGCAGAAGGGTCACATGGAGATCTATCGCGGCGCCGAATACGCGGTGAATTTCCTCCCCAAACTGCGCCTCGAGGTCGCGGTCGCCGGCGAGCAGCTCGACCAGGTGATGGACGCGGTCGCCGCCGCCGCCAAGACCGGACAGATCGGCGACGGAAAAATTTTCGTCACGCCGATCGAGCAAGCCGTGCGCATCCGCACCGGCGAGACCGACGTCGACGCGCTTTAGAAACTTGCAAATAATACCGGGGGCAATGAAATGACACGGGCGCAATTACGCCTCGCCTTGGCCGCGACCGCGGTGTCGGCGACATTGGTCGCGTCGCCGGCTTTCGCGCAAGGCTCCACTATTGCAGCCAAGATCGACGCCGCCGACACCGCCTGGATGTTGGGCGCCACCGGCCTGGTGCTGATGATGACGATACCGGGCCTCGCATTGTTCTATGCCGGAATGGTGCGCAAGAAGAACGTGCTCGCCACCATGGCGCAGTGCATGGCCGCCACTTTTTTGGTTTCCATCCTGTGGGCGCTCATCGGCTACTCGCTCGCCTTCACCGGCGACGGCGCCTATATCGGCACGCTCGATCGTATTTTCCTGCACGGCATGACGCTCGATGCGATCTCGCCGCATGCCAAGACCATCCCCGAAAGCCTGTTCATGATCTATCAGATGACCTTCGCCATCATCACGGTGGCGCTGGTGGCGGGCTCGGTCGCGGATCGTATGCGCTTCTCCGCATTTCTCTTGTTCTGCGTCTTCTGGCTGCTGCTGGTATATGTGCCGATCGCGCATTGGGTCTGGGGCGGCGGCTTCCTCGGCAGCTATGGTGTGATCGATTTCGCCGGCGGGCTAGTGGTGCATCTCAATGCCGGCGTCGCCGGCCTGGTCGCGGCCTATGTCGTCGGCAAGCGACGCGGCTATGGCAGCGAAAATCTGTCGCCCTACGATCTTACTTTGGCGGTGATCGGCACCGGCCTGTTGTGGGTCGGCTGGTTCGGTTTCAACGGCGGCTCCGCGCTCAGTGCCAATTCACGCGCCGCCATGGCGATCACCTCGACGCATCTCTCGGCCAGCGCCGGCGCCTTCATTTGGATGGCACTGGAGTGGTGGACGCGCGGCAAGCCATCGGTGCTCGGCATGATCTCCGGCGCGGTCGCCGGCCTCGGCACCATCACGCCGGCCTCCGGCTTCGTGCTGCCGATGCAAGCCGTGCTGATCGGCCTGATCGCCGGCGCGGTCTGCTTCTGGGCCTGCACCTGGCTCAAGCTCAAGATCGGTTACGATGACTCGCTCGACGTGTTCGGCGTGCACGGCATCGGCGGCCTGACTGGCACGTTCCTCGCCGGCGTGCTGGCGGTCGGCGCACTGTCCGCAAGTTCCGAAATGCCGGGCGGCGTTTCCGGCCTGCTCGAAGGCAATCCGCAGCAGGTGCTGTCCCAGATCTATGGGATCGTCGTTACCCTGGCATGGTCGGGCATAGTGACCTTCATCGTCCTCAAGGTCGTCGGCGCCATGGTGTCGCTGCGGGTACGCCATGAGGATGAGGTGATGGGGCTCGACGTCACCCAGCACGGCGAGGCGTTGCAGTAGAGCGAAAACAAGCCGCAGCTGTCATCTCGGCGGGTGCAGTTTTACCACTCCGGGCGGCTGATTAAAAATTGTGCAGGCCCTATAAGTCTTGGCGCGACTTTGGGCTAATGCCCCACGGGGCAACCGACCCGCTGCCACAATCGTAAAAATTCGTTCATCAAATCAGCCAGATACGCCCCAGTCTGGCATCTGGCACGGCGTTTGATTCTACTGTACCGGCCATGCCTGCGAAGTACGCTTTTCGGGTCCGGCTCAGTGAACCCGCCCGCACTGCGTGAATGTAGAAAACGGGCACAAGCGGGGATCGAATCCATGAAAATCGTCATGGCCATTATCAAGCCTTTCAAACTCGACGAGGTCCGTGACGCTCTGACCTCCATCGGGGTTCAAGGGCTGACTGTCACAGAGGTCAAGGGTTACGGGCGTCAAAAGGGTCACACGGAAATCTACCGTGGGGCCGAGTATGCGGTGAGCTTCCTCCCGAAAGTCAAAGTGGAAGTGGCGGTGGCAACCGACCAGGTCGACAAGGTCATCGGCGCCATCACCGGTGCCGCCAAGACCGGCCAGATCGGCGACGGCAAGATCTTTGTCTTCGCCCTGGATCACGCCGTGCGCATCCGCACCGGCGAAACCGACGCTGCGGCGCTCTAGTAACCCGCACCGCAAAACAATACGGACAGGAGTTAGACCATGACGTTGAAGAAACCCTCCCGTGCGGGACTCACAGCTCTCGCTCTTGGAGTTCTGCTTGGCCTGTTTCTGAGCGTGGCGGCGTATAATACGTCCTACGCCCAGCCGGCTCCCGGCGCTGCGCCGGCTGCGCCGGCGGCCGCTTCCGCTGCTGCACTGGCGCCGGCGCCAGCCTGCGCTAATGACCCCGATCCAAAAAAGGCCGTGCTAACGAAGTGTGCGCCCAATTCGGGTGACACCGCCTGGATGCTCACCTCCATGGCGCTGGTGCTGATGATGACCGTTCCGGGCCTCGCCCTGTTCTATGGCGGCATGGTGCGGAAGAAGAACGTGGGCGACACCGTGATGACGAGCTTCGCCATCACCTGTCTGGTCACCATCGTCTACGCGATCCTGACCTACAGCTTGGCGTTCACGCCCGGCTCGCCCTATCTCGGCGGGCTCAGTCGCGTGTTCCTGCAAGGCATGCTCAGTGACATAGCCACCGGCGCGGGAAATCCGAACCCGCTCGCGGCGACGATCCCTGAGACTGTGTACATGTGCTTCCAGATGACTTTCGCGATCATCACTCCTGCGCTGATCGCGGGCGCCTTCGCCGAGCGCATGAAGTTCTCCGCCATGCTGTGGTTTATCGGCCTGTGGTCGATCCTGGTTTATGCGCCGGTCGCGCATTGGGTCTGGGGCTCGGACGGCATGCTGTCTTCCGGCAATTCCGACGCCTTGATCAAGGTGCTCGACTTCGCCGGCGGCACCGTCGTGCATATCAACGCTGGCGTCGCCGGTCTAATGTGCGCGATCTGCCTCGGCAAGCGCAAGGATAGCGGCCCGGGCCACAACATGGTGCTGACGCTGATCGGCGCCTCGCTGCTGTGGGTTGGCTGGTTCGGCTTCAATGCCGGCTCGGCTGTCACCGCTGGTTTGCAAGCCGGCATGGCGATGACCGTGACGCAGATCGCCACCGCGGTTGCGGCCTTCACCTGGATGCTGGTGGAATGGGCCATTCGCGGCAAGCCCACCGTCATCGGCATCTCTTCCGGCGCGGTCGCCGGCCTCGTCGCCATCACTCCGGCCTCGGGCTTCGTCGGCCCGGTCGGTTCGATGGTGATCGGTGTCGCCGCCGGCGTGTTCTGCTACTGGGGCGTCACCGGCCTCAAGCGCATTCTCGGTGTTGACGACGCGCTCGACTGCTTCGGCGTCCACGCGGTCGGCGGCATCGTCGGCGCACTGCTCACCGGCGTATTCGCGATCAACGAATATGGCGGCACCTCCGGCCTGATCGAAGGCAATCCCGGCCAGGTCCTCAACCAGCTCGAGGGCATCTGCATCGTGTTCGTGTACGATGCTATCGTGTCGTTGATCATTCTCAAGATCATCGACGCGATCATCGGCCTGCGGGTCACCGCCGAGGTGGAACGCGAAGGTCTCGATCTCGCGCTGCATGGCGAGGTGGTTCAGTAACCGCAAGCTAGCGGTAGGGGCGGAAACCCGGCACTGTCCCTTCCGTCGAGGCCTCCGGGTCGCAAGAGCCGGGGGCCTCTCTCTTTTTGGCCGGCGCGACGAAATGAAAAAGTCCGGCCAATTGGCCGGACTTAGGTCGTCAATTCAAACAGGCTGGCGGATTAGTTCATCGCCAAGGTCGTCGGATCGATGCCCATGACAACGGTCAAGAACCCTGCGATCATCAACGCCGCAACGCAGCGATACGCTATGCCCCAGATCGAAGGCTTCATATGATCGGTCATTTTCTCCCCCAGTTGACATCGGGAAGCAGCCTAGGGGCGTAGCCTTAACGCCGATTCAATCCACCCCAAAACCATTTCCCGATGGTTAATCGGGTCTTAACCTCGACCTCACTATTGTGTCGGACTGTTATGCCGCGGGCCGCTCCCGGCTGGCGCATGATCCCGAGAAGTGGGAACCGGTTTTCGGGCAAGATCATGCGCAAGCGACATTTAGTATCCGCATGCCCATGATGACCGCCCAGCGCGAGCCTTCCTCACCCACTGCTGCAGCGGTCGATGGCCGCTCGCCGTTTGTGCGGCTAACCGAATTGATCGCCGGCATCGAGCCGGGCAAGCCCGCCATCAATCTGTCGGTTGGCGAGCCGCAACATCCGATTCCGTCCTTCGTCGGCCCCGAGATCGCTGCCCATCTCGACGAATTCGGCCGCTACCCGGCCAACAAGGGCTCAGAGCCGTTCCGCCGCGCGGTCGCGGCCTGGCTCGGCCGCCGCTACAAACTGGCGCGGCCGGTCGATCCCGAAAGCGAAGTGCTGGTGCTCAACGGCACGCGCGAAGGCCTGTTCCTCGCCGCCATCGCCGCCAAGCGCTGGGTTGCGCGCCGCGCCGGCAAGCCTACCGTGCTGATCCCCAATCCGTTCTATGCCGCCTACGCCGCCGGCGCGCTCGCCGCCGATTGCGAGCCGGTATATATGCCGGCGACGCGGACAAGCTCCTTCCTGCCCGATCTCGACGAGCTCGACGACGCGCTGCTGGCGCGCACGGTCGCCTTCTACATCGCCTCGCCATCGAACCCGCAAGGCGCCGTCGCGACCCGAGCCTATCTCGACCGCTTGGCTTTCCTCGCCCGCCGCTTCGGCTTCCTGGTGTTCGCCGACGAATGCTACTGTGAGATCTACAGCGAGCATCGGCCTGCCGGCATGCTGGAAGCCTCCGGGCCCGACTTCGCCAACACCGTGGTGTTCCACTCGCTGTCCAAGCGATCGAGCCTGCCCGGCCTGCGCGTCGGCTTTGCCGCCGGCGACCACCGCTTTCTGTCGGCCTTTCTCGAGCTGCGCAATATCGCGGCGCCGCAGGTGCCGGGCCCCGCGCAACATGTCGCCGTCGCCGCCTATGGCGACGAGGCGCACGTGCGGGAAAATCGCAAGCTCTATTCGGCCAAGTTCGATCTAGCCGACCAGATCATCGGCGACCGCTACGGCTACAAGCGTCCGGTCGGCGGATTTTTTCTCTGGCTCGACGTGTCGAAATACGGCGGGAGCGAGATCGTGACCAAGCGGCTGTGGCAGGAGGCCGGCGTGCGCGTCGTGCCCGGCCGCTATCTCGCGCACGAGCAAGCCGACGGCAGCAATCCCGGCGCGGACTACATCCGCGTCGCCATGGTTCAGGACAAGGCGACCACGGCGGAGGCGCTGCATCGCCTCGTCGCGGTGCTCGGCTGAGGTAAGCCCCATGCCCGCTATCGATCGCAGCCTCGACGCCATCGCTTTCGTCTCGGAACATTTCCGCGACATCCTGCGGCGGCGCTTCAGCGAACTGGCTGGCCTGGCGCTGATCACGCTGGCGATGCTGGCGGCCATCGCGCTCGCCACCTGGTCGGTGCAGGACCCTTCGCTCAGCCACGCCACGCAGACGCCGGTGCATAATCTTCTCGGCTTCCCGGGCGCGATTTTCTCCGATCTGGCGATGCAATTGCTCGGCCTGGCCGCCATCATGCTGCTGCTGCCGGAAATGCTGCTGGGCTGGCGCCTGCTGGCGCACCGGCCAGTCGGCGAGAAATGGCGCGGCCTATTGTGGATCCTCGCCACCTTCCTTGCCGCCGCATTCGTCTCCACGCTGCCGCGCATCGGCTCCTGGCCGCTGCCGACTGGCCTCGGCGGCGTCTTCGGCGACGCGCTGCTGCGCGCACCGGCGAGGGTTTTGGGCGCCCCGTTGAACGGTATGGCGCTATTCATCGCGTCCGCTTTGTTCGGCATCGCCACCGCGGTGACGGTCGCATTCGCCGCCGGCATCGGCTGGAAGCGGCGCGCCGAGCGGACGTTCGCCCGCGACGCCGACGATGACATCGATGAAGACGAGGGCGATCACGCCTCGGCCTGGCTCGGCATGATCGCGCATGCGCTGCTGAGCTGGAAGGCGCGCGCCGGCCGGCTGTTGCGCCGGACACCGCGCAGGCTGCTGCCCGCCACCATACCGGCCGCAAACGCCCCACGGCAGGAGCCGCGTTTCGACGCCTATGGCCGCGTGGCCATGCCGGCCCAACCGGCCTTCGCTGGCGAGGAAGACGAGGACAACGCGCAGCCCGCCCCGCGCCGCCGCGCCGCGCCGCGCGTGCCTGTACGTCGCTCCGTCAACGGCTATGTGCTGCCCTCGCTCAATCTCTTGACCGCGCAGCGCGTCTCCGAGCGCACCACGCTGTCGAAAGAACTTATCGACGCCAACGCCGTGGCGCTCGAAAGCGTGCTCGGCGATTTCGGCGTGCGCGGCGAGATCATCAATGCGCATCCCGGCCCGGTGGTGACGCTTTACGAACTCGAGCCGGCGCCCGGCATCAAGTCGTCGCGCGTGATCGGGCTCTCCGACGACATCGCTCGCTCGATGAGCGCGGTGTCGGCACGCGTCGCCGTCGTTTCCGGCCGCAACGCCATCGGCATCGAGCTGCCCAACCCCACGCGCGAGAAGGTTTACTTGCGTGAATTGCTTTCCGGCAACGACTACAACGAAAGCGCCGCCAAGCTGCCGCTCTGTCTCGGCAAGACCATTGGCGGGGAGTCGGTGATCGTCGATCTCGCGCGCATGCCGCATCTGCTGATCGCCGGCACCACCGGCTCCGGCAAGTCGGTCGCCATCAACACCATGATCCTGTCGCTGGTCTACCGGCTGCGCCCCGACCAATGCCGGCTGATCATGGTCGATCCCAAGATGCTCGAGCTCTCCGTCTACGACGGCATCCCGCATCTGCTCACGCCGGTGGTCACCGATCCGAAGAAGGCAGTGGTCGCGCTCAAATGGGCGGTGCGCGAGATGGAGGAACGCTACAAGCGCATGTCCAAGCTCGGCGTGCGCAATGTCGACGGCTACAATGCGCGCCTCGCGGAAGCCAAGGCGAAAGGCGAGACGCTCACCCGCACCGTGCACACCGGCTACGACAAGGAAACCGGTGAGGCAATCTACGAGAAGGAAGAGCTCGAGCTCGACCCGCTGCCCTATCTGGTGGTGATCGTGGACGAGATGGCCGACCTGATGATGGTCGCCGGCAAGGACATCGAAGGCGCCATCCAGCGCCTGGCGCAGATGGCGCGCGCCGCCGGCATTCACGTCATCCTGGCGACGCAACGCCCGTCGGTCGACGTTATCACCGGCACCATCAAGGCGAACTTCCCGACCCGCATCTCGTTCCAGGTCACCTCCAAGATCGACAGCCGTACCATTCTGGGCGAACAGGGCGCCGAACAACTGCTCGGCCAGGGCGACATGCTCTATATGGCCGGCGGCGGGCGCATCAGCCGCGTGCATGGCCCGTTCGTGTCGGACGACGAGGTGGAGAAAGTCGTTCGCCACCTGAAGTCGCAAGGGCATCCGGAATATCTCGACGAGGTGACCGCCGGCGATCCGGAAGAGGGCGAGGATGGCGCGGTGTTCGACGCCACCGGCATGGGGCTGGCCGAAGGCGGCGACCTCTACAGCCAGGCGGTCGCCGTCGTGAAACGCGACCGCAAAGCGTCCACCTCCTATATCCAGCGCCGGCTACAGATCGGCTACAACCGCGCCGCTTCGTTGATGGAGCGCATGGAACAGGAAGGCATCATCGGCCAGCCCAACCACGCCGGAAAACGCGAAATTCTGATCCCGGAAAATCCGGCCGACGATCGCTACTAATTCTGGCGGAAACGTCTTATCGCGATTAACGTCGAATCAGCGCATGATTGGGGCCGCGAAATAGCCACAGCCGGCCCATATAGGACCTGACTTAAAGCGAGGCATGACGCGGAGACTGTGATGGCGCGATACCTTGAAGCGCAAACCGGCCACAATCTTGCGATAGCGGCTTTGTTCGTCTGCCTGACGGCCGCCCCGGCGCTGGCCCAAAGCGTCCCACTCCCGACACCGCGCCCAGCCATCGACGCCCACACCACCACCACCGGCTCGATCGCGGCGCCGGCCAGGCCCGCGCTACCCAGCGCTGCGCTCGGCAGCCGCGCCCAAGCGCCGCAGGCCCAAGCGCCCCAGGTGCAGGCGCCGCAGGCGCAGCCGCCCAATCCGGTCTTCAATCCGTTCGCCGCCTTGCTGGGTCGGTCCACTTCCACCGCCGCGCTCAACCCCGAACAGCGCAGCATCGTCGAGCGGGTGAACAATTATCTTTCCACCATGCAGATCTTGTCGGGTAAATTCGTCCAGGTCGGCCCCGACGGCCGCCGCACCCAAGGCACGTTCTTTATTTCCAAGCCCGGCAAGGTGCGTTTCGAATACGACGACCCGAGCCCGATCGAACTTATCGCCGACGGCCAGTCGGTGGTGGTGCGCGACCGCAATCTGGCGACGCAGGATGTCTATCCGCTGTCGCAGACGCCGCTGCGTTTCCTGCTCGCCGACCATGTTGATCTGTCGAAAGACACCAGCCTGGTCGCGGTCTACGCCGACGACGTCTTCATCACCGTGGTGGTCGAGGAAAAGAACGGCGTCGTCGGCACCAGCCGGCTGATGATCATGTTCAACGCCAAGGATTTACAGCTCAAGCAGTGGACGGTGACTGACCCGCAGGGCTACGACACCACCGTGGCGGTGTACAATCTCGACACCAGCAAGCGGCCGAATCCCGCCATGTTCAAGATCGACTACACTAATTATCACAACTGATGACCGTCATCTCTCGCGAAAGCGGGCGATCCAGTAATCACTGGACAATCTGTAGACACTGGATGCCCCGCTTTCGCAGGGCATGACAGGTGAGTATGTTGCTCCCATGCCCCTCAAGATCACCACCTGGAACATCAATTCCGTCCGCCTGCGCATCGACCTGGTCGCCAAGTTTCTTAAGAGCGCCCGCCCCGACGTGCTCTGCCTGCAAGAAACGAAATGCCCGGACGACGCCTTTCCGCTCAAGCGCTTCCGACGGCTCGGCTACGAGCACGCCGCGCTCAACGGGCAGAAGGGCTATCACGGCGTCGCCGTGCTCTCGCGCCTGCCGTTCGAGCGCGTCGACATGCAGAACTTCTGCGGCAAGACCGACTGCCGCCATGTCGCGGTCACGCTGGGCGAGCGAGCGCGTTTGCGCGATCCAATCACGTTGCATAATTTCTACGTGCCGGCCGGCGGCGACGAGCCGGATCCCGAGATCAATCCGAAATTCCAGCATAAGCTTTCGTTCCTGGACGAGATGCGCGCGTATCCGAACTTGCGTCCGGCGAAAGCCGAGCGCGTCATTCTGGTGGGCGATCTCAACGTGGCGCCGCTCGAGCACGACGTCTGGAGCCACAAGCAGATGATCAAGGTGGTCTCGCACACGCCGATCGAATGCGAGAAGCTCAACCTTGCGCGCAACGCCGGCAATTGGATCGACAGCATGCGCGTGCTCACGCCGGAGCCGGCCAAGCTCTACACCTGGTGGAGCTACCGCGCGGCTGATTGGCGCGAGGCCGACCGCGGCCGCCGGCTCGATCACATCTGGACCTCGGATGCACTCGCCGACCGCGTCTCCGCGATCAAGATTGCCAAGGACTATCGCGGCGCCGCGCGCCCCTCCGACCATGTGCCGGTGACGGCGACGATTGAACTCTGACTACTCGCGTTTATCCAAAGCCTGCTTCACGCCGCCGAGCTCGCGCGTCCAGCCGTCGACCCGCTCGGCCACCAAGTCGCGCAAATTCTGGGCGGCGGCCGGGTAGCCTTCCAGCATCTTGCGGAACAGGCTGCGCGAAATACGGATCACTACCGTCGGCCCTTTCGCGATCGCGGTCGACGCGCACACCGTGTCGGTGAGCAGCGCCAGCTCGCCCACCAGCGTGCCGGGGCCGGCGGTGAATTGCTCGCCTTCGAGCGGCGAGTTCGGCTCAAGCAGCAGCGAACCTTCCTGCACGACATAGCCGCCGTCGGCGAGCTCGCCGGCGTAGAACAGCACCGCGCCGCTTTGCAGGTGGCGGCTTTCCGCGCCGATCGCGAGGATGCGCAGTGCCTGCTTGCCGAGCACCGCGAAAGTGGGCACCTGCTCGAAGAAGGCGATGTCGTTTTCCAGGGACATGGCTACACCTTGGTCATTCCGGGGCACGCGCGATAGCGTGTGAACCCGGAATCCAGAGCCACAACAACGGCGTCATTTTTGTCTCTGGCTGAAATTGTTACTCACGGCACCAGCTTGTAGCCGCCGGCTTCCGTCACCAAGATCGCCGGCGTGGCGGCGTCCTTCTCGATCTTCTGGCGCAGCCGGTAGATGTGCGTCTCCAGCGTGTGGGTGGTGACGCCGGAATTATAGCCCCAGACTTCCTGCAACAACGTCTCGCGCGACACTGGCTTCTGCGCGGCGCGATAGAGATAGCGCAGTATGGCGGTTTCCTTTTCGGTCAAGCGCACCTTGCTGCCCTTCGGGCTGAGTAGCAGCTTCGAGCTCGGGCGGAACGTGTAGGGACCGATGGTGAATACGGCGTCCTCGCTCGCCTCGTGTTGCCGCAGTTGCGCGCGGATGCGCGCCAGCAGCACGGCGAACCGGAACGGCTTGCTGACGTAGTCGTTGGCGCCGGATTCCAGCCCCAGGATGGTGTCTGAGTCGGTGTCGTGGCCAGTCAGCATGATGATCGGCGCCTTGAAGCCGTTTTTGCGCAGAATGCGCACCGCCTCGCGGCCGTCCACGTCGGGCAGCCCCACATCCATGAGCACTAGGTCGATCTGGCCGCCTTTGGCCGCCTGCACCCCCTTGGTGCCGCTGTCGACCGCGATGGCATCGAACTCCTCATGCAGCGCCAATTGCTCGACCAGCGCCTCGCGCAGTTCGGCATCGTCGTCCACGATCAGGATGGTCCGTCTGTTGGGCATCGCTCAAAGGCCCCGCTACAGGAATATTCGCGAAGTAGAGCATTCAGAGTTAAAAGCGCAAGCGTGAATTGGTATTTCGTCTAGATTCGGGGAGTTTTAGAGCGTGCCGCGGGCAAAACGCGAAACTTCGTTGCGGCGGCTGGCCGTGCGGCGCAAACCGGCGCAGCCGGCGCGTGGCGTGCTGAAGGCCGGACCGTTGGCGTTGCCGGTGGCGCTCGGCCGCGCCGGCATCCAGGCCAACAAACGCGAAGGCGACGGCGCGACCCCGCGCGGCGCCTTCCGGCTCACACGATTGTGGTGGCGCGCCGACCGGCATCCGCGCCCGGCGACATTGTTGCCGGTGCGGCGCATTGGCGCCGACGACGGCTGGTGCGAGGACCCCATTAACTGTCATTACAATCGGCCCATCAAGCTGCCGCCCCGCGCCAAGGGCGACCGGCTCGCACGCCAGGACCATCTCTACGACTTCATCATCGAGATCGACCACAACACGCGCCCGCGCGTGGCCGGACGCGGCAGCGCCGTGTTTATCCATGTGGCGGGGCCGGGCTTCGCGCCGACCGCCGGCTGCGTGGCGCTCACGATGAATTCGCTGCGCCGGCTGCTCGCGCGCGTCGGCCCGCGCACCAGAATCATGGTTGAGTAATTATTACTATCAACGCACCGACCACCATTGATTAAGCATAGTCGCGCGCCTCCGTATATCCGGCGCATTAACTGAACGGGCATCGCCCTGTGATATTTCGATCCCCAGCGCGGCGGCCACGCAAGAACTGCAAAACAATCCCGCGCCGGGGTGATCATGGACACGAGCGCGCGCTCTCGCGCATCGCCAAGGAAGGCCGAAAATACGGCGTTTTCCTCGGCCTGGTGACGCAGCGTCCGGCCGAGATTGACTCCACCATCATCTCGCAGTGTTCTACGCTTTTCGTCATGCGGCTGTCGAACGACCGCGACCAAAGCCTGATCCGCTCGGCGGTGTCCGACGCAGCGGTGAGTCTGCTGTCGTTTTATCCCGTCGCTCGGTACCCGCGAGGTGTTCACCTTCTGCGGCCGAACAGCGAGGCGGCTGGCGACACCCGCTCCGATGCAGGCACCAATATCAGCCGCGATCTGCTCTCCACGGTGATCGAGCGCTGGCGCAGCGCCAGCATGAGCCATCGCGGGGGCGACGACGAATTCGCTGAATACAATTCGCCGCTCGATGCCGCGCCGTTGCAGCCGGCAGCGCCGCCGATGCCGGTGCCGCCCTCGCCGCGCGGCGAGGCGCTGCGCTCGAGCCTGCTGAAGAAACCGCTCGATGCGACCTCGTTTGGCACCCCGCCAGGCGGCAAACCGGGCCTGCCACCGCAGCGGTTCCGCTGAGTTAGGCTTTCTTCAAGTCGGGTTATCAAGGCTGAAGGTCTCGGAGCGGGCGTCATAAGCGAAGGCTTCCGCGAAACGCGCCCATGCGACCACCGACCGCAATGTGTGCTGGGCGGCTTCCGAGGTCATGTGGTCCTCGAGCTCATCGAGAAACCGGCTCCTCGGCGCTGCGTGATTGGCCCGCTCCTGCAGCACGCGCCGGATATGCGTGGCCAGCGGAACATGGTCAAGCAGCTGGCGCTGGAATAGCTTCTTGCGATCGTCGACACCGGCTTCCGCGAACTGCTTGCCGATATCGGTCAGCCGGATGTCGCCGCCTTCGATCTCCGCGAAGCGCAAGAGCTGCAGCGCTTCCGCGACCGGAAACAGATCGTCCACCTCCATCTGCAATGCGCTCGCGATCACCGGAAGGTCGGCCTTGCCGTTGTAGGGCGCGCCGGCCACCGCCTCGATCAGGCCCGCGAGCAAATTGGCGGAGGCCCGCGGCAGCACCATATCGATGCCCATGCCCGGGAAGCGATCCGGCGCGACACGCGGCGGCGGCGCGATCGCGCGTGCGGTCATGGCAACGTAGATGCGCTCGACCAGATCGCGGAACGCAGGCTCCAGCCGGCTGCGCGGCTGCAGCATATCGACATTGATGTCGTCGATGATATGGGCCGGGCTTCTCGAGAACACGAGAATACGGTCGCACATCAGCACCGCTTCCTCGATGTTGTGGGTCACCAGGATCACCCCCTTGATCGGCAGCTTGCCCTCGATCCAAAGATCGAGAAAGTCGGTGCGCAGGGTTTCCGCCGTCAGCACGTCGAGCGCCGAGAACGGTTCGTCCATCAGCAGAATGTTGGGATGCACCACGAGCGCGCGGGCGAATCCCACCCGCTGGCGCATGCCGCCGGACAACTCGCGCGGATAGGCCGACTCGTAGCCGTCCAAGCCGATCAGATCGATGCCGGCCAGTGCGCGCTGGCGAATCTGCGCCTCCGGCAGGCCGAGCGCTTCCAAGCCAAGCTGCACGTTCTCCAGAACGGTCAGCCAGGGAAACAACGCGAAGGTCTGGAATACCATCGCGATGCCGGGCGCTGGCCCGGCGACCGGCTGGCCGTGGTAGAGAATGCTGCCCGCGGTCGGCGGCGCCAAGCCGGCGATCAGACGCAACATGGTGGATTTTCCGGAGCCGGAGCGGCCGAGCAAGCCGACGATTTGTCCATCCGCCAGCGAGAAATTGATGTCGTCGAGCACGAGCATGTCTTCGCCATCCGGCTTGGGAAAAGCCTGGCGGACGGATTGGATTTGCAGCAATGCGTCACTCATTGACATCGCCCTGTCATCCAAGCCGGAACTTTCGCTCGGCGTACCAATACAGCGGCCGCCAGAACGCCCGATTGATAATGACCACGAACAAGCTCATCACGGCAATCCCGAGCACGATGCGGGGCAGGTCGCCCGCTTCGGTCGCCTGCGCGATATAGGCGCCGAGCCCGCTTGCCTGCAACCGCGTGTCGCCCCAGCTCGCCACTTCGGCGACGATGCTTGCGTTCCAGGAGCCGCCGGACGCGGTGATGGCGCCGGTGATGTAATAGGGAAACACGGCGGGCAGCGCGATCTTTTTCCACCACAGCCAGCCATGGACCTGCAGATTGGCGCCGATGTCGCGCATTTCGGACGGGATCGCCGATGCGCCGGCCACCACGTTGAATAGGATGTACCACTGCGTGCCCAGAATCATCAGCGGGCTGAGCCAGATATTGGGATCAAGGCGAAGCACGACGATTGCCGATACCGCAATGGGAAACAGCACGTTGGCGGGAAACGCCGCCAGGAATTGCGCCACCGGTTGGATGATTTGTGCCACCCGCGGGCGCATTCCCACCACAACGCCGATCGGCACCCAGATCACCGTGGCGATCGCGATGAGAACGATCACCCGGCTCAGCGTGGCAAAGCCGAGCGCCATCGCCTTGATCGCTTCCGGCGGTGAAATATTGGCGAAGATGAAAATCGCCACGCGCCACAGCGCGACCGCCGCCAAGGCGGCGACCAGGCCGGTCCACAGCCGGTCACCCCAGCGTCCGCGCTTGCCGGATAACTCGCCCGCCGGTCTGGAGCGAAGGCGAAGCAGCGGCCACTTATAAGTCCGCCGCCACAGTCTGGACAACTGGTCGACCAGTAAAGCGACGATGCGGGAACGGCGCAGCACATCGAGCACCCACGACCGCGGCGGCAATATGCCGGTCTGCTGCTCGAAGCGAAATCGATCCGCCCAAGCCACCAGCGGGCGAAACAGCAATTGATCGTAGAGCAGGATGACCACCAGCATCGTTCCGATCGCCCAGCCGACGGCCACGAGATTTTTTTTCTCGATCGCCAGCGCGATGTAGGAGCCGACGCCGGGCAGCGTGACGGTGGTGTTGCCGACGCTGATCGCTTCGGACGCGACCACGAAAAACCAGCTGCCCGACATCGACATCATCATGTTCCAGATCAGCTGCGGCATGGCGAACGGCGCCTCGACGCGCCAGAAATTCATCCACGGCGAGAGCCGGAACGTGCGCGAGGCCTCCACCAGCTCCACCGGCACCGTGCGCAGCGACTGATAGAAGCAGAACGCCATGTTCCAGGCCTGGCTGGTGAAAATCGCGAAAATGGCCGCGAATTCGGCGCCCAGCACGCGGCCGGGCGCCAGCGACATGAAGAACACAACCGTCACCGAGATGAAGCCGAGGATCGGCACCGACTGGAGAATATCGAGCAGCGGCACCAGCAGGACTGCGGCGCGCTGGCTCTTGGCTGCGAAGGTGGCGTAAGTGAACGTGAACACCAGCGACAGGATCAAGGCCAGGAACATACGCAGGGTCGTGCGCGCGGCGTATTCCGGCAAGTTCTCCGGCGCGAGCGACAGCGACGCCATCTGCAATTCCACCAGCGGCTGCAGGAAATGGCGGCTGGCCTCGGCGACGAAGATCAAGATCGCAAGCGTCAGTAGGATGGCGAGCGCGTCCCAGCGCGTGATGCCACGCGCGGACTGTTCGACGGAGATCGGAACGTTCCCGCGCATGGTTTGGCCTGCCGGCCCTATGATGCTATTGTGACGCGGGCCCGGTTTAGGGCCGGCACGTTCGCAGAATCGCACCCATTCATGAGCACGCTCTGCTGGACCGATACCGCCCCCCGCCAAACGCTTAGAATGGCTGTTGGCCATCTGCAAGCGCAGACTTGCAAGCCCGGCATAATGGCGCCGTTAATTCCGCTCGCCGAAAATCGCACTGCCGACCCGCACATGGGTGGCGCCCAACTGGATCGCGGTTACGAAATCCGCGCTCATGCCCATGGACAACAGCTTGAGCCCGTTGCGCCGCGCGATCTTGGCGGTGAGCGCGAAATGAGGCGCCGGCGACTCGCTGAGCGGCGGAATGCACATTAGCCCGGAAAGGGTCAGGCCGTAGGCCGCGCGGCATTTGTCGATAAACGCATCGGCGTCCTGCGGCAGCACGCCGGCCTTTTGCGCCTCGGCGCCGGTGTTGATCTCGACCAACAAAAGCGGCGAGCGGCCTTGCTTGACGATCTCCTTAGCCAGCGCCTCGGCAAGGCTCGGCCGATCCACCGAATGGATGGCGTCAAACAGCGTCACCGCTTCCTTGGCCTTGTTAGATTGCAGCGGGCCGATCAGGTGTAATTCGATCCCTGGATGCTTCGCCAGGAGTGGCGGCCATTTGGTCTTCGCCTCCTGCACGCGGTTCTCGCCGAACACGAACTGGCCGGCGACGATCACCGGCTCGATGGTCTCGGCTTGATGAGTCTTCGACACCGCGACCAGCGTCACCTCCGCCGGATCGCGGCGTGCGTCCTTGCAGGCGCGCGCGATTTCGGTGCGGACGGCGGCGAGACGGTCGACGGCACTGGGGGCGCGGGGTGAAGCGTGGGTCATGGTCATCATTCTAATGCCCGCGAATAGGGTCTGCCCGTCAAGCGATAAGCGCCCGTTGACCCCTGAACCCCTTTCATGTCACCTCCCCCGACCCTAAAAAGAGCCGGAAATGACCGCCGATTCGAGCAAAAATGAGCGCTACAACGCCCGCGCGGCCGAGGACCGCTGGCAACGCGTATGGGACGAGCGCGGCATTTTCGCCACCCAAAACGACGACCCGCGCCCGAAATACTACGTGCTCGAGATGTTCCCTTACCCCTCCGGGCGCATCCACATGGGCCACGTGCGCAACTACACCATGGGCGACGTGGTGGCGCGCTTCAAACGCGCCATGGGCAACGCCGTGCTGCACCCGATGGGCTGGGACGCCTTCGGCATGCCAGCGGAGAACGCGGCCATCGACCGCAAGGTGCATCCGAAGTCCTGGACCTACGAAAACATCGCGTCGATGAAGAAGCAGCTGCAGTCGATGGGGTTGTCGCTCGACTGGGCGCGTGAGATCGCCACCTGCGATCCGGCCTATTACAAGCACCAGCAGAAAATGTTCCTCGACTTCCTTAAAGTTGGGCTGGTCGAGCGCAAGCAGTCGAAGGTGAATTGGGATCCGGTCGACCACACTGTGCTGGCCAACGAGCAGGTGATCGACGGTCGCGGCTGGCGCTCGGGCGCGGTGGTCGAGCAGCGCGAGCTCACCCAGTGGTTCTTCAAGATCAGCGATTATTCCGAGGACTTGCTCAAGGCGCTCGATACGCTCGATCGCTGGCCGGAAAAAGTCCGGCTGATGCAGAAGAACTGGATCGGCCGCTCGGAAGGCTTGGCTCTGCGTTTCATGCTCGATCCGACGACCACGCCAAACAAAGAGAGCGAACTGGCGATTTTCACCACGCGGCCGGACACTTTGTTCGGCGTCAAGTTCATGGCGCTGTCGCCCGATCATCCGCTCGCCGCGGCCGCCGCTGCGAAAAATTCCAAGCTCGCGCAGTTCATCGAGCAGTGCCGCCAAATGGGCACTTCTCAAGCAACCATCGACACCGCCGAGAAACTCGGCTTCGACACCGGTATCAAGGCGATCCACCCGTTCGATGCGACGTGGAAGCTCCCCGTTTACGTCGCCAATTTCATCCTGATGGACTACGGCACCGGCGCTATTTTCGGCTGTCCGGCGCACGACCAGCGCGATCTCGATTTTGTCAACAAATATGGGCTCGGCAACACACCGGTGGTTTGCCCGCCCAATCAGGACCCAAAGACTTTTGTTATCACCGACGTCGCCTATGACGGCGAAGGCCGCATGATCAATTCGCGTTTCCTTGATAGCATGAGCATCGAGGAAGCCAAGGAAGAAGTCGCCAGGCGACTGGAGAAAGAAACGCGCGGCAACAATCCCGTCGCACAACGGCAGGTGAATTATCGCTTGCGTGACTGGGGCATTTCACGTCAGCGCTACTGGGGCGGCCCGATCCCGATCATCCACTGCGACACATGCGGCGTGGTGCCGGTACCGGAAAGGGACCTGCCCGTGACATTGCCGGAAGATGTGAGTTTCGACAAGCCAGGCAATCCGCTCGACCGCCATCCGACATGGAAGAACGTGAAATGTCCGAAGTGCTCTGCACCGGCGCGTCGCGAGACCGACACGATGGATACTTTTGTCGACTCGTCCTGGTACTTTGCACGTTTCACGGATCCTTGGGTTAAGACCGCGCCCACTGATCGCAAAATGGTGGATGAATGGCTGCCGGTCGACCAATACATCGGCGGAATTGAACACGCGATTTTGCACTTGCTCTACTCGCGTTTCTTCACCCGCGCCATGCACAAGACAGGACACGCCGGCATGGATGAGCCATTCGCCGGGCTCTTCACGCAAGGCATGGTGGTGCATGAGACCTATCGCGCTAAGAACGGCGACTGGATCGAGCCGGCTAACGTCAAGATCGAAGGTGTGGGCGACGCACGGCGCGCAATGCTCGCTTCGACCGGCGAGCCGATCGAGATCGGTTCGATTGAAAAAATGTCAAAGTCAAAAAAGAACACAGTTGACCCCGACGACATCATCGCCGCCTACGGTGCAGATACCGCGCGCTGGTTCATGCTTTCGGATTCTCCGCCCGAGCGCGACGTAATCTGGACCGAGGAAGGCGTGCAGGGGGCCTGGCGTTTTGTGCAGCGGTTGTGGCGGCTTATCGGCGAAATCGCGGAAATCAAGGCGCCGACAGCTCGGCCGGTTGCCTTTGGCGAGCAAGCCCTGACCGTGCGCAAGGCGGCTCATCGCGCGCTCGCCCATGTTTCCGATGATATCGATAAACTGCGCTTCAACCGCTGCGTCGCCCACATTTACGAACTCGCCAATGCGCTCGACGACGCCATCGGCCAGATCGAAAAGCCATCGACCGGCGACCTCGGGTGGGCGTTGCGTGAAGCTGGTGACATCCTGATACGGCTATTCCACCCCATGATGCCGCATCTCGCAGAGGAGTGCTGGGCGGCCCTCGGGCATAAGACCCTTGTCGCCACCGAGGCGTGGCCGAAGGTCGAGCCTGAGCTTTTGATAGAAAGCACCATTACCCTGCCCGTTCAGATCAACGGCAAGAAGCGCGCCGACGTGACCATCGCTCGTGATGCGGAAAAATCCGACATTGAGGCTGCCGTTCTCTCCCTCGATGCGGTAAAAAAGGCGCTGGAGGGCAAAAGCCCGAAAAAGGTCATTGTCGTCCCGCAAAGGATCGTCAATGTCGTGG
>DATISB010000109.1:0-2960 GCA_035469145.1 Pseudolabrys sp.
TGGGGTTGGCAGACCGCTTACCGCGAATCGATCGCGACCTGATTCCATCGCGGCGCTGCGGGAACGAACTCCCGCACCGCCGGTTTCGCCACTGAAGAAGACTTGAATTGAAGGAGAAATGGCATGGCGAAAGTTTTTGCACACCTGCGCTTGATCGCCGGCGCACTGGCGCTCGCATTCGTTGTCGCAACGGCAATGCCGGTGGCGGCGCAGCAGCCGAGCTCGGTCAACCCGACCGCCGAAGCGGTGAAGGAGCAGCAATTGCTCCAGCAGCTAAAAACGATCGAAGGCCGCGGTTCCATCCCGGACGTGAAGTCCTACGTGCTCGAGCATCCGGCTGGCCGCGAGTGGCGCGAATACCGTACCGTCACGCTGCAATGGATCGGCGGCATCGCCATTCTCGGCATACTGGCGCTGCTCACGATATACTATTTGTGGCACGGGACCATGCGCATTGAGAGCGGACGGTCGGGGCGAAAGATTCTTCGGTTTAACGTGTTCGAGCGTTTCGTGCACTGGCTGACCGCCGTCACCTTCGTCATCCTCGGCATCACCGGCCTCAACATCACCTTCGGCCGCAGTCTGATTTTGCCATGGATGGGTGCGTCGGCGTTCAGCGAATGGTCGGTATGGGCGAAATTTTCGCATAACTATCTCAGCTTCGCCTTCACCGCCGGCCTCGTGCTGATGTTCCTGATTTGGGTCGTGCGCAATATTCCGACCAATGCCGACGTTGAATGGTTCAAGACCGGCGGCGGCATGTTTGGCGGCAAAGAGCCGCCTGCCCACAAGTTCAATGGCGGCGAAAAACTGATCTTCTGGATCTCCATGTTCGGTGGCGGAGCGGTCGCCGTGAGCGGCTATGTCCTGCTTTTCCCGTTCTACGGGACCGGGATTGCAAGCATGCAGCTGGCTGAGATTGTGCACAGCGTTGTGGCCGTGCTGTTTGTCGCCGCCATGTTCGTCCACGTCTATATGGGCACGATCGGCGTGGAGGGCGCCTTCGAGGCGATGGCCGACGGCAACGTCGACGTCAATTGGGCCAAGGAACGCCATAGGCTCTGGTATGATGAGGAAATGCAGCCCGGCGCTACCCCCCAGGGCCAGGCGATGCGGCCCGCCGAATAACCGGCCTCTTCTATCGGTGATAAAAAACGTCCGGCCTCGTGGCCGGGCGTTTTGCTATAAGGAAGCCATGCGCATCATCGGTCTCGCCGGCTGGAGCGGGTCGGGCAAAACCACGCTGATCACCAAGCTCATCCCGCGCCTGCTTGCCCGCGGCATCAGCGTCTCCACGCTAAAGCACGCCCATCACGGCTTCGACCTCGACCAGCCCGGCAAGGATTCCTTCTTCCACCGCACCGCCGGCGCCACCGAGGTGATCATCTCATCGGCCAAACGCTGGGCCATCCTGCACGAACTGCGCGAACAGCCGGAATGGGATTTGGCCGCCCTGGTCGGCAAGATGTCGCCGGTCGATCTGGTGCTAGTCGAAGGCTTCAAGCGCGATGCCTTTCCCAAGCTCGAGATCCATCGCATCGCCAACGGCAAGCCGCTGATCCACCCGGAAGACCCGCACATCGTCGCGGTCGCCTCCGACAGCGCGCTGCCAGCCGCGCTTGTCCCGGTGGTCGATCTCAACGACATCGAGGCGATCGCCGATCTGCTGCTCAAGCATGCCGTTCCGATTGGAGCGGCCGTACGGAGCGGGTGATGGCGCAGCTGACCGACGACTGCTTCGCCTTTTCCGGTCCGCTGCTGCCGCTGAGCGAGATGGAGCGGCTGATCGGCGAGCGCGTCGCGCCGGTGGCCGAGACCGAGCGGGTGAGGCTGCGCGGCGCGCGCGGCCGCGTTACCGCCGCGGACGTGACGGCGCCGGTCGATCTGCCACCGTTCGATAATTCGGCGGTGGACGGCTATGCCGTGCGCCACGTCGATTTGCGCGAGGGTGGCGATAGCAAGCTGGCCATCGCTGGCCGGCTGACCGCCGGCGCGCGGGTGAATATCGCGCTCAAACCAGGTGAAGCCATCCGGATTTTCACCGGCGCGGCCATGCCGGCGGGCGCCGATACCGTGTTCATGCAGGAAGACGTGACGGTGGACGGCGATCATGTGGTCGTGCCGAAGGGCTTGAAGCTCGGCGCCAATCGGCGGCTGGCCGGTGAGGACGTGCCCGCCGGCCGGGTGGCGCTGCCGGCCGGCACCGTGCTGGAGCCGCAGCATATCGCGCTCGCCGCCGCGCTCGGCATCGCCGACATCGAGGTTCGCCGCCGGCTGAAAGTGGCGATCTTCTCTACCGGCGACGAGGTGGTGGAACCCGGATCGCCGCGTGGCGGAGCGGCCATCTATGACGCCAACCGCTATCTGCTGAGCGAATTGCTGGAGCGGCTCGGCGCCGTGGTGACCGATCTCGGTATTCTACCCGACGATCCAGAGGCGCTGGCGTGCGCGCTGCAAGCAGCGACCGCCGGCCACGATCTGGTGGTCACCTCGGGCGGTGTTTCCACCGGCGAAGCCGATCATGTGCGCAGCGCAGTCGAGCGCATCGGCAGTCTTGTTTTCTGGCGCGTCGCCATCAAACCGGGCCGGCCGGTGGCCATGGGCGTGATTCGCGGGGCCGCGGGGCAGGGCGCCGCTTTCGTCGGGCTGCCGGGCAATCCGGTGGCGGTGTTCGTGACTTTCGTGCGGGTGGTGAAACCGCTGCTGCGGCGGTTGGCCGGCGCGCGGCCGCAAAGCATTGTGCCGCTGCCGGTGCGCGCCGCCTTCGCCTACCGGAAAAAGAAAGACCGCCGCGAATATGTGCGCGTGGCGCTGCGGCGCGCGGCCGACGGCGAACTCGAAGCGGTCAAGCATCCGCAGGATGGCGCCGGCATCCTGACGTCGCTGACGGAGACCGATGGCCTGTTGGAATTTCCCGAGGACGTGACCTCGATCAAGCCGGGCGCCCGCGTCGGCTTCCT
>DATISB010000110.1:0-36495 GCA_035469145.1 Pseudolabrys sp.
CCGGCCGAGCGTGTCGTCGAGCGCCTCGTAGCGTTTAACCGCCGCGGCCAGCGCCTTGCTGCCGTCCGGCCCGGCGGCCAGCGTCGCTAGCCGGCCCTTGAAGTCGGTCTCGAACTCGACGGATCGCGTTTCTGCGTTTTCCAGGTCCCATTTGAGCTCGGGACTGTCGGGGCCGGGATAGAGGTCGTTGAGGTTCCACTCCGGCAGCGCGCCGAGCTTGGGCGATTGGGTCGGCTTTTTCTGGGGCGAGCTCTTGGCCATGGCGCGGGGAGTCTTTTACGTGGGAACGGGGGATTCGGCGGGTCAGGGCACCATCTATGCCGCTGTACGTGGCGATGCGATGGCGGAGGCTGAGTTTTTCAATATATCGCCCGCCGCCGGCCAACTTAACAGCCCATTAAGCCGGACCGGCAACATTGCACCAAATCGGCACAACCGCCGAGCGTTGAGTTCGTAATGTCCGAAACAGTGCTCATCGTCGATGACGATCCTGTCCAGCGCCGCCTGCTCGAGGCCATGGTACAGCGCTTCGGCTACCAGGCTCTGGTCGCTGAGGGCGGCGATGCGGCCGTGGCACTGCTCGGCGGCACGCAACACATCGACTGCGTGGTGCTCGACCTGGTCATGCCCGATCTCGATGGCCTCGGCGTGCTGGCGCGCATGCGCGATGCAGGCATGAATATTCCCGTCATCGTGCAGACCGCCCATGGCGGCATCGACAATGTGGTGTCGGTAATGCGGGCGGGCGCCACCGACTTCGCGGTCAAGCCGGTGAGCCCGGAACGTTTGCAGGTCTCATTGCGCAATGCGCTCGCCACCAAGGCGCTGGCCGGCGAATTGCAGCGGCTCAAACGCAGCCGCGACGGCACGCTGAGCATCGCCGACGTCATCACCCGCTCGGACGCCATGCGTCCAGTGCTGCGCGCGGCCGAAAAGGCGGCGGCGTCCGCCATCCCTGTGCTGATCGAGGGCGAATCCGGCGTCGGCAAGGAGCGGGTCGCGCGCGACATCCATGGCAGCGGCGCCCGCCGCGCCAAGCCTTTCGTAGCCGTCAATTGCGGCGCCATGCCGGAGAACCTAGTCGAGTCGATTTTGTTCGGTCATGAGAAGGGCGCCTTCACCGGAGCCATCGAAAAACACACCGGCAAATTCATCGAGGCCGACGGCGGCACGCTGTTCCTCGACGAGGTCGGCGAATTGCCGCCGGTGGCGCAGGTCAAATTGCTGCGCACGCTGCAGGAGGACGAGGTCGAGCCGGTCGGCGGACGCAAGAATATCAAGGTCGATGTGCGCATCATCTCCGCCACCAACCGCGACCTGATCGTCGATGTGAAGTCCGGACACTTCCGCGAGGATCTATTCTATCGCCTGCACGTGTTTTCGATTTCGGTGCCGCCGCTGCGGCAGCGGAGCGAGGACATTCCCGAACTCGCCCGCCATTTCCTCGCCCGCCTCACGGCCGAAGAAGGCAAGCGCGTGCACAGCATCGGCGCGGAGGCACTGCGGCTGCTCACGGCCTATCGCTGGCCGGGCAATGTGCGCCAGCTCGAGAACGCAATCTTCCGCGCGGTCGTACTCACCGACGGCGAGCAGGTCGGCGTCAACGAATTTCCACAAATTGCCGCCCAGCTCGGGCTCGATACGATTGCCGCGCAGCCGATGATCGATCCGTCGCCGGCCATCGCCGCCGCCTGGCCGGATGTGCGCGAAGCCGCGCCGGCATTAACCAATCCGGCGCATGCGCTGCGGCTGCTCGACGCGCAAGGCGAGGTGCGGCCGCTCGAGGACATCGAACGGGAAGCGATCCGCTTTGCCATCGCGCATTACCGCGAGCAGATGTCGGAAGTCGCGCGCCGCTTGAAAATCGGGCGATCGACGCTTTACCGTAAGCTCGAAGGCCTCGGACTCGACAAAGGCCTGCGCGAGACGGCGGACTAGGAAAACGCTACGGTGTGAGGGCGCGCGTTTTAACCATGCGGCGTAGCCGTGATCGAAAGTATAGCTAAACGGCGGTAAAAATTCATTCGGTTTTGAGCGCGTTCGACCGCAGGCGCCGCACGGCTCGAGCCGATCGAACCGCCGGCCAATAAATCTGCCAAAGGCAAGCGGGTCGAGAAGGCGCCTGCCTCTGCCGCCACGATGCAGGCACAGATCGAGCTTGTACTCGCCAATATGGAGCGCTAGCGCTGGCTGCCGCACGACCTCGGCCGCACCTATGTGATGGTCTATGTGATGGTCAATGTGCCGAACTTCACGCTCAAGGTCGTACACGACCACGATGGACAACGTACTGGTCAACCCGTCCTGGCACGTGCCGCAGTCGACGATTCCGGCAAGCTGCAACTACGCGAGGATATCTCGGCTTTGATGAACGCATCCGGACCATCCTGCATAACGACGAGTGCCGTATTGACGACATGGCCCAGTCGCAGGACGCCAAGCGCGAGCAGCCGTGCGCGCAGGTCAACCAGGACATCCTGCGCCGGGTCGAGCGCGGCCAAGCGCCGAACGTGTCCGAATTCTTTGACAATCTGCCCAGCGAGCCGCTGCGGAGCGAGCCAAAACGCGCCTTGGGCCGCGCCCGGCCACAGCCCGTGGCGGCCGGGTTCCAGCCCGAAAAACTACAGTCGCCCCCGTCTCGGCCATTTTTGGCCATTTTCGGCCGTTAGGAAACGGCGGTCGGGGGGCGACCGCTAAGTACAAGTTAACCCATCCCGATAAGACTGGATGATCGTCGCTGCCACAGCCGGACGCTGCGGGGGGAGCGGTTTTGGGACAACGTGATTCACGGAAGATTGCAGTATTGGTTGGCGCGTGGCGCGAGCGTGCTCTCGTTTTGTCTTTGGCGCGTGCCGGTGCGCGGCTTGGCGTGGCCGGGCTGTTGCTGCTGGGCGCCAATAATTCCCTGCAAAACGCCGTCGCCGAAGGTGACACCCGCACCCTCTCCTTCCATCACGTCCATACCGGCGAAGAGATAACCGTCACCTTCAAGCGCAATGGCCGCTATGACGAGGCCGCGCTGAAGAAGATCGACTGGTTCATGCGCGACTGGCGCAAAGAACAAGAAACCCACATGGATCCCCATCTGTTCGATCTGCTGTGGGAGGCTTATCGCGAAGTCGGCGGTAGCGAGCCGATCCAGGTGGTCTGCGGCTATCGTTCGCCGGGGACCAACGCCATGCTGCGCGCACGATCGAGCGGCGTCGCTCAGTTCAGCCAGCACATCAACGGCAACGCGATCGATTTCTACATTCCCGGCGTGCCGCTCGCCGCGGTCAGGGCCGAGGGCCTGCGTCTCCAGCGTGGCGGCGTCGGGTTCTATCCGACCTCGGGTTCGCCGTTCGTGCATATGGACACCGGCACCATCCGGCACTGGCCGCGCATCCCGCGCGAGGAACTGGTCAAGATCTTCCCCAATGGGCGCACCGTGCACATTCCCGCCGACGGGCAGCCGCTGCCCGGCTATGCGCTGGCGCTCGCCGATGTCGAACGCAACGGCGCGGTGCCTTCCGGGACCTCGCTGGAAGCCGCGCGCGAGGCCGGCGTGATCACCGCCAGCCAGGAGCACGCCGTCGCACAGCCCAAGCGTAGCCTGTTGGCCAGGATTTTCGGCACCGGCAAGAATCAGGATGAGCAGAGCGAGCAGTCGGCGCCCAAATCAGCTAACTTGCACGCGCGCGCACCCATGGCGGTCGCCAGTCTGAGCCCGCCCAAGCCAGTGGCGGTCGAGCACATCGTGCCGCTGCCGGCGGCACGGCCGAAGCCGGTTGATGTCGCAATTGCGCTGCCGAGGCCAAAGCCGGCCGAGCAGACCATCGTGACGGCGTCGCTGGCCAACAACGTATTCGACAACCGCGGCTATTGGCGCGGCGCGGTCGAGACGGGCTCGGCGTTGCCGGCGCCGATCGCGACCGGCACGCGGTATGAGACGGCATTCGCCGAACCGGTCAGCACCAGCAGCGTGGGCGGCGATAAGCTCGCCTATGCCACGGAATCAGAGGCGCCGCTCGCCGCGCGCGCCCGCCCGATGGGCTCGCGCCTGCCGCGCATGCCGGCGGAAGCCAGCGTGATCCCGACCTCGTCTAACGCCACGGTGGTGGTGAAGCCGCCGCTGGCGCCCGCCCTGGGTTTGGGCGACGGCGAGCGTTCCGACAGCCCGTGGTTGCGTGCCGCCATGCTGACTCCGAGCGTGATCAGCTTCATGACGGCGACGCGGCTGGGCACGGTCGATCCGCGCTGGCAGTACGATCTGCTGCATAAGCCGTCGCAATCGCTGGTGATGACGTTCTCGGCCGATCCGCATCTCGGCATGGGGGCCGACTGCTTCAGCGGCAGCGCGGTGGTGTTCCTGGCCACCGCCACGTTCAACATGCAGACGACCGCGTCGCTACGCTAATCCAGCCGCTTTAGTTCAGCATCCCCAAAGCGTTCATGTAGGTCTCGAGCACGGCCTGCTGCTCGCGGCGCTCGTCGGTGTCCTGCTTGCGCAGGCTGACGATGGTGCGCAGCGCCTTGATGTCGTAGCCGGTGCCCTTGGCCTCGGCATAGACGTCGCGGATGTCGTCGGAGGTTGCCTTCTTCTCCTCCTCGAGCCGCTCGATGCGCTCGACGAAGGCTTTCAACTGATCCTTGGCGAAGCGGGTGGCAGGCTGTTCTTTTTGGGCGGCGGCTGAGGCAGGCATTGATGTCTCCTTGGCAATTAGGGGCGGTCCGAGCCGCCGCTTTGCCAAGAAGCTTTCGGAATATGCCCGCCTCAGGTCAAGGCAATGCCGCCGTCATCCACGCTGTTCACAAGCAAATAATATGAACTAATGCCGGGGGCTGGACTTTTCGAATGCCGCCTTTTGCCCAGGGCTGGCTTTTTTCTGGTGCTTTTTGCGCCATTCGTCGTAAGGCATGCCGTAGACGATCGCGCGGCTCTGATCCTTGGTCATGGGCACACCGGTGGCGTCGGCGGCATCTTTCATCCAGTTCGACAGACAATTGCGGCAGAAGCCGGCGAGATTCATCATGTCGATGTTCTGTACATCGGTGCGCGCGCGCAGATGCTCGACCAGGCGACGGTAGACGGCGGCCTCCAGCTCGGTACGGGTCTTGTCGTCCATGGCGGTCTCCTGCCTTTACCGAAAGCCAAAGATAGGCGCGCGCGGCCGCCAGTTCCATAGCCAATAAGAAGCCCGCCACGCCCCAATCCGGAACGCAGCGGGCTTGATTTTCGTGAGCCGAATTACGCGAGCGCCTTCTGCACCCGCTCCGTCGTCATGGGTAAGTGGCGCAGCCGCTTGCCGGTGAGCTGGAACATGGCATTGGCGATTGAGTAGCCGAAAGTCTAGCAGTGCGTCGACAAACGCCTAATTTTGTTGGAAGAATTATAAGCAGATTTTTGCGCCGGTGGGCAGCTATGATTGAGGCATGAACACACCCCTGCGCGCTTTTCTCGCAGACCTGTTTCGCACTGCGGTAGCCGCGGCGCACCCGGCGAACTGCCTGCCGCCGCTGTTGCCGCCGCCGCGCGCGGGCCGGCTCATTCTACTCGCCGCCGGCAAGGCGGCGGGGTCCATGGCCGAAGTCGCGGAAGGCTTTTATCTCGATCGTTTGAAGCTTGACCCCGAACGCCTCTGTGGAATTGCAGTGGCGCGTCACGGCTACGGCAGGCCGTTGCAGATCGTGACCATGATCGAAGCCGGCCATCCGGTGCCTGATGGAGCGGGGCTGGAAGCCGCCTTGCGCGCAATTGAATTCGCCGACGGCGCGGGGGCCGACGACCTGGTGCTGGTGCTGATGTCGGGCGGCGCCTCCGCCAACTGGATCGCGCCGGTGACCGGCGTCACCTTCGCCGACAAGCAGGCCGTGACGCGCGCGCTGCTGCGTTCGGGCGCCACTATCGGCGAGATCAATACGGTGCGCAAACATCTCTCGCGCATCAAGGGCGGACGGCTGGCGTACTCTGCTTTCCCGGCGAAGCTTGTCACTATCGCGATCTCCGACGTGCCGGGCGACGATCCTTCGGCTATCGGCTCCGGCCCGACCGTGCCCGATCCGACCACGCTCGCCGATGCCCGCGCCATCGTCGCCAAATACCGGCTCGATCTTCCTACAAGCGTGAACGCCGCGCTCGCTGACGCCAACAATGAAACGCCGAAGCCGGGCGATTCGGCATTCGCCGACAGCCAGTTCGTGCTGGCGGCGCGGCCGGCCGATTCGCTGCGCGCGGCGAAGGTCGCCGTGAGCGCCGCCGGCTACGAATGCATGTCCTTAGGCGATCGCGTCGAAGGCGAGGCGCGCGAGGTGGCGGCGGCGCATGCAAAGCTCGCGCGCGAGCTGCGCGCGAAAAGCGCACGCGCGGTGATCCTCTCGGGCGGCGAACTGACGGTCACCATCTGCGGCCAGGGCCGCGGCGGGCCTAACCAGGAATACGCTTTGGCGCTAGCGATGGGGCTTGCCGGCATGCCGGCGGTGGCGGCACTGGCCGGCGACACCGATGGCACCGATGGCGGCGTGGGCGACGCCAGCGACCCCGCCGGCGCGGCGCTCGACGGGCAAACCGTGGCGCGGGCCAAGGCGCTTGGCCTCGATCCCGCCGCCTTTCTTGCCGACAATAATTCAACCGCTTTCTTCGCCGCTCTTGAGGATTTGCTTATGACCGGGCCTACTTACACCAACGTGAACGACTTCCGCGCCATCGTCGTTGACAGGCCGTGACCGATCACGCGACAAACGCGATGAATCGAAAACGACACCTTGACCGCATTGCCCCGCCATCCCGCCACGCGCTGCATCACCGGCACGGTTGCGCTCGCAGCCGCGCTGCTGACCGCTTCGGCGCATCCGGCGCGTGCCGATTTCCGGCTTTGCAACAACACCGGCAGCCGAGTCGGCGTCTCGTTGGGCTATAAGGACGCCGAAGGCTGGACCACCGAAGGCTGGTGGAACGTGTCGGCCCGATCCTGCGAAACTCTGCTCCGCGGCGCTCTTGTTGCGCGCTACTATTACATATACGCGGTCGATTATGACCGCGGCGGCGAATGGTCCGGTCACGCTTTCATGTGCTCACGCGAGAAGGAATTCACCATTCGCGGCACCGAGAACTGCCTGGCGCGCGGCTATGACCGCACCGGCTTTTTCGAGGTCGATACCAGCGAGCAGCGTTCCTGGACGGTGCAGTTGACCGACAGCGCCGAGCAGACGCCTGCCCGTCCGTTGCCGCCCGCGACGCAGCGGCCGCCGTCCGCCGCGCCGTCGGCGCCAGCCGATGGCGGTAAACGATGAGACGCCTGCGCCGCGCCAAGATCGTCGCCACGCTGGGACCGGCCTCTTCCGACGCCGCCATGATCGCGCGCTTGTTCAAAGCCGGCGCCGACATGTTCCGAATCAATATGAGCCACACCAGTCAGGACCGCATGCGCGAATTGGTCGCCGTGATCCGCGGCATCGAGCGCGACACCGGGCGGCCGATCGGCATTCTGGTCGACTTGCAGGGCCCCAAGCTGAGGCTCGGCACATTTGCCGGCGGATCGGCGATAGTGGCGAGCGGCGACAGCTTCGTGCTTGATAGCGATCCGGCCCCTGGCGACGCCACACGCGCCTATCTGCCGCATCCGGAAATTTTCGCCGCGGTGGCGCCCGGGCGCACGCTGCTGATCGACGACGGCAAGGTGCGGCTCACCGTCATGCAAGCCGAGCCCAAGCGCATGACCACGCGCGTCGAGGTGGCCGGCAAATTGTCCGACCGCAAGGGCGTCAGCCTGCCGGATTCGACGATTCCGTTCTCCGCCTTGGCCGAGAAGGACCGCTCCGATCTCGAAGCCGCGCTCAATGCCGGCATCGACTGGGTGGCGCTGTCGTTCATCCAGCGGCCGGAAGACATCGCGGAGGCCAAGAAGATCACCCGCGGGCGCGCCGCGCTGATGGCCAAGATCGAAAAGCCGCAGGCGGTGCATCGCCTGTCAGAAATTATGGATCTCGCCGATGCGCTGATGGTGGCGCGCGGCGATCTAGGCGTCGAGATGCCGCTAGAGAAGGTGCCAGGCGTACAGAAGCAGATGACGCGCATGGGCCGCGCCACCGGCAAGCCGGTGGTGGTGGCGACGCAAATGCTGGAATCGATGATCTCTTCGCCGGTACCCACG
This sequence comes from Pseudolabrys sp., assembly GCA_035469145.1. GTDB lineage: Bacteria > Pseudomonadota > Alphaproteobacteria > Rhizobiales > Xanthobacteraceae > Pseudolabrys. Next base: position 8,130 of record DATISB010000110.1, read on the forward strand.
CGCGCGGAAGTGTCCGACGTCGCCACCGCCATATTCGAGGGCGCCGACGCGGTCATGCTGTCGGCGGAATCGGCGGCCGGCAAATATCCGGTGGAAGCGGTCGCCACCATGAACCGCATCGCCGAGGAGATAGAAAGCGACCCGATCTACCGCACCATCCTCGACGCCCAGCGCGCGGTGCCGGAGGCGACCGGCGCCGACGCCATTGCCGACGCCGCGCGTCAAATCGCCGACACACTCGATCTGGCGGCGGTGGTGTGCTGGACCTCGTCCGGCTCCACCGGCCTGCGCATGGCGCGCGAGCGGCCGCGCCCCCCGATCGTGGCGCTGTCGCCCAATATCGCAACCGGACGCCGGCTGTCGGTGGTGTGGGGCGTGCATTGCGTGATCACCGAGGACGCCCACGACCAGGACGACATGGTCGAGCGCGCCAGCCGTATCGCTTTCAAGGAAGGCTTCGCCAAGGCCGGCCAGCGCGTCATCATCGTCGCTGGCTTGCCGCTCGGCACGCCGGGCGCGACCAACATGTTACGCATTGCCTATGTGGGGTCGGAGACGGCGGGAGATTAAATATCCCGACCCTCGACCTTTTCCTGCAACGTCTTCACCAGATCGGGGATGCGCTGCAGGCGCGGATAGACCGCGAGCGCGCGACGATAGACTTCCAGTGCCTGCTTGTCGTCGCCGATGTCCTGCATGATCAAGCCGAGGCCGGACAGCGCGCCGAAATGGCGCGGCTCGCGGCGCAACACCTCGCGAATGTCGGCGAGCGCACGGCCGTAGTCTTTCTTCAAGTAGTAGATGGTGGCGCGCCGGTTCAAGGCTTCCACGTATTTCGGCTTGATCTTGATGACGGCGTCAAGCAGCGTGATCGCGAGATCGGTATCCTTTGCCTCAGTCGCGGCCTGCACGCGCGACATCAACAGCGTGGTGGTGTCACTGCGCGAGGCGGCCCACTGCGCCCAGATGCGTTCCTCGATCGCCTTGGCGGTGACGTCGTCGGGCGCGACCTTGAGCGCCCCGAACAGGAAATCGAGATTGTGCGTGGGATTGCCGTGCTGGACATGTGGCAGCTTTTTCGGCGGTTCGACCCATTGCCCCGACTCGGCACCGGCGGTCGCGGCATAGCCCGCCGCGACGGCGGCGACAAATAAACTTGCGAGGAATCGCGAGCACATGAGTGGAGTTTAATATCTCCGCTGCTCAAGGCAAATATGCGGCGATGATTGATGCGCCCGCCCTCGGGGGCGCGAGGCCAAGATTTTAGCCTTGGCGGGCCTTAAAGCGGCGATTGGTCTTGTTGATGATATAGACTCGGCCCTTGCGCCGCACGATGCGGTTGTTGCGATGGCGGCCGCGCAGGGATTTCAGGGAGTTACGGACTTTCATGACAATCTCTGGGTTCTCTGGTTGCCGGGTTCATAGCAGCCTGCCCGCCGCTGTCAACGCAACGCGCCCAGCCGAAAACGTCGCATCAGTGCACGATTTTTATGGTGGGCGCGACAGGGATCGAACCTGTGACCCCCTCCATGTCAAGGAGGTGCTCTTCCGCTGAGCTACGCGCCCTTTAATGGATTTGGTCTTATCGGCTCCAAACTGGCGAGGCAAGCCGCCCAGGGACGGTCTTTTGTTTGCGCATGATCTTGTCCGAAAACCGGTATCCACTTTTCGGGATCATACGCCTCAAGCCGCCAGCAACTTGGTCACTTCGTTGACCAGGTCGCGCAGATGGATCGGTTTGGATAGCACTTTGGCGTGCTTGGGCGCGGTGGAATCGGCGTTGAGCGCGACCGCGGCGAAGCCGGTGATAAACATGATCTTGATGTCGGGGTCGAGTTCGGCGGCGCGGCGGGCTAGCTCGATACCGTCCATCTCGGGCATCACGATATCGGTGAGCAGAAGCTCGAACGGCTCCTCGCGCAGCCGCTGATAGGCCGACAGCCCATTGTCGTAGGAGGTCACATCGAATCCGGCATTCTGCAGCGCCTTGACCAAAAAGCGCCGCATATCGGTATCGTCTTCAGCCAGAAGGATTTTCGACATATGACCCGAACCTCGCATCCAGGCTGCCCCTGCGGGGTGGCCCAACCGCCCCATAAGACTTACGCCAGGTAAATAACGGGTGAACCTAAAGCATGGCTTGGCATTGTGCCCCGGCGCATAGACAATAGAACGTTATACTGGACTGATTGGGCCCATCTTAACCGCCATGCTACCTATGCTTGAAATGGCCATTACCATCCATGAGTGAAATCCGCGACGAACTTGACCCGCCGTTCGAGGTCCTGGAGCCGGCCGCGGGCATGGGACCGGTGCTGTTCAATTCGCCGCACAGCGGCTCGATCTATCCGCGCGATTTCCTGGCCGTCTCGCGGCTCGACATTGCGACCCTGCGCCGGTCGGAGGACAGCTTCGTCGACGAATTGATCGCCGGCGTGGTCAAGCACGGATTTCCGCTGATGCGCGCGCATTTCCCGCGTTGCCTCGTGGACGTCAACCGCGAGCCCTACGAGCTCGATCCGCGCATGTTCGAGGGCCGCCTGCCCTCCTTCGCCAATACCCGCTCGATGCGGGTGGCGGGGGGCCTGGGAACCGTGGCGCGGGTGGTCGGCGATGCCCAGGAAATCTACGACCAGCGCATTCCGGTAGACGACGCGCTGCACCGGATCGAGAGCCTGTACAAGCCCTATCACCGTGCGTTGCGCCGGCTATTCACCCGGCTACAACGGGACTTTGGCGCCGCCGTGCTGATCGATTGCCATTCCATGCCGTCCACCGCCGGCCATAAGGACGAGCGGGCGAGGCCGGATTTCGTGATCGGCGACCGCTACGGCACCAGTTGCGTCGGCGCGGTGGCCGAGACCGTGGAAAAGACCCTGCGCACCCTGGGCTACACCGTCAGCCGGAATAAGCCCTATGCAGGCGGCTTCATCACCGAGCATTACGGCAACCAGGCTGCCGGCCTGCATGCCATCCAGCTCGAGATCAACCGCGCGCTTTACATGGACGAGCGCCGCTACGCGCGTTCCAGCACCTTCGCCCGGCTGGCGGCCGACCTGGAGACGCTGGCGCGGTGCCTGGGCGAGATTCCGCTGGATGAGCTGCGCCCGTATCGGGCGGCGGCCGAATAGTCAAAAAAAGGGCCGCTCGCGTTGGCAAGCGGCCCAAGTCTAGGGAGGAAACGCCCAAGGAGGGCAACGATAGCTCTCGCTACCGCATTGCAATAATTTACACCGCGATGCACAAAAATCAAGGATTGTTGGCAAAAAACACATGTTTTAATGCATAGCTGGCTAGCTGTTTTAATGGACATATTTCACATTTTTCGAGACTTGGCGGCAAAAACATCACAATTTCAGTTAGATAAGGGAAACTTACGCAGCGCAATTTGCATTGCTTGAGGCTAAGAAATGCTGTGCCGCACGCGGCTAGACGAGGCGCCGCATGATCATTCGGGAAAACCGGGTGCCTCTTTTAGGGATCGTGCGATAAGCAGGCGGCATGACGGCCATCGATTTCAGCAGTTTCGTCGATCAGCTTGCCGGCGTGTCGGGCGAGACCATCCTGCCGTTTTTCCGCACGGCACTGGCGATCGACAACAAGAAGGCCGTCGGTTTCGATCCGGTCACCGCAGCCGACCGCGCCGCCGAGCAGGCCATGCGCGCGCTCATCCGCCAGAATTTCCCCGGCCACGGCGTTATCGGCGAGGAATACGGCGCCGAGCGCACCGATGCCGAATATGTCTGGGTGCTCGACCCGATCGATGGCACCAAATCCTTCATTACCGGCATGGTGGCCTGGGGCACGCTGATCGGCTTGATGCGCTTCGGCGAACCGGTGTTCGGCATGATGAACCAGCCATTCACGCGCGAGAAATTTTCCGGCGACGGCGGCGCCGCACGTTATCGAGGGCCGGCGGGCAACCGCGATCTGCACGTGCGCGCCTGTGCGTCGCTCGACGACGCGATCTTGTCCACGACCAGCCCGTTGCTAATGAACGAATCCGACCGCACCGCTTTCGGCCGGCTGGAAACCAAGGTCAAGCTCTCGCGCTATGGCGGCGACTGCTACGCCTATTGCATGCTGGCGGCGGGCCTGATCGATCTCGTGATTGAGACCGAGATCAAGCCATACGACATCGTCGCGGTGATCCCCATCGTCACCGGCGCCGGCGGCATCGTCACCACCTGGGAGAACGGCCCGGCGCAGGCCGGCGGCCGCATCGTCGTCGCCGGCGACGAGCGCGTGCACCGGGCGGCACTGGAAATGCTCAAGGGCTAGAGCGAGCATAATCGCGCGGCCAATGTTTACTATCGGGGCCAGCTGACGAATCGTTCATTGAACACCTGTCGGTGCAACAATCTTTGGTTTTCAATAAATTAGGCTCTATTCTGCATCGAGCGCGGCGCGAAGCTCCGCGATTATCTTCGCGCACGTAGGCAAATGCGGTTCCTCTCCATCCAGGATCCGAAGGATGGCATTTCTCTTCAGCGCGGCCACCGCAGCTTGACTCTGAGCATCTGGGCCGGCTGCGTCGCATACGATATCGATCAGCCGATCGACTGCATGCAGGCGACCTAAGATGTAATCGTTTTCGCGAAACGCGCGCGACAAAAACGCCGCAAACTGATTCAAGGTGGTGCCCTTCAGACGAAAAGATCCAAGTCGTTCGATCCCGGTGGCATCCTGCGTGCTGATACGGTCAATTCTGATTTCATTGAATTCGCCGGACTCCCGCCATGGCAAGACAGGAAACGTCAGCACGTCCCAGAATGGAAATCCGAGATAATTCACGAGTACCTCGTACAGCCCGCCGGGCGGCCATCCCTCGGTTTCGGCCAGAAGAGCATCGATGTCTCGTGTGCTGGTCTTGAGGTCGATATCCAGGCCAAGGTGTTCGATGAGCAGATCGAGCTGGTCTTTGTGCCGCGCAACGAAGGATTGAGCATATTTCGCGATCTCCCTGACCTCGGTAGGGGACGGTGCCGACCGAAAAATTTCCTCGACCAGGTTCCTCGTTGCTGCATTGAGGGACGCAACCGTATCCCGTCGCTCTAGCGTCTCGACAGATTCGTAGAACTTGCGCTTGAGCCGATCGACAGCAGCGACATTGAGATCTTCAAACCCTTTAGAACCGACCATTTGATAAAGCCGGTTCTGACCTTCAATTAGAAAGTGTAGCCGGCGCTTGCGATAGTCGACGTCGAACGTCAGCAGAAACGCCAACCATTTCGATGTAATTTCAGAATCTGTCGCAACTTCCGCCGGCAGCGATCGGCTTTCCGTGAGCTCGTATGTCACGCCGGCCTGGACCGCCCAGGCGTCGACGATTTCCGCGATGGCCCGTGCGAACGGCGATCCCGGGCGCACGCCACGGATGTCCATGATCAGTTTGCTGGCGAAGCTGAGCGCCGAGGCGAGTTTGAGACGTACATAAGCTTCGTACGCATAACCTGCATCGCGGGCAGCCTTGCTATTCGCCTGTTCGCGCCAGCTTCGGATGCGATCTTCGCTGACCCGTTTGTCGCGGTCAGTTGCAATCACCTCGGCAACCAGGCGGTTGATATGGGGGCGCGCACTTTCGATGATGGCTCTGAGCCGGCGCGCCCGCGCGTTGAAGCGGGCAATCCAATTTAGCTCATCTGTCAGAGGTTCGGCCAATGGAATGTCTGACAGTGCGCCCTTCAGCGTTGCGAAGAATCCTGGCATGCCATGATGCGCGGGTGAGCCTGCTGACGCCGGATTCGGATCTACGTAGACCACCCTACGATCAACCTCGCGATACGCGGGACGGCCGTGGATTGCTGTGATCGCCTCCCGGAATGGCCGGCTGTTTAAGACACTGCCGTCGATGAATGGAACGGAAGCCACGTCGACATTCAGCCTAGCGTACTGCTCGAAATTCCGTGCCATGAACTCCGAGCGGCGCGGCCAAACCGCGGATCGCACTCGGATAAGCTGGTCCATCTCCACGATCCGCGCCGGCGGGAAAGCCCCAGGGATTGAAGAGGTTGCGCGCGCGGCAAACGCCAGCGCCGGTGCATTTTCCAGATCGAAATCGCTATCGACGACTCCGCTTATGCGACGGCGATATTTGAAATGCAGCACATGACGGTGCTCTCGTTCGTGGATAACGGGCGGATCGTGAATCTGCATGAGCTGCTGGGAGCCATAGAAATCCGTCAAAGTCACGAACAAATCGAGCCCCTGACCGGATGGAAGGAGTGACGATGCCGGTTCGCTTAGCGGTTCCATCGCTTTGACCGCATCGTACATCAATGCGGCCATCTTCAGCCCGTCGAGTGGCGGCTGGAACCAGCGAGACCGCATGAATAGCGACAGCTTGGAACGCACCTCTGGGTCGCTGATGAATTCCGAGCCTGCCATGCCGGCCGCCCAAAAGAACGGTCGAAGAAGCCACTTGCTCCATCTGTGCGCTCTCGCTTCCGGTGCGAGGAGTTCGGTGACATCGGCATTCTCAAGCCAGAGGTCGCGCAGCCGACCCATGGACAGGTCGTGACTTATTGCCCGTGCCAACATAATGCCATTGATTCCGCCCGCAGAGGCTCCCGCGACGATATCGACGATGACCCGCAGCTCAACCGTTCGACCGATGTCGCGCAGAAGATCAAAGTAGATCGTTTCGGTGTCGTATTCGGAATTGGAGCCGTCGCGAGTATCGAAAAATGTTGCGGTCGACCGCTTGGCCCGATTGGTGATGGCATGAAGGGCGCTCGACGCGCGGGTTAGCTTCAGGATCTCCTTGATGATCCCATGCATGTAGACCGCGAGCGAGACGCCGCCGAAACAGACGAGCGCTATACGGAGTTCCTTTTCGCGCAATCAAGTCCCCATTCCGGAAGGATTTGCAATAATGAAAAACAATAATAGCATGCCCTTGCGCGCCATACCCATGACCGACAAGCGTGCCTTGGGGGACTGGGAGGGAAGTGCGGAAACGATGCGATCAAATCGGAGTGACTGCCTATTGTTGCGGTGCGCCCAGCACGGCGGATATTGACCAACCGTTGTCACCAAATTCGATGATGAGTACGCGCCCTAATACCTTGGCGTGCCGGGCACGAAGGCGTCGAATGCCGCCCAGAATTGGCTGCGGTAGTGATCCTGCTCCTGCAGGATCTCATGCTTGCTGCCGGCGAGTATGAGATGCCGGCCGGCCAGCAAATTCATCCCGAATGTTTCGATCGCTGGGGTCGAGATCACTTCATCGCGACCGGCGGCCACCAGCAGGATCGGCTGGCGGATGTGACTGGCGTAACCGGGCGCGGCGAACCGCTTCATCAGGCGGAGCGCGGCATCGACCCAGGCTATCGTCGGCGAACCGATGCCGAGCTCCGGCGCTTCCTCCAGCACCGCGGTATTGCGCGCGTAGCGCACCGGATCGGAGGTGAGCACATTGCCGAGAAAATCCTCCGAGCCGGTGGCATCGGCATGTCCGGTCGGCACATAACCGGAGCCGCGCCCCAGCATGCGCATGAAGCGCGCCAGCGGCCCCGCCATGGTCGAGAGACGGCCCGGCCGCAGCGCGATCATCGGCGCGGCGAGCACCATGCGTTCGAACCAGCGGCTACCGTCATGGCAGGCGCGTATGCCGATGGCAGCGCCCATGGAATGCCCGAGCGCGAAGATCGGCGGCGGGCAATCAGGCAGTACCACCTGCTCCATGATGGATTCAAGGTCGGTGGCGTATTCGGAAAAATTCCGCACATGACCCTTGTGGCGGTCGGCCAGCGCGCGGTCCGACATGCCTTGTCCGCGCCAATCAAACGTCGCCACGGCGAACCCGCGCGCGCGTAGATCGCGCACGGTCTCGAAATATTTCTCGATGTATTCGGCGCGGCCTTGCAGCACGACGACCGTGCCTTTGCGCCCGACCGGCGGCGCCCAGCGCGCAAAGCGCAAGGCGACCCCATCCGGGGTCTTGATGCTGCCGGTCACCACATCATCGGGCACCGGATTGGCGGGGATGGAGACGAGTTTCATGGTGCCGAAAATGAGCCGATGCGCGGTGGCCCGGGGCCTTATAGCAGGGCGCAAGGCAGGCTCAATCGCACCGAGATTATTGATTTAAAATCACGCTATTTCAAAGGCTTATGACCAAAGAAGCGGCCCTCTTGCGAGCCCCAAACCACGTTCCCATATCAATTTCGCGCAGGCCATTCCGGCTGCGCTCGGGTTTTAGGTTCGGCCCTGTGGCGGACCGCCCGCATGTCGCTCAACTCAAGGAGGATATGCCATGCGTACGTTTGATCTTGCTCCCCTTTATCGTTCTACCGTCGGCTTCGACCGGTTGTTCTCGATGATGGACGGCTTCGATGCCGCCCCGGGCTACCCGCCCTACAACATCGAGCGGACCGGCGAAAACGATTACCGCGTCACAGTCGCAGTGGCCGGCTTCGGCGAGAACGAGCTTTCGATCGAAGCGAAAGAGAACACGCTGACGATCAAGGGCGCCAAGCAGGCCAAGGAAGAGCAGAACGGCGAAGTGCTCTATCAGGGCATCGCCGCGCGCGCTTTCGAGCGCGTGTTCCAACTTGCCGACCACGTCCAGGTCAAGAACGCGAGCATCGAGAACGGATTGCTGCACGTCGATCTCGTGCGTGAAATCCCGGAGGCGAAGAAGCCGCGCCAGATCCCGATCGGCAATGGCAATGCCAAGCCGCAGGTGGTCGAAACCAAAGCCGCGGCCTAACACCGCAGCTTCAATCGCAACGGCGGCGCCCCGGACCTCCGGGGCGCTTTCGTATTGCGAGCTAGCCGCGCTTCAACCAGCGACAAGGTCGCGGCCAGCGTCACGCCGGCCAGGTTGTCACCGCTTTTTTCAAGACGCCCGCCCGCGTCAGAAACCGATCAGTTGGCTTAATTTCCAGCACCATAGCCAAACAACCGAATTCCGCAGCTTTTCCCCATAGCCACGGTTAAACAGTTAACCCACCTCACAATTTAGCGAAGCGCGACCAGCGCAACGGCATTGCGCCAAGCGGCAGCGCGTGGTCCTCTTCTTGCTTGGTGAGAGGGCGCCGCCGCAACAAAGCGAAAGGTTCGACCAATTCCGGCGCGGACCAGCCTTGTGTGGCGGGGCAAAATTTGGCATGGTCAATTAGGACAGCATCGCTGTCCTAATAGTGGCGGCCACGGTGCCGGCCTTTGAAGTCGGGGCTGACATCGGTGGCGCCCAAAGTGAGCAGCCACGGCGGCGACGACCGGCAAGGCTTGCCCTTCTCGAGATCGGTTGCGCTTTGGCCGCGGCGCCTAAGGGGCCTGCGATCGAGGTGAGTACGCCGGAGGCCAGTACACGGTAGCATTGGCACCGGTGAGGCAGGATGAGATGAGCGAGGACAGGAGCAGCGCAGGATTTGTCGAACGCGTGATCGCGGCGCATTCTCGCGACGCTGCGCTGTTGCGTTGCGCCAGCGCCGATCCCGGCACGCCGCCGCCGCAAGGTCTGTACGATCCGGCGCTCGACAAGGACGCCTGCGGCGTCGGCTTCATCGCCGACATCAAGGGTCGCAAATCGCACCTCATCGTCGAGGACGGGTTGCGCATCCTATGCAATCTGGAGCATCGCGGCGCCACCGGCGCCGACCCGCGCATGGGCGACGGCGCCGGCATCCTGGTGCAGATCCCGCACAAGTTTTTCGCCAAGAAAACCGCCGAGCTCGGCTTCAAGTTGCCGAAGCCGGGCGAATACGCGGTCGGCTATCTGTTCATGCCGCGCGATACCAACTGGCGGCAGATCATCCGCGACATCTACGTCGATGTGATCGCGCGCCAGGGGCTGACGCTGCTCGGCTGGCGCGAGGTGCCGACCGACAATTCGACGCTGGGCGAGTCGGTCAAGCCAACCGAGCCGGTGCACCTGCAAGTGTTCATCGGCCTCGGCAAGAAGAAATTCTCCGAAGCCGAGTTCGAGCGCAGGCTCTACATCCTGCGCAAGTCAATCTCATACATCATCTACACGCGGCGTGAGCGGCGCACATCCGGCTATTACCCGGTGTCGATCTCCTGTCGCACGGTGATCTACAAGGGCATGTTCCTGGCCGACCAGCTCGGCGCCTACTATCCAGACCTGCACGATCCGGATTTCGAGAGCGCGCTCGCGTTGGTGCACCAGCGTTTCTCGACCAATACTTTCCCGACCTGGTCGCTGGCGCATCCGTACCGCTACATCGCGCATAACGGCGAGATCAACACGCTGCGCGGCAACAATAACTGGATGGCGGCGCGCCAGGCTTCGGTGTCCTCACCGCTGTTCGGGGCCGACATCAGCAAGCTGTGGCCCATTTCGTATGAGGGCCAATCCGACACCGCCTGCTTCGACAACGCGCTCGAATTCCTCACTCAGGGCGGCTACCCGCTCGCGCATGCCGTGATGATGATGATTCCCGAAGCGTGGGCAGGCAATCCGCTCATGAACGAGGAGCGGCGCGCCTTCTACGAATACAACGCCGCGCTGATGGAACCATGGGACGGCCCCGCTGCCATTGCCTTCACCAATGGCCGCCAGATCGGCGCCACGCTCGACCGCAACGGATTACGCCCGGCGCGCTATTTGCTCACCCGCGATGACCGCATCGTGATGGCGTCCGAGATGGGCGTGCTGCCGATTCCGGAAAAGGACATCGTCAAGAAGTGGCGGCTGCAGCCGGGCAAGATGCTGCTGGTCGATCTCGACGAGGGCCGGCTTATTCCGGACGAGGAATTGAAGGCGACGTTGGCGAAGCGCCATCCCTACAAGGAATGGCTCGGGCGTACCCAGATCGTGCTGGAGGAACTGCCCGATACCGCCAATGAGGCGTTGATCTCCAACCTGTCGCTGCTCGATCGCCAGCAGGCCTTCGGTTACACCCAGGAAGACCTGAAGTTCTTGATGACGCCGATGGCCTCCACCGGCGAGGAAGCGATCGGCTCCATGGGCAACGATACGCCAATTTCGGCGCTGTCGGACAAGCCGAAGCCGCTGTTCACCTATTTCAAGCAGAACTTCGCGCAGGTGACCAATCCGCCGATTGATCCGATCCGCGAAGAGCTGGTGATGAGCCTGGTCTCCATCATCGGGCCGCGGCCGAATCTGTTCGATCTGGAAGGCTTGTCGAACCGCAAGCGGCTGGAGGTGCGCCAGCCTATCCTCACCAATGCGGACCTGGAAAAAATCCGTTCGATCTCGCAGATGAGCGGCGATCACTTCAAGTCGCGCACCTTCGACATCACCTTCCCGGCCGAGCATGGCACCGACGGCATGGGCTGGGCGCTCGACGCGCTGTGCGAGTACGCCGAGGAAGAGGTGCGCGCCGGCTGCAACATCATCATCCTGTCTGACCGCAAGGCCGGCGCTGACCGTATTCAGATCCCGGTGCTGCTCGCCTGCGCGGCGGTGCATCACCACCTTATCCGCAAAGGCTTGCGCACCTCAGTCGGGCTGGTCGTGGAGACCGGCGAGCCGCGCGAGGTGCATCATTTCGCTTGTCTGGCCGGCTACGGCGCCGAAGCGATCAACCCCTATCTCGCCTTTGAGACGCTGGTCGCCATGAAGGACGATCTGCCGCAGAAACTCGACGAGAAGGAAGTCATCAAGCGCTACATCAAGTCGATCGACAAAGGCCTGCTCAAGGTGATGTCCAAGATGGGCATTTCGACCTATCAGTCCTACTGCGGCGCGCAGATCTTTGATGCCGTTGGCCTGCGCCAGGACTTCGTCGACAAATACTTCACCGGCACGCACACGCGCATCGAGGGCGTCGGGCTGGCCGAAATCGCGGAAGAGGCGGTACGCCGCCATCGCGATGCCTTCGGCGATTCACCCATCTACACAGCGATGCTCGACGTCGGCGGCGACTATGCCGTGCGCGTACGCGGCGAGGACCATGTTTGGACCGCCGAAACCGTCGCTCGGCTGCAGCATGCGGTGCGCGGCAATTCGCAGGAGCACTACCGCGCCTTCGCTGGAATCGTGAACGAACAGAACGAGCGGCTTCTGACGATTCGCGGCCTGTTTCGCGTCAAGTCGGCGGACGAAGACGGCCGCAAGCCAGTGCCGATCGAGGAGGTCGAGCCCGCCAAGACCATCGTGCGGCGTTTCTCCACCGGCGCTATGTCATTCGGCTCGATCTCGCGCGAAGCGCATACCACGCTGGCGATCGCTATGAACCGCATCGGCGGCAAGTCGAACACCGGCGAAGGCGGCGAGGAATCAGACCGTTTCAAGCCGCTGCCGAACGGCGACAGCATGCGCTCGGCCATCAAGCAGGTGGCTTCCGGACGTTTCGGCGTCACCGCCGAGTATCTCGTCAACTCGGACGTGATGCAGATCAAGATGGCGCAGGGCGCCAAGCCCGGCGAAGGCGGCCAGCTGCCCGGGCACAAGGTCGACAAGACTATCGCCAAGGTGCGCCACTCGACGCCCGGCGTTGGCCTGATCTCGCCACCGCCGCACCACGACATTTATTCGATCGAAGATCTGGCGCAACTCATCTTCGATCTGAAGAACGCCAATCCGACCGGCGACGTGTCGGTGAAGCTGGTCTCCGAAGTCGGCGTCGGCACGGTCGCCGCCGGTGTCTCCAAGGCGCGCGCCGATCATGTCACCATCGCCGGCTTCGAGGGCGGTACCGGCGCATCGCCGCTCACCTCGATCAAGCACGCCGGTAGCCCCTGGGAGATCGGCCTGGCCGAAACCCACCAGACGCTGGTGATCAACCGGCTGCGCGGGCGCATTTGCGTGCAGGTCGACGGCGGCATCCGCACCGGGCGCGACGTGGTGGTGGGCGCCCTGCTCGGCGCCGACGAGTTCGGCTTTGCGACTGCGCCGCTGATCGCGGCCGGCTGCATCATGATGCGCAAGTGCCATCTCAACACCTGTCCGGTCGGCGTTGCGACCCAGGACCCGGTGCTGCGCAAGCGCTTCAAGGGCCAGCCCGAGCACGTGATCAATTATTTCTTCTTCGTCGCCGAGGAGGTGCGCGAGCTGATGGCTGCGCTGGGCTACCGCAGCTTCAACGAGATGATCGGCCAGATGCAAATGCTCGACCAGCGCCAGCTGGTAGAACACTGGAAGGCCAAGGGCCTCGATTTCTCTAAGCTGTTCCATAAGCCGCCGGCCGCGGCCGGCACCAATATCTACAAGTGCGAGGCGCAGGATCACAAGATCCACGACATCCTCGACCGCAAGCTGATCGCGGAATCGCAGTCAGCCCTCGACCGCGGCGCGCCGGTGCGGCTGCAAACCGTCATCCGCAACATCGACCGCACCGTCGGCGGCATGCTGTCCGGCGAGGTGGCCAAGCGCTACGGCCATGACGGCCTGCCCGACGGCACCATCCACGTGCGCTTCACCGGCACCGCCGGTCAGAGCTTCGGCGCCTGGCTGGCGCGCGGCATCACCTTCGAGCTCGACGGCGACGCCAACGACTATGTCGGCAAGGGCCTGTCGGGCGGCTGTATCATTATCCGGCCGTCGGCGGATACCGGCATCGTACCTGAGGAATCCATCATCGTCGGTAACACCGTGCTGTACGGCGCGACCGAAGGCGAATGCTATTTCCGCGGAGTGGCGGGCGAGCGTTTCGCCGTGCGCAATTCCGGCGCCATCGCCGTGATCGAAGGCGCCGGCGACCATTGCTGCGAATACATGACTGGCGGCGTCGTGGTAGTGCTTGGCGTGACCGGTCGCAATTTCGCTGCCGGCATGTCGGGCGGCATCGCCTATGTGATCGACGAGGACGACACCTTCAAATCCCGCTGCAACATGGCGATGGTCGAGCTTGAGCCGGTGCCGGAAGAAGAGCAGATCGCCGAGCAGGAATTCGGGCACTACAACGATCTCGAGAGCCATGGCCGCGTTGACGTGATGTCCGACCTGACCAATAAGGATGCCGAGCGGCTGCATATGCTGATCGCCAACCATGCGCGCTACACCAATTCCAAGCGCGCGGCTGAGATCCTAGCCAATTGGCAACGCTATCGTCCCTTGTTCCGCAAAGTGATGCCGGTCGAATACCGCCGCGCGCTTGCCGAGATGGCAAAGGAGAAGGCCGCCACGATGCAGGCCGCGGAATAGTATGGGTAAGGTCACGGGGTTTCTTGAATTCGAGCGTGAGGACCGCGACTACCAGCCGGTTGCGGAGCGCATAAAGCATTGGCACGAATTCGTACTGCCGCTGCCGGATAAGGAAATCCGCGACCAGGCCGCTCGCTGCATGGATTGCGGCGTGCCCTATTGCCACGGCACCAGCCGCATCACCGGCGCGCTCACCGGCTGCCCGGTCAACAACCAGATTCCGGACTGGAACGACCTCGTCTACCGCGGCCATTGGGACGAGGCGGCGCGCAATATGCATTCGACCAATAATTTTCCGGAATTCACCGGCCGCGTCTGTCCGGCGCCATGCGAGGCGTCTTGCACGCTCAACATCGACAATAATCCGGTCACCATCAAAACCATCGAATGCGAGATCGCCGACCGCGCCATCGCGCAAGGGCTCAAGCCGGAACTACCGGCGCACAAGACCGGTAAGAAAGTCGCTATCGTCGGCTCTGGCCCGGCCGGCCTCGCCTGCGCGCAGCAGCTCGCGCGCGCCGGGCATGAGGTGCGCGTCTACGAGCGCTGGGCCAAGGCCGGCGGGCTGCTGCGCTACGGTATTCCCGACTTCAAGATGGAAAAGATTCACGTCGAGCGCCGAGTCGAGCAGATGCTGGCGGAGGGCGTGCAGTTCCATTATGGCGCCGATGTTGGCGTCACCTTACCGGTAGAGAAACTGGTCAAGGAGCACGACGCCGTAGTGCTCAGTGGCGGCGCCGAGAAACCTCGCGACCTGGCGGTTCCCGGCCGCGAGCTCAAAGGCATCCATTTCGCCATGGAGTTTCTGCCGCAGCAGAACCGGCGCGTGAGCAACGAGCCGCAAGGCGACGCAGAGCCGATCCTGGCGAAAGGCAAGAAGGTCGTTGTGATCGGCGGCGGCGATACCGGCTCCGACTGCATCGGCACCTCGATCCGCCAGGGCGCGGTGTCGGTGACCAATTTCGAGATCATGCCGCAGCCGCCCGTGCAAGAAAACAAAATGATCGTCTGGCCGGATTGGCCGCTCAAGCTGCGCGTCTCGTCAAGCCACGAGGAAGGCGTCGAGCGTGAATTCGCGGTACTGACGCAGAAATTCAGCGGCGAGAACGGTCACGTCAAGAAGCTGCACTGCGTACACGCGGACGCGAAGTTCAAGCCGGTGCCCGGCAGCGAGTTCGAGATCGAGGCCGATCTGGTGCTGCTCGCCATGGGCTTCGTGCATCCGGTGCACGAAGGCATGCTCAAGACGCTCGGAGTGGCGCTCGACGGCCGAGGCAATGTCAACGCCGATACCAACACCTACCTAACCTCGGTGCCCAAGGTGTTTGCCGCCGGCGACATGCGCCGCGGCCAGTCGCTGGTGGTGTGGGCGATCCGCGAAGGGCGGCAAGCCGCACACGCGGTCGACAAATTCCTGATGGGTTCGACGACGCTGCCGCGCTAGCGCTGCCAGCCGTAGAAGCCGCCGGACTGAGGGATCGACCCCGGCGGGCGCGGTACGTCGGATTGCGGCGGCCGCGGCTTGATTCCCACCGGATGATCGAGCCGAGGCTTGACGCCCGTGGTCTGCGAAGTCTTTGCGGCGGGCCCGTGCTTGGGCTCTTCCGATGGCTTTGCGGCGGCGGTCGGCTCGGTCCGGGCAACCGCGTTGGCCGCAGGCGCTGCA
The DNA here is from genome assembly GCA_035469145.1 of Pseudolabrys sp. Taxonomy (GTDB): domain Bacteria; phylum Pseudomonadota; class Alphaproteobacteria; order Rhizobiales; family Xanthobacteraceae; genus Pseudolabrys. Next base: position 23,873 of record DATISB010000110.1, read on the forward strand.
GCCGCGGGCGCGCCAGCCGCCGGCGCAACACTTTTGCCATCGCTGCCCAGAGGCCAGACGAAATCGTCGGCGCGTCCGGGGAGGGGCGGCACCGGCTCGCCCTTGACCAGCACACGGTTGGCGGTGGCGTCGCTATGCATCGGCTGATTGCCGGCGCCGCCCAGCAGTTCCTCTGAATTTCCCGGCGTCACGGTGAGCGGCACCACCGGTCCGGCCACCGGCCGCACGGTGGATTTTGCGTCGCCCGGTACGGGCCCGACCGGCCCGGAGGGGAGCGCCACCGGCCCACGATTGCTCATATAGCGGCGCACTTCGCGTTCGATATAGTGCGCGAGCTTGCGGGCGCCGGCTTTGGTGAAATAGACGCCGTCGCCTGAACGCAGCCGCCGCATCTGGCCTTCATAGTCCGGGCCAAAATTCGAGTACTTGCCGGCCTCGTCCACGAATCCGTCCCACACGTCGATATAGTTCACGCCGGCGCGCTCGGCGCGCGCGCGGTAGAGATCATTGAGATAGACCGCGTCGGCAGTGGATTTGGTGCCGCGGATCGAGGGCAGGCCGACCCAGAACACCGGCACGCCCTTGCTCTTGAGGGCCGCAATCGTATCGTCGATGCGTTTTGAGTAAACCTCCGCCCATTTATCGCTGCGAAATTCGATAGTGCCGTTCATACTCTTGCCGCGCTGCGGCTCGGGCGCGATGCTCGTCGACTGATCTTGCTCGCCGGACTGATCCTTTTTTTGTGCATTTTGGTCGGCGTTTTTTTTGTCCTGCTCATCCTTGGCGTTCTTGTCGGCCTCTCTGGCCAAATCGCGCTCGCGGATGTTCTGGCGGTCGCTGACGCCGAGCATCATGATCACGTAATTGGGCTTCTCCTGCGTGAGGATATCCCGCGCGACGTGCCACCAGTCGAGATCGCCTTTCGACTCGTAGCGCAACAGCCCAGAATATATCTTGTTCTTACGGACGATGCCGATTTCCGGAGAGTCCGAAAACGCGTCCTCCAGTCCATAGGCGAGCCAATCGGCCATGCTGTCGCCCATCACCACGATCGACGTCGTGGGCGCGGGTGCATTCGCATCTGGCTTGCGCGGGCTCGGCGCGTGCGAGGAGTCGGACTGGTATTGAATTTGCGGTTGCTGCGGTGGGGGTTGGTTGTCGCCCGGATAGGACCGCGAGTTGAAGCCTCCTCCTCCTCCGAAGAACCCCCCGAAGAAGCCTCCTTGTTGACGCTGGCGGCTCAGAAAGGGATAGCGGTCATCGCCCCGCTGTGCCTGGGCGGGAAGCGTGAGCGCAATTTCGATCGCGGCCACGCTGGCACACTCAGCTGCGGCCAGAATGACCGCCCCGATTAGCCAATGCGAATGCCGGATTTTGCCAAACATGTCGATCGCCCAAGACCTTAATCTACAAGGGAAAAGGCCAGCTGCGAAGAGGGCCTTCACCCTCAGAATGGGCTAATAACGCGCAAAAAATGTCAACTCGAAGGTAGCCAGCTGGTTATCCGGAAGGCTCAACGTCCACGCAGCTGGTCGAGGACACCCGCCGAGGCAAAGCCGTCGGGAACTCGCCCGATTCTGGTCTGGAAATCGCGGATCGCGGTCCTGGTCCTGGCGCCGAGGTGCCCGTCTGGCTCGCCGACGTCATAGCCGTGCCGATCCAGCAATTGCTGCAACTCCAGCCGCTCGCCGCGCGACAGTACCCGCTCGTAACGCGGCCACTGCTGCACGAAAGACGAAGCCCCGCGCAGGCGATCGGCCAGGTGACCGATCGCCAGCGCATAGGCTTCGGCCGGATTGTATCTCATGATGACGCGGAAATTTGCCAGCATCATGAAGCCGGGTCCCTGCACGCCGGCTGGGATGAGCAGGAATGCGTGGTCGTCCGGACGCGGGAATGGCTTATTGCCGGGGCGCGTAATCCCGTAGCGCTCCCAGTCACGAATCGGCATCGACCGCGCATGGTCGCCGAGCAGAAAATTGAAGGTCGCCGGCACCACGACTTCGTAGCCCCAGGTCTGCCCGGTAACCCAGCCGTCCCTCTTCAGATTATTGGCGGTCGAAGCGATGATGTCGGGCACCGAGTCGACCACGTCGCGTCGGCCGTCGTGGTCGAAATCCACCGCATAGCGCTTGAACGCGGTCGGCATGAACTGGGTCGGGCCGAAGGCGCCGGCCCATGAGCCGACCAGCCGCTCAGGCTTGACGTCGCCGCGCTGAAGAATTTCTAGCGCTGACAGGAATTCCTCGCGGAAATAGTTCTGCCGGCGGCCGATGCAGGCGAGCGTGGCGGTAGAGCGGATCACCGGACGGTCGCCGCCGAGCGTTCCGTAATTGGTCTCCACGCCCCAGATCGCGGCGATGACGTAGCGGTCGACGCCGTAGGAGCGCTCCACCGCGTCGAAGGTCGCGCGGTAGCGTTGCAGTAGCGCGCGGCCCTGCTCGATGCGCGCATCGTTCACCAAGAGATCGAGATAGTCCCAAAACGACTTGGTGAATTCCGGCTGCCCGTCGAGCAGATCCATGATGCGCAGGTCCGGCGTCAGCGCTGCGGTGTAGGCCGCATAGACGTTGCGCAGAATGCCGCGCCGGGCTGCTAGCGGCCACAGGCGCTCGATGCAGCCACGGAAATTCGCCGCCGCCGCGCGGATCGCCGCGGCGGTCATGCGGGGATCGCCGGATGAGCCCGACACACCGCTCCAGTCTGGCCCGCCTGCCGGCGACGCGATGGCAGCCGGCGGGATAGTCCCGGTCACGCCGGAATAGCGGTCGTCGCGCGTCTGCGCTATGGCAGCGCCGCCGGCGGCCACCATCAGAATCGTGGCCAGAAGATAGCGGTGGATCAATCGCATTGCCGATGCCGCTTCTCTTTTTATCGCCCCTCGATGCCCCTTATAGGTGCCTCGATATCGTTTCGATGGTGTTAATAGTCTAGCATCCGGAACCCATCTGGACCCACGCTCGCCGCCATGCTTTCTGCTCGCCTGAACTAATCATCGCCCCGGCAACCAAGATTAAGTCCCGCATGACCCGCATTCGCAAAGCCATATTCCCGGTCGCAGGCCTGGGAACTCGTTTTCTGCCGGCGACAAAGGCCATGCCGAAGGAAATGCTCCCCGTGGTGGACCGGCCGCTGATCCAGCACGTCGTGGACGAAGCGCGTCAGGCCGGCATCGAGCATTTCATTTTCGTCACCGGCCGGCACAAGGCGGTGATCGAGGACCATTTCGACCGTCAGTTCGAGCTCGAGCTCACCCTCGTCGAGCGCGGCAAGAAGGCGGACCTCGCGCTTTTATCGCAGGATTTGCCGGAGCCGGGTACCTTCAGCTTCACCCGCCAACAGTCGCCGCTCGGCCTCGGCCACGCGATCTGGTGCGCGCGCGAACTGGTCGGCCATGAACCCTTCGCGCTGCTGTTGCCCGACGTGCTGGTGCAGAATCCGCGCGGCTGTCTGGCGCAGATGATAGATGCCGCCAAGGGCCTCGACGACAACGCCAACATCATCGCAGTGGAGGAAGTGCCGCCTGACCGCATCCATATGTATGGCGTGGTTGGCGTCGGCGCCGCCACGGGCAAGGCCTTTGCGATCACCAAAATGGTCGAAAAGCCGAAGCGGGCCGAAGCGCCGTCCAATCTTTCCATCACTGGGCGCTACATCCTGCAGCCGCAGATCTTCGATCTCTTGGAAAAGCAGGTGGCCGGCACCGGCGGCGAAATCCAGCTCACCGACGCCATGGTGACGCTCGCGCGCACCCAGCCGTTCTACGGTCTCAAATTTGAGGGCCGCAGCTTCGATTGCGGCTCCAAGATCGGATTTCTCTCCGCCAATGTCGCCTATGCGCTCGATCGTCAGGATATCGCCCCGGCGTTTCGCAGTGAGCTGCGCCGATTGCTCGGCGAGAAATAGTTATTTTAGCGCTGGTAGCGGACCCCGAGCAGGAAGACGCTCGACGTATAGTCATTGCCGGCCACATTTGAATGCAACCAGTTCTGCTGGAACTCACCCTTGATCTGGACCGAACGGTTGAGTTTATAGGTGAGCCCGACGCCCGCCGAATAGCGTTTGTCTTCGCGGTCCATGCCGACATAGTCGTCGAGCCCGAAGCCGATCTTGACGGTGCCGACCAGCCAGCGCCGCAGCGCATGATCGACCTGCAAGCCGATGTCGCGGTAGAGCTCGCCGGAGACGCCGGGTATGGTCGATTCGCCGACCGTTGACGTGGTGGAAAGCTTAGCGGTGGTCAGCGCGCTGGCGGTCCAGATCAGCGACCCATTGACGATCATGCCTTTTATCGGTTCGAGGCGCGGGTCTTCGTAGCCGCGCCGCATATAGCCGACGCCGACGTCGCCTCTGAGCTGGCGCGTCAATTCGTGGTGCCAACGGTACCGGTGAGACCCTTGGAATCGCGCTGATAGCTCGAGATATCTGCGTTGAGATCGTGCACGCGGGTATCGGCACGGACCTCCACGTACGGCTTCATGCCGGGCGTCATTTCGTAGCTACCGCACAACGTGCCGCTATATTGATTGTATTGGCGATCAGCGTTGCTGGCGGTGCTGCCGTCGGTCAGCGTCGAGTTCTGGTAGACGGTGCGCTCGGCATCGCCCTTGATCGCCAGATCGAAGCGATTGAAGCGCTGGCCGATGCCGGCGCTGCCGTCGAAGGTGGTACGCCTTGCGCTTCGGCGGCAGCTTACGGATCGGCTCCAGCTCGACCGGCGGCGATCCAGGCGCTTGCGCATAAGCCCCGCCGGCGGAATCGGTCGCCGGCTTCTGGTAGCGCGAAACGGGCGTCGGCGCCGGTAATCCGGGCGCGATTGCCTGCGCATTCGCCGGCGACCTGGCCTTCGCTTTGTCCTTATGCTTTTTTGCGGCTGTTCGTGGAATCGAATCCGGTATCGCCGGCACCCGATACGGGGGCAGTGAAAGTGGCGGGCGGTCCCAATTGCGCCAGCCCCGGCCGCGTGAATTTGTGGAAGCGTGGCGGTTGGCGCGGATCGTTTTGCAGATTTGACGCCAGCGGATCGGAGAAAGACGGCGCCGCCGTTTGCGCCACCTCATCCGCGCCCCACAGCGCCACGCCCTCCTGCCCACGGTTGAACGCCGGGCGGGCGCGCCTTTTCAAAAGGAGCGCTCGCCCGCCGTTCCACGGACTTTGGTTAACGGAAGTTAAAACTCTATGGTTAACGGGGGGTTGATGGGCGCGCGCGTGATCCCGAAAAGAGGGAACCGGTTTTCTGACAAGATCACGCGCAATCAAAAAATGCGCGGCCCAGCCGACTTCAAATCCAGCCCTTGAGCTCGCGCAGCACCACGTCGCGGATCACCGCCATGCCGGGGCCTGAGTCATTGAGGCACGGGATGGCCGCGAAATTCTCGCCCCCTGCGTGCTTGAAGATTTCGGCATTCTCCATGGCGATCTCTTCCAGCGTCTCCAGGCAGTCGGCGGCAAAGCCGGGCATGATGACCGCGATCTTCTTCATACCGCGCTCGCCCAAGGATTTCATGGTGGCGTCGGTATAGGGCTTGAGCCATTCCGCGGTGCCGAAACGCGACTGGAAGGTCATGATCAGCCCGTCCTCGTCGAGCTTGAGCTTTTTGCGCAGCAGCGCCGTGGTCGCGCTGCAATGGCGATAATAGGGATCGCCCTTGGCGACATAGTCCTCCGGCATGCCGTGGAACGAGGCGACGATCACTTCGGGCTTAAACTTAAGCTTGGCAAGTTGGGCATTGAGCGAATTGGCGAGTGCATCGATATAGACCGGCTCGGCGAAATAGGGCGCGGCCACGCGCAAGCTGGGCTGCAAGCGCATCCTTGCGAGCGCGCGGAAGGCTTCGTCGCAGACGGTCGCCGTGGTCGCCGCCGCGTATTGCGGATAGAGCGGTACGACCAAGACGCGTTCGCAATCCTGCGCGGCGAGCGCCTCCAGCCGCGAACGGATCGACGGATTGCCGTAGCGCATCGCCCAGTCGACGCGGAGGCGCTTGTCGACATTGTGGAGAATTTCCTCGAGCTTGTCGGACTGCGACCGCGTGATGGTCTTGAGCGGCGATTCATTTAGCTGCTTGTTCCAGATCTTGTCGTAATCACGGCCCTTGCGGCCGGGGCGCACGGTCAGGATGATGAGGTTGAGCACCAGCCACCACTTGATGCGGTTCTCCTCTATCACGCGGCGGTCGGAGAGAAATTCCTTCAGGTAGCGGCGCATTGACCAATAATCGGTGGCGTCGGGCGTGCCGAGATTCACCAGCAACACACCGATGCGGCCGCCCGATGTTGGGACCGTGGCCGGGCTCATGACTTGCGCTCGTCAGCTATCACCTTGCCGTCGTTCGGCAGCGCGCCCGGCGCGACCAGCTTGACCGCGCCTTTGAGCTTGGTGACCGATTGCAGCGTGGCGGCGACCGCGGCCTCAAGCGCGGCATCGGGCGCGGCGCATTCCGCTATCAGCGTCATGCTGTCCTGTTCGTCCGCGCGGCCGACGACCAGGCGCAACAGCGCCAGCTGCGGATGCCGTGCGGCGACCTCGGCGATCTGCTTGGGATGCACGAACATGCCCTTGACCTTTGCGGTCTGATCGGCGCGCCCCATCCAGCCCTTGATGCGCGCATTGCTGCGCCCGCACGGCGAAGCGCCCGGCAGCAGCGCCGAGAGATCGCCGGTGCCGAGTCGGATCATCGGATAGTCCGGATTGAACGAGGTGACCACCACCTCGCCCACGTCGCCTTCGGCTACGGGATCGCCGGTGCCGGGCCGCACTATTTCGACGATCACGGATTCGTTCACGATCATGCCTTCACGCGCCTTGCCTTCGTAGGCGATCACGCCGAGTTCAGCGGTGGCATAGCATTGCAATACAGCGACGCCGCGTTGCGCGAGTTCGGCGCGTAGCGAGGCCGGCAACGCCGCGCCCGACACCAGCGCGCGCTTGATCGATGCGGCGCTCTTGCCGGTCTTCTCGGCGGCATCGAGCAGGATTCTGAGAAAGTCCGGCGTGCCGACATAGCCGGACGGCCGGTAGTGCGCGATCGCCTCCAGCTGCTGCTCGGTATTGCCGACGCCGCCCGGAATGACCGCGCAGACGAGCGCGTGCAGGCCCGCCTCCAGAATAAAGCCGCCGGGCGTGAGGTGATAGGCAAAGGAATTATGCACGATATCGCCTGAGCGAAAGCCGGCGGCGTAGCAGGCACGCGCGGAGCCCCACCAGTCTTTGCCCTCGCCTTCCGGCTCGAAGATCGGCCCCGGCGACATTAAGAGACGCCGCGCCTGGCCCGGCGCGGTCACGTTTAGGCCGCCGAACGGCGGGTTTTCCTTTTGCAAGGCCGCGACGTCCGCCTTGCGCAGCACCGGCAGTTTGGCCAGCGCAGTGCGCGAATTCACCGACTTCGGGTCGATGCCCTTGAGGTGCTTGGCCCAGCCCGGCGCAGTCATGGCGCGCGCGACGATCCCGGGCAGCGCTGCGGCTTGCTCACGCGCCCGCACCGCCGGGTCGCGGGTTTCCAGGGCGTCGTAATGGTCGGGCATAGCTTACGCCAGCCAGCGCTTGCGCCGGCGGTAATGCTTGCCGTCGCGGAAGGATTTGCGTCGGCCTCCGGAAATGCCGAGGTAGAATTCCTTCACATCCTCGTTCTCGGCCAGCGACTTGGCGTCGCCGTCCATCACCACGCGGCCGTTCTCCAGAATGTAGCCGTAGCGCGCGAAGCGCAGCGCCATGTGGGTGTTCTGCTCGGCCAGCAGGAACGAAACGCCTTCCTTCTCGTTGAGATTTTTGACGATCTCGAAAATCTCCTCGACGATCTGCGGCGCCAGCCCCATCGACGGCTCGTCGAGCAGGATCATCTTCGGGCGCGACATCAGCGCGCGGCCCACGGCGCACATCTGCTGCTCGCCGCCGGATGTGTAGCCTGCGATGGCGTCACGCCGCTCGGCCAGTTTCGGAAAATAGGAATAAACGAGGTCGATATCTTTCCTAATCGCCGCCCTGCCGTCGCGCCGGGTGAAGGCGCCGGTGAGCAGGTTTTCCTCGATGGTAAGATGCGCGAAGCATTGCCGACCTTCCATCACCTGAATGCAGCCGCGGCGCACCAGTTCGTTGGGCGAAAGATCCTGCACCTCGTCGCCTTCGAATATGATCGAACCCTTGGTGACGTCGCCGCGCTCGGCGTGCAGCAGGTTGGAGATCGCCTTCAGCGTGGTGGTCTTGCCGGCGCCATTGGCGCCGAGCAGCGCCACGATGCCGCCCTTCGGCACGTCGAGCGAGACTCCCTTGAGCACCAGGATGACGTGGTCGTAGATGACTTCGATATTGTTGACCGAAAGTATTTTTCCCGCCGTGGCGGAAGCCGTTGTTTCGGTCCGTGTTGCCGCCGACATGAAAGCTCCAGAAAAGAACCTCTCCCCGCCATGACGGCGGGGAGAGGGGTTGTTCACTTGAGCTACGACGACTTGTCGCAAGCTTCCGTGCGTTTCGGCCAGGGCTGGTTCTTGGTCACGTAGTCCTGCGCCGCCGCGTCGATCAGCGGTGAGACCTTGTCCTTCATGGGAGAAATCCAATCGGAGATTTTCACCCACTTGGCGCCGTCCCACTGCTGCACGTAAGCGGAGGCATGGCCGTTGTGATCGGTGCAACTCACCGAGATCGGTGTTGCGAAGCCGTCGAGGCCGATCTCCTTCCAGCGCGCCGCCGTGATCTGCAGGGATTCCAGACCGCGTCGCATTTCATCGCCGGTGATGTCCTTCTTGCCCGTGATCCTCTGCGCGTTGCGGATCGCCTCGGCGATTACCACGGAATTCATCACCCCGCGATTATAGAAGTTCTCGCCAACCTTTTCCTTGGGCGTCTGGCTGTCCTTGCCGATCACGTATTTTTCGATGTCCTTGATCGCCGGAAAGTTTGCGCCGACCGCATTGAAGTTGAGCGCGAGATAACCTTTGGCACCGGCGCCGGCCGGACGCGCGTCATCCTCACTGCCCGACCACCAGACGCCGATGAAATGATCCATCGGATAGCCGGTCTTGGCGGCTTCCTGCACCGCGGTCGGGTTCATCGCGCCCCAGCCCCACATGATCATGTAGTTCGGACGATCGCGGCGAACGCTGAGCCACAGGCCAGACTGGTTCTGCATTTCGGCCGGCGGCACCGGATACTCTTTCACCTCGAAGCCATAGTCCTTTGCAAGCTGGTGCAGGAGCGGCAGCGGCTCGCGGCCGTAGCCGCCATCGAAGAAGATGAAACCGATGGTCTTGCCCTTGAGCTTGTCGAGCCCGCCTTCCTTGCCGCCGATGTAGCGGAAGATGATGGACAGGCCGTCCCAATAGGTGGCCGGCGGATTGAAGATCCAGGGGAAATCCTTGCCGACTGCGGAAGCGGACAGGCCATAGGCCATCGACAGAACCGGGATGTGATCGACCGCCGCTTTCGGAATCAGCGCCAGCGTGATGCCGGTGGAATAGGGCGTGATCACCGACGGATTCTTGCCCTTGAACGATTCATAACATTCCACGCCCTTCTCGTTCTTGTAGCCGGTCTCGCACTCTTCGAAGATGATCTTTGAGCCGCCGATGCCGCCATCGCGCGCGTTCAGCATGTTCATGTAGTCATGCATGCCGTTGGCGATGGGAATGCCCGAATTGGCGAACGGGCCAGTGCGGTAGGTGAACAGTGGTACGAGGGTGTCTGCGGCGGCCTGCGAAACGAGGGCGGAAGCGCCGACCAGGCTCGCGACGGCCGCGCCGAGAATTATGTGTTTCAAGCGCATCATGTATCTCCCTTGTGCGTCTGCCGGCGCTTGGTTGCCCCGGCCTTTACGTCCGCCCCTCGATGAAGAGGGGTACCCCTATCCGGCCCTTACGCCCCGGATAGGGGAATTGCCTCAAGTGTGCCCTTTCAATACGGGAAAGGCCACACCCTGAGTTTCTGCTTTCCGATCTGCCAAAGCCTGGCCAAGCCGTTCGGCTCCGCGATCAGGAAGAAAATAATGAGTATTCCGAGCGTTATGAAGTTGATGTGCTCGAGGGTCGCTGAGGTCATCGAAAGGCCCAACGTAGCCCTAATCATGCGCAGCACGATGGGGAGGCCGAATATCAGGGCGGCGCCGAAGAAGGAACCGAGCAGGCTGCCGAGGCCGCCGATGATGACCATGAACAGAATGAGAAACGACTGATTGATGTTGAAGCTCTCGGATTCCGCGTTGCCGAGCCATAGGAAGACCAGCATGGCGCCCGCGACGCCGCAGTAGAACGACGATACCGCGAAGGCGAGCAGCTTGGTCGGGTAGAGCTTGATGCCGATCAACTCGGCGGCGATGTCCATGTCGCGCACCGCCATCCAGGTGCGGCCGATGCGCCCACGGATCAAGTTCGAGGCGAGCCACGTCATCACCGCAACGATCGTGAGCACGATGAGATAGCGCGTGACCGGCGTGGCGTTCGGCCCGGTCACCGCAAGGCCGAATAGCGTCCGCGTCGGCACCTCAATCGAAGCCGAAACGTTGTAATTGTAGAGCCACGGGATACGGATGAAGCACCATGACAGAAAAAATTGCGATGCCAGCGTCGCTACCGCCAGATAGAAGCCTTTGATGCGCAGGCTGGGCATGCCGAAAACAATGCCGGCCGCCGCAGCCAAAAAACCGGAGCAGATGATCAACACGATGATATTGATGCCGGGGAAAAAGGTCGCAAGCTTGTAGCAGGCGAACGCGCCCACACCCATGAAGCCGCCGGTGCCGAGCGACAGCAGGCCGGTGTAGCCGGTGAGCAGATTGAGCCCGATCACGGCGAGCGAATAGATCAGCACCGGAATGAGAACTGAGTCGATCACGAAAGTGGACGCCATGAGCGGCACCAGAATGAAAGCCACGGCTAGGATCAAGACGATGCCGATCTGGTCCTGCCGGATCGGAAACAGCGCCTGATCGGCCCGGTAGCTCGTCTTGTACTGACCGGCTTCGCGATAAAACATGTCGCCCTCAGATCCGCTCGATGATGCGTTCGCCGAACAGGCCTTGCGGTCGGAATAGCAGGAAGACAAGCGCAATGACGTAGGCGAGCCAGGTTTCGATCCCGCTGCCGAACAACGGACCCCAATAGAATTCGCCGATCTTCTCGCCGACGCCGATGATGACGCCACCAACAATGGCGCCGGGGATCGAGGTGAATCCGCCAAGGATGAGCACCGGCAAAGCCTTTAGCGCGATGATCTCCAGCGCAAAGGACACATTCGAGCGCGCGCCCCACATGATGCCGGTCGCCAGCGCCACGATGCCGGCGGCAAACCACACGGTCACCCAGATATATTCGAGCGAGATGCCGACCGAGAGCGCGGCGCGGTGGCTGTCAGCGACCGCCCGCAGCGCGCGCCCAATGCGCGTCTTCTGGAAGAACACCGCCAGCGCCGCCACCATCAGCGAGGCGATGATCGCGGCGGCGATGTCGATTTTCTGCATCTGCACGAACCCGCCCAGCATTTTGATGCTGTAGGAGCCGCTTGGCAGCAGAAGCTGGTCGGCGATCATGATCTTGGGATCACCGCCGAAAATTAGTTCGCCGAAGCCGATGAGGATGTAGGTCAGGCCGAACGTCGCCATGAACAGAATGATATCCGGCTGGTTGACCAGAGGCCGCAGCATGAAACGCTCGATCGCGAGCGCCAAAACGAACATCACGCCAATGGTGAGCGCGAGCGCGAGAAATGCCGGCACTCCGTGCGCATACAATCCGACCAGCGTGAGCGCGGCGAACACCACCATGATGCCCTGTGCGAAATTGAACACGCCTGAGGCCTTGAAGATCAGCACGAAGCCAAGCGCGATCAGCGCGTAAAGTACGCCGGCGACCAGACCCTCCCACAGCGTCTGCACGAGCAGATCCGGCGCGCCGCCCATCTGTACGAAGGGATCGATGAAGATTTGGTAGAGGAGGTGCATGCGTTCTCCTCAGTGCACCAGATTTTTCAATGTGCGACTCCGAGATAGGCGTCGATCACGCCCTGATTGTCCTTCACTTCGTCGGGCGTGCCGTCGGCGATCTTGATGCCGTGGTCGAGCACCACCACCCGGTCGGACAGGTCCATCACCACGCCCATGTCGTGCTCGATCAGCGCGACGGTGGTGCCATAGTGGTCGTTCACGTCGAGCACGAAGCGCGACATGTCCTCTTTTTCTTCCATGTTCATGCCGGCCATCGGCTCGTCGAGCAGCAGCAGATCTGGCTCCATGGCGAGCGCGCGGCCGAGTTCAACGCGCTTCTGCAGACCGTAGGGCAACCGGCCGACCGGCGTGCGGCGGATTTCCTGGATCTTGAGGAAATCGATGATTTCCTCGACCCGATGGCGGTGCTCGACTTCCTCCGTCATGGCGGGCCCAAAATGCAGCAATTGCCAGAACAGGTTCTTGTGCATCTTGAGCGTGCGACCGGTCATGATGTTGTCGAGCGCCGTCATGCCGCGGAATAGCGCGACGTTCTGGAAGGTGCGCGCGATCCCGCCATGGGCGGCGTCGTGCGGGCGCATCTTGGAGCGCGTTTGCCCCTTGAAGGTGATGCGGCCCTGCTGCGGCTGGTAGAAGCCGTTGATGATGTTGAGCATCGAGGTCTTGCCGGCCCCGTTCGGCCCGATGATGGCG
>DATISB010000111.1:0-13337 GCA_035469145.1 Pseudolabrys sp.
TCTTGAAGCTGCTCGCCAACGAGAACCGGCTGTTGATCCTGTGCCGGCTGGTGCTGGCGCGCGAGCTGTCTGTCAACGACCTTGCCGACGCAGTGGGTATCAGTCAGTCGGCGCTCTCGCAGCATCTCGCCAAGATGCGCGCGGAAGGTCTGCTCGCCACAAGGCGCGAGGCGCAGACCGTGTATTACCGCATCGCCGGTCCCAACGCGGCGCGTCTGCTAGCACTGCTCAAGAGCATCTACTGCCCATAAACTTTCACCAGCACGATCAGGAGCCCAAGCTATGTCCGAACTGAAAACCATCTCACCCGCGCGTGCAGCCGAACTCACCCGCGCCGGCGCCGTGATGATCGATATCCGCGAGGCCGACGAGCATGCGCGCGAGCGCATTCCCGGTGCGCGCCATCACGCGCTCAGCAGAATCGATCAGAATGCGCCGATCCGCAACGGCGACGACGTGCTGATCTTTCATTGCCGGTCCGGCGCCCGCACCAAGGGCAACGCCGCGCGGCTCGCCGCCATCACGCCCCAATGTGAGACCTACATTCTCGAAGGCGGTCTCGACGCCTGGCGAAAAGCCGGCCTGCCGGTCGCCCTCGACCGCAGCCAGCCGATCGACATTATACGCCAGGTGCAGATCGCAGCCGGCAGCCTGGTGCTGATCGGCGTGTTAATGGGCGCCTTCGTGGCGCCGGCGTTCTACGTGCTGTCGGGTTTTGTCGGCGCCGGACTACTGTTTGCCGGCGTCAGTGGCTTCTGCGGCATGGCCCGGCTGCTGGCGGCGATGCCGTGGAACCGGCGCGCTTCCGCCGCTTAATGACGATCCTGCACGCGATTTTATCGATTGCCTCCGGCAGCTTGGTCGGCTTCACGCTCGGCCTGGTCGGCGGCGGCGGCTCGATTCTGGCCGTGCCTCTATTGGTCTACGTGGTCGGCGTCCCGTCGGCGCACATCGCCATCGGCACAAGTGCTATTGCCGTTGCCGCCAGCGCTGCCGCCAATCTTGCCGGCCACGCCAGGGCGCGCACGGTGAAATGGCCCTGCGCGCTGGTGTTCGCAGTGGCAGGCATTGCCGGCGCAGCTGGCGGCGCGCAACTCGGCAAGATGGTGGACGGCTTTCGCCTGCTATTACTATTCGGCGTGCTGATGGTGGTGGTCGGCGTCCTGATGACGCGGCCGCGCAAGTCGGGCGGCGATGCGGACGTCGAGCTCACGCGCGAGAGCATGTCGCGACTGTTGCCGCTGCTGATCGGCGTCGGCTTCCTGGTCGGCGCGCTGTCCGGCTTTTTCGGCATCGGCGGCGGCTTCCTAATCGTGCCGGGGCTGATGGGCGCTACCGCTATGCCGCTGATCAACGCGATCGGCTCCTCGCTGGTCTCGGTCACCGCCTTCGGGCTGACCACGGCGGCTAGCTATGCCTGGTCCGGTCTGATCGATTGGCCCCTGGCCATCCTGTTCATCGTCGGCGGCGCGCTCGGCGGGCTGCTCGGCACCCGCCTCGCCCAACATCTGGCTGGCTACAAACATGCGCTGACGCTCACATTTTCCGGTATCGTCATTGCGGTCGGGTTGTACGTCATCGTCAAGTCGATCATCGGTTAAGCCGGTGGCGGCTTGTTGATGCCGCCGGGGCGCGACAGGCGCGCCCTTATCAACTAATCTGTCGGCCGCCGGCTAACTCAAGAAATGGGGGATGGCGATGTCTAGGGAACTGATGTGGCTGACGCTGACGGTTATCCTGACCGGGGTGTTGTGGATACCCTACATTCTCGACCGCATCATGGTGCGCGGGCTGATGGGCGCGATGGCCAACCCCTCGCGCAACGACAAGCCGCAGACGCCCTGGGCGCAGCGGCTTTATTTCGCGCACACCAATGCAGTGGAAAACCTGGTGATCTTCGCGACCTTGGTGTTGATCCTCGAAGCCCAGGGCCATTCCACCGAAAGCACCGTCATCGCCTGCGCGGTTTATTTCTGGTCGCGGTTGGCGCATGTCATCGTCTATGCGCTCGGCATTCCGGTGCTGCGCACGCTTGCTTTCGCGGTCGGCTACCTGGCGCAGGTGGCGCTGGTGCTGGCGATTTTCGGGAAGCTCTAATTCAGCGGCCCCGCGCGCTCGGCGAGCGCGCGCAAATCGAGCCCGCGCGGCAGCGTGCCGAAGGCGCCGCCGCCCTCGCCGTTAAGCCGCGACGCGCAGAACGCATCCGACACCGCCGGCGGCGAATGCTTGATGAGCAGCGCCGCCTGTAACGCCAGCACTAGATCGCGCACCAGCACACGCGCTTGCGACTCGTCATTGCGGTCGGCGGCGCGCAGCCGCCCTTGCAGCCGCTCGGCAAAGGCCCGCAACCGCGCATCGCCGGCCCCGGCGAGTTCATGGCGCAACACTTCCGCCGCCTTCAGCGTGCGCTCGATGGCGCGCAGCACGTCGAGGCACATGATATTGCCGGCGCCTTCCCAGATCGAGTTGACCGGCGCCTCGCGATAGAGCCGCGGCAGGATACTTTCCTCGATGTAGCCGGAGCCGCCCAGCACCTCCATCGCCTCCAGTGTCACGAACGGCGCGCGCTTGCAGATCCAGAATTTTGCCGCTGGTGTGACCACGCGGCGGAACACAATTGAGGTCTCATCGCTCTCGTCATAGGCGCGTGCCAGCCGCATGGTCAGCACAGTCGCCGCTTCGCTCTCGAGCGCGAGATCGGCCAGCACGTTGCTCATCAGCGGCTGGTCGATCAGCCGCTTTTGGAACGCGGTGCGATGGCGCGCGTGATGCACGGCCTGCGCCAACGCCTGGCGCATCAGGGAAGACGAACCGATGCAGCAGTCGAGCCGCGTGTGGCCGGCCATTTCGATGATGATCGGAATGCCGCGGCCCTCCTCGCCGATCAACTGCGCAGTGGCGCCGTCGAATTCCACTTCGCTCGACGCATTGGAGCGGTTGCCCAGCTTGTCCTTGAGCCGGAGGATATGGATCGCATTGCGTTCGCCGTCTGGCGTCCAGTGCGGCAGCAAGAAGCAGCTCAGGCCTTTCGGCGATTGCGCCAGCACCAGGAAGGCGTCGCACATCGGCGCCGACAGGAACCATTTGTGCCCATACAGGCGGAAGCTGCCGTCGCCCGCGGGCTCCGCGCGCGTCGAGTTGGTACGCAGATCCGAGCCGCCCTGGTTCTCGGTCAGCCCCATGCCGAGCAGCGCGGCGGATTTTTCCCGAACCGGCCGAAAGCGCTTGTCGTAATCCCGGCCGAAAATCTTCGGCAGCCATTCCGCCGCAATGGCCGGCGCATAACGCAAGGTCGGCACCGAGCCATAGGTCATGGCGAGCGGGCAATAGACCCCGCTCTCGATCTGGTTCAGCATGTAGGTGCCAGCCGCGCGCGCCACATGGGCGCCCGGTTTCGGATCGGCCCACGGGCTCGAATGCAGGCCGGCGCGCAGCGCGATGGCCATCAGCGCGTGCCAGGACGGATGGAATTCAACTTCGTCGAGGCGATGGCCGTAACGGTCGAGTGTGCGCAAGCTCGGCGTATATTTATTGGCGTCGAATCCGAGCTGGATGGTTTCCGGCTTGCCGAGCGTGGCGCCGAACGCGCTCAGCCCGCCGTCCGCCCATCCCGCCTGCTCGCGCTTGACCGCCGCGCGCAGCACGGTATCGCTCGCGAACAGATTATAGGGCTCGAGCGGCGGCGGCTGGTTGCTGACCTCGAACATGAGTCGGGTCTCCTGCGGCGAAGGCTAGTGTAGCAGCCGGGTCAGGGGAACAGCGCCACCTGCTCCAGCCCCATGGCCTCCGGATAGCCCATCACCAGGTTCATGTTCTGGATCGCCTGGCCGGAGGCGCCTTTGACCAGATTGTCGAGCGCCGAGACGATAATGGCGCGGCCGGGAATGCGATCCTTGGCGACCCCGATAAACGTCATGTTCGACCCACGCACATGCCTGGTCTGCGGCACCTCGCCGAACGGCAGCACATGCACGAACGGCTCCTTCGCGTAGAACTTTAAAAGCAGCGCATGAAGGTCCTCGGGCGTGCGCCCGCGCCGGCCCCGCACATAGATGGTCGAGAGAATGCCCCGGTTCATCGGCACCAGATGCGGGGTGAAGGTCACGATCACCTCCCGCCCCGCCGCCAAAGAAAATTCCTGGTCGAGCTCGGCCATGTGCCGGTGATGCCCCACCCCATAGGCGTGGAAGCCTTCCGACACTTCCGAGAACAGCATGGCCTCCTTGGCCGCCCTGCCCGCGCCGGTCATGCCCGACTTGGCGTCGACCACGATCTCGTCGAGATCGATGGTCTTGGCCTTGATCAGCGGGATCAGCGGCAGTTGCGCGCAGGATGTGTAACAGCCCGGATTGGCGACCAGCCGCGCGTGTCTGATATCGCGCCGGTAGATTTCGGTAAGACCATAGACCGCTTCCTTCTGCAGCTCCGGCGCGTGATGATCGTGGCCGTACCATTTGGCGTAAGCGGCCGTATCCGCCAACCGAAAGTCGGCCGACAGGTCGATCACCTTGGTGGCCGGCGCCTGCGCCAGCAGCTCCTTGACCACCTTCTGTGTGGTGGCGTGCGGCAGCGCGCAGAAGGCGACGTCGAGAGAGGCCGTGGCCCAGTTAAGCCCTTCGATGGCAACCAGTGTCGGTAGGTTGTAGGGCGAGAATTGCGGGAACACCTCCCGCATCGCCTTGCCGACGCTGCGCTCGGCGGTGAGCAGCACGATCTCCGCGCGCAGGTGTCGTAACAGCATGCGTACCAGCTCCGCGCCGGTATAGCCGGAGGCGCCGAGCACGCCGATTTTCGCTTTGATGGCCATGGGTCGATCCTCATCCAGAGTCTTAAAGGACTACCGGACCAAGGCCAACAGCTCGGACATCGAGAAAGAAGAAGTGCCGCGGCCAAAATCCGGCGGCACGGGGACGACTTAAACGCGAAAACGCGCCCGTGCCGTGGGAATATGGCGGCGGCGGAAGCTCAGGGCTGCAATAGGCGTCGTCATTTTTGTCATCTTGGCGCGCGATATAGGCCGCGCAGTGGGACCAGTCAAGATTGCCCCCGCCGCAAACAAAAAGGCCGCCGGAGCCGGCGGCCTTCTGCAACAAGCGTTATAGCAAAAACTCAGATCGTGGGATTCCACGCGACCGGGATCAGTCGGTAGCCGGTGCCCGCCTTCTCCACATAACCGATGGACGGGAACTGGAAGTGTAAGCCGACCACCGTCGCCTTCTCGGCCGCCGCCATGTCGTAGAATTTGTGGCGCGTCTCGGCGGCCTTGATCGGGTCGACGTCGAACATCACGTGCCAATCCGGATTGCGCAGAAAGAATTCCGGAATGTTGGTGACGTCGGACTGGATCAGGATCTTCGAGGAGCCGGAGGCCACCGCGAACGAGCTGTGCCCCGGCGTGTAGCCGGGTGTTGCGAGTGCGGTGATGCCGGGCGCCAATTCCTTGCCCCATTCGTACTTCGTCACCTTGGCGGCGATGTCGCCGAGAATTTTCCGCGTGTTGGCGAAGTAGGCCTTCATCATGGGGTTCGACTCCGCCTTCGCGGCGTTGTCGTCGCTCATCCAGAACGCCCAGTCCAACGCCGGCGCCATGATCTCTGCATTCGGGAAGGCAACCTTGCCGTCGGCGTTTTTCACGCCGTTGATATGGTCGGGATGCAGATGCGAGTGCACGACCACGTCGATCGCTTTCTGATCGATGCCGGCAGTCTGCATACCGGCGGGCAGCAAACCTACTGAGGGCGCAATGCCCGGACCGTAGCCGTTGTCGATTAGCACCAGCTTCGAGCCGGTATTGATGATTTGCGGATTGAACGGCACCGTCACCATGCCCTTCGGCATGTAAGCGGCTTCCGCCGCGGCGAGCGCCTAATCCTTGAAAACGTTCTTCACAAACGTATCGGGCATCGGGAAGCTGCGCGCGCCGTCATTGATCGACGTGCACTAATAACTGCCGACTTTGTAGCGGTAGAAGGCCGCGACCTGCTTGCCCGCTGCCGGCGCTGCGGCGAGCGCGCTGCGTCTCATGAGCGGCGTAAGCGCGGTCGCCGCGCTGGCGGCGGCAACGCCCGCGAATAACGTGCGGCGTGTCAGTTGGGTCATGCTGTCTCTCCCTAGATTTTAAGTTTGTTCTGTCGCAACTCCGATAATCAGATTGTCGGATTCCACATCACCGGAATTTCGCGATAGCCGGTGCCGTATTTCTCCACATGCGCAAGCGAGGGGAACGGATAGTGGAAGCCCTGCACCCGCATCTTGTCCGCCACCAGCATATCATAGACCTTGCGACGGGTGGTTTCCGCCATGGCGCCGTCCTGATCGTAGAACGCGTGCCAGTCGGGATGGCGCACGAACAGAAACGGCACGTGGGTGACATCGGATTGCACGTAGACGGCGTCCGAGCCTGACGCGATGACATAGGACGTGTGGCCGGGCGTATGACCGGGCGTGCCCTTCGCGGTGACGCCGGGGATCACTTCCTTGCCCCATTCATAGGTTTTCACGCGTTTTTGCACTTCGGCGTTGAACACGCGCCGCACGTTCTTAAAGTTGCCTTCGATGCGGCCCTTTTCGGCGCGGCTCATTTCGCCGTCATCCATCCAGTATTTGTGCTCGGGCGCCGGCACCAGGATCTCGGCGTTCGGATAAGTGAGCGAATTGTCGGCCATCAGCAGGCCGTTGATATGGTCGCCGTGGTAGTGCGAGATGATCACGGTATCGACGGCGGTGCGGTCGATGCCGGAGGCCGCGAGATTGGTAATGAATTGTCCGCCGACGCCATTGCTCTTCTTGTAGTTGGCCTCGCCGGTGCCGGTGTCGATCACGGCCAGCTTCGAGCCGGTGTTGATGCAGATCGGGTTATAGGGTGTAGTCATCATGTCCTTTTCCATGAAGACCTCGGCGAGCGCGGTGTTCACTACATCCTTCTTGATGTTGATGACGTGATCCTCCGCCATCTTGAAGCGGGCTACACCATCGGTCGCGACCGTCACTTCGATCGTGCCGATCTTATAGCGATACCAGCCAGCGGCCTGCTTGCCGGCAGCCGGCGTCGCGGCGCGTGCAGGACCGACGAGCGGCAGCGCAGCAATCGCAGCCGCGCCCGCGGCAGCCGAAAATACGTCACGTCGTGTGAATTTGGTCATTTGGCATCTCCCCTATGTCGTTTTTTTATGTCTGGCCGGATGGTCGTCCGGCTTGCCGGTGATTGTGTCGGCAATAACACTATTTTCATAGTCATTATTCCGAAATATTGGGACAGCACGGCGAGCAACCCATATAGGCGAAGGCGTGCCAGTTGGCTAAGCTTAGCGCCGTCGACTATGTGCGCCGCATCGTGCGGTGCACAAATGAACGGAAGCCGGCGTGACCGGCGAACAATCCTTGGGAGGAATACATGCGTCGTTTGACTATTATGGCGGGCGCCTTGTGCGTCGCGCTGATGACCAGCACTGGCGCCTTCGCGCAAGTGCCGCCCGATCCGGCCAATCCGAACGAAACCGTTCCGGATGTTATGCCGTTCAATATTCCATACGGCGAGACAATCGATATAGCGGCCGCGAAAAAGGTCGCGGCCGCAGCGGAAGCCGAAGCCACCAAGCGTCATTGGCCAATGTGCATTAGCGTCGTTGGCCCTTCGGGCGATCTGGTCTACTTCGAGAGGATGGACAACTGCCAATTCGCCTCGATCTCGATCTCGCAACACAAGGCCCGCGCGGCGGCGAAATATCGTCGTCCAACAGTGGTGTTCGAACGGCTACTCGGCAAGGGCGCGTTCTTCACATATCTGGGATCGCTCGATGACGTGATCATGTCGCGCGGTGGCAATCCGCTGGTGGTCAACGGCAAGCTGATCGGCGCCATCGGCGTCAGCGGCGGCACCGGCGCGCAGGATGACACGATCTCGCAAGCCGGCGTGGCGGGGCTCAAGTAACACAGAAGCATTTACGGCTAATTCCGCCGGGGTGAAAATCCCGGCGGAATTTCACTTTGCATCGGGAGGAATATCATGATCGGAAAACTTTCAACGGTAATAGCGCTCGGAACCTGTCTCGTTTGCCTGCAGCTGGCGATTTCGCCCACGGCATCGGCCAAAGAATTGAAGGTGCTTTCGGAAACGACGGCCGCCGGCTTCGGCCACGTCGAATCCGTCGCCTACGATCCCAAGGGCAAAGTGCTATACACCAGCGACTTCGGACCCGACCTCAAGCCGGCCGACAAGGACGGCAAGGGCAAGATCACCAAGGTCTCGCTCGACGGAAAAATTCTCGAGGATGGATTCCTGCCCGCCAAGGACCAGGTCCTCAACAAGCCGAAAGGCATCTGGATCAAGGGCAACCGGCTGTGGGTCACCGACATCGACTCGGTCTGGGTGTTCGATCTCAACACCAAGGAAGGCAAGAAGCTCTCACTGACCGGCATCACCTTCGCCAACGATCCGACCGTGATCGGCGACACGCTCTATGTCAGCGACAACCGCTCCGACCAGTTGGTGCGCGTCGAGCCGGCGGACTTCTTGAAAGCGAAAACGGCGCCCAAAATCACCGTCGTGTTCAAGGGTAAAGGTGTTTTCCCCAACGGACTCTATCCCGGCAAAAACGGCGCATTGCTCATGGTCGGCTTCGAGTCCAAGGAAAACTCACACGGTATTTTCCAATTGGCGCTGGGCCATGACGAGCCGACGCTGCTATCAGACAATATCGGCATGCTCGACGGCCTCTATCGCATGAGCAACGGCGACATCCTGGCGACCGACTGGGTGTCCGGCTCGCTATTCCAGTGGAACAAAAAAATGGGCAAGAAGGATTTGGCGACAGGATTCAAAGGTCCGGCCGATTTCTGCGCCTTCCCGACCAACAAGGGACTGATGGTGGTCGTGCCCGATCTGGTAAAGGGCGAGTTGCGCTTCGTACAGCTCGGCAGGTGATGCCAACCGCAAAACAATGCTGAAGTAAATTCCACCTGGATAAAATCCCGGCGGAGTTTTCTTGCCGATCAGCGTAACAACCACTGCAGCGTCTTCGAAATGACGTCGCCGATTGTGAACAGTGTGGCCGCCCACACGAAGGCCGAGGTAAAATTTGCGAGCTGAAAGCGCCAATACGGCATTTCGAAAATCCCGGCGATCAGCGGCACCGCGGCGCGTAACGGCCCAAAGAAACGGCCGATGAAAATTCCGGGCATGCCCCATTTTTTCATGAAGGCTTCGCCCTTCGGGATCAGATCGGGATGGCGCGACAGCGGCCAGATGTGTGCCACCGTGTGTTCGAGTTTGAGCCCGATCCAATAGGACAGCCAATCGCCGCAGGCGGCGCCCAGGCTGCCGGCGATCCACACCGGCCAGAAACTGATACCGCTTGGCCCGATCAGCGCGCCGATCGCGAGCAGTGCGCCCCAGGCCGGGATCAGCAGCGAGATGAAGGCGAGCGACTCCCCAAAGGCGAGCGCAAACACAATCGGTGGCGCCCACGTCGCGTTGTCACGCACGAAGGCGATGACCGGTTGGACGTAAACTTCGAGATCCATGCAGATTCAAGGCCGGGATTCGGATTGCCGTGTGTAGCCCGGCTGCGCAACGAAGGTCCACTGGCAACGCGGAAATCGGCTGAACGGGAGGGTTGACACCCAATGCCGAGGCGACGGAAGGTCATGCGCACAATGAGAATAACGCCGGACGGCGGTTCGGGGGGTTCACCATGACAAAGACAATCCGTATGCTGTTGAAAGTTATCGCATTCACCGTCTTAGCCTGTGTGGGCACGTCGGCCATGGCGCAGGAGGTCATTCGCCTGCGCATCGCCTCGGGGCATCCGCCGGCGAACACTTATGTCGAGTTGATGCGCGACTTCTTCGTGCCGGAGATAACGAAACGGGTCGCGGAAAAGACGAAATACAAGATGGAATTCGTTGAGGGCTACGGCGGCTCGATGGTGAAAGTTGCCGACGTGCTCGAGGGCGTGCAGTCCGGCATTATCGACATCGGCGGCTATAACTTCGGCTTCGAACCGTCGAACCTGCCGCTGCATGCATTCCAGGTGATGCTGCCGTTCGGCACCATGGATCCAGAATTGAGCCTGAAGATCGCCCGCGCCGTCTACGACAAGGTGCCGTACCTCTCGAAAGTGTTCGAGGACAAGTTCAAGCAGAAGCTGATCGCCCTGATCGCCGACAACGGCTACAATCTTGGCACGAATTTCGAATGGAACAACGTCAGCGACCTCAAGGGCCAGAAGATCGCCGGCGCCGGTCTCAACTTGAAATGGCTGGAATTTGCCGGTGCGACGCCGGTGCAATCGTCCCTGCCCGAGGCCTATACCGCGATGCAGACCGGCGTCTACAACGGCTGGATCATGTTCCCGTCGGGCTGGACCAACTTCAAGCTCTACGAAGTCGGTAAGTTCTACACCGAGATCGGCTTCGGCGCGATGACGTGGCACGGCCTCACCATCAATACGGCGCGCTGGTCCAAACTGCCGAAGGAAGTGCAGGACATCATTCTGCAAGTCGCCAAGGAATATGAGGCGAAGACCGGCACGGTGAACAAGGAGAACTACCCCAAGCAGATCGCCGACTTGAAAGCCCACGGCGTCAGCGTGCGCGCGCTGCCGGAGAAAGTGCGGCAGGATTGGGCTCAGTCGCTGGCGAACTGGCCGGCGCAGAAGGCCAAGGAACTCGACGCCATGGGCCTGCCCGGAACGCAGGTGTTGGAAGCCACGTTGCAGGCCGCCGAGGACAACGGTCACAAATGGCCGGTGCGTTATAAGATCAAGTAATTTGCCAAACGGGCGGCTGCCGATTGCGGTCGCCCGTTCGTTGTTTCTTCGCGCCGGGGGCTGCAAGTGCTACAAAATTTGAATGCGTGGATCGTGCGCGCGCTGCTCGCCGCCGCCGCGGTTATCATTTTCCTGCTCGGCTTCCTGGTCTGCGCCGACGTCATCGGGCGCGCCTTCTTCAATTCGCCGGTGAAAGGCACGCCGGAGATGGTATCGATGTCGATCGTCATCATCTGCTTCCTGCTCGCCGGTTATTCGGTGCAGAGCGGCAGCATGATCTTTACCGACGTCCTAGCGTCGAGGTTCGGGGTGCGCGGACGCGCCTTCGCGCTCCTGCTATCGTCGGTGCTCGGCATCCTGTTCTTCGGATTGATCGTGTGGGGCAGCGTCGAACCGACGCTCCATGCCTGGGCGAGCGGTGAGTACGAGGGCGAAGGAGCGCTGCGGGTGCCGGCCTTACCGGCCCGCGTCGTTGTGATGCTCGGTTCCTTGCTTGTTGTTATTTCTTATTCGTTCCATGGAATTCACGCCGCCCGCGCGTTCCTGACCGGCCGGGCGGAGGACGAGCCGTCCTCCGCGCCGCTGCAAATTTAAGGAGCGCATCATTCTCGGCCATTTCGACATGATTGCTATCGTAATCGTCGTGCTCGCGCTTGTGTTCGCCGGCGTCCACATCGCCATTGCCTTAGGGATAACCGCCGCACTCGGCATCTACCTCATGATGGGTGATGTCGAGGTGGTACGTACTTTCATCGCCAGCACGGCTTATGAGGCACTACGCGATTACGTGTTCGCCGTCATTCCGCTGTTCATGCTGATGGGCGATTTCCTCGCCAAGTGCGGGGCGGCGCGCGACCTCTATGCGCTCGGCAATCGAGCCAGCAAATGGTTGCCGGGTCGACTGGCCGCCGCGACCATCGTGGCCAATGCCTTGTTCGGCTTTGTCACCGGCGTCAGCATCGCGGCGGCGGCCGCGTTCTCGCGCATCGCCTATCCGGAAATGATGCGCTACGGCTATCGGCGCGATTTCGCGCTCGGCTGCGTCGCCGGCAGCGCCTGCCTCGGCATGCTGATCCCGCCGTCGGTGCTGATGATCGTCTGGTGCGTGCTGACCGAGTTGTCGATCGGCAAGGTCTTCCTCGCCGGTATCATTCCCGGATTCATCGCCGCGGGCGGAATGATCGTCTATGTGGTGGTTGCGGCCATTATAAAGCCAGATCTGGTCGGCGAAGCGCGCGCGCGTTTGCCCACTGGCGCCGTTGGCGCCGACGTCGCCGGCAAGCCCGCGTCGCCTTCGATCGGGGACGACGAGCCGATTGGCGCCGTTCTCGCCAGCACTTTGCTGGTCGTCCTCCTGATTTTGGGAACGCTGGGAGCCATCTGGCTCGGTTTGTGCACGCCGACCGAGGGCGCCAGCGTTGGCGCCGTCGGCGCACTGATTTTGGCGGTGATCAAGGGAATCAAACCGCGCGAAGTCTGGCAGGTCGTGCTCGATGTCGGCCGCACCTGTGGTCCGCTGCTGTTGCTACTGTTTTGCGCCCAACTCTATTCGCGCGTCTTGTCCATGACCGGCTTCACCGAGACGGCCAAGGTCTTCCTGCTGAGCACGGGCGCCGGGCCTTGGGGCATTCTCTGTGTCATGGTCGGCATCTGGTTCGCGCTTGGCTGCCTGATCGATTCGATCTCCATCATCCTGCTCACGGTGCCGATTTTTGCGCCGATCGCCAACCAGCTCGGCTTCGATCCGCTGGCCTTTGCCATCATGGGCATCCTCGCCATCGAAACCGGCCTGCTGACGCCGCCGTTCGGCATTCTGGTCTTCACGGTCAAGGCCGCGGTTCCCGACAAGAACGTAACTCTCGCCGAGATCTTCAGCGGTTCGATCCCCTATTGGATCGTGCTGCTGGGCGTAGTCGTCGCGCTCGCGGTATTTCCAGGGCTTGCCACCTTCCTGCCGAACCTTTAGCCACGCTTTCTCCAGCCGCCGGAACTTGTTGCTAGCGCCGGCCACGGTTCCGCCGCGGCTGTGGCATAGTCATTGGCAAGCGAATCGACTTAACCCCACCTCCTGGACTGCATGGCTAAGACCGCGACCAAGAAAAAACCGTCGAAACAGCCCGACTTGTTCGACGCCGCCCCCCGGACGGCTGCCCGCAAGCCTGCCGCGCGGGGCGCGAACAAGGCTTCGGCGCGCGCCAAGCCGACGCGCGCGGCAAGCGCGGAGTCCGGCTACACCGCCAAACATATCGAGGTGCTGGAGGGGCTCGAGCCGGTCCGCCGCCGCCCCGGCATGTATATCGGCGGCACCGATGAGAAGGCGCTGCATCATCTGTTCGCCGAGGTGATTGACAATTCCATGGACGAGGCGCTTGCCGGCCATGCCAGCTGGATCGAAGTCGAGATGGAGGCTAACGGCTTCGTCTCGGTCACCGACAATGGCCGCGGCATCCCGGTCGATCCGCATCCGAAATTCAAGAGCAAGTCGGCGCTCGAAGTGATCATGTGCATGCTGCATGCCGGCGGCAAATTCGACTCCAAGGTCTACGAGACCTCGGGCGGCCTTCATGG
>DATISB010000112.1:0-6511 GCA_035469145.1 Pseudolabrys sp.
TCATAGGCGTACGGCCGATGTTGATGTAGGCTTCAATGATCTTATAGATCTTGCGCGGCGTTCAGAAACCCCGAAAGACCTCATGGCGTTTATGAGATATTTCGAAGCGCGCCAAAGATATTGCCGCGGATATCGACCAGCATGGGAAGAGCCGCCATGAGCATTAGCCTCAAACCGGTCGAAAGCGTCGATAAGCTTACCCTCATTCGGAACCACCCCCTGTTCCGTCACCTCACCAGCGCGATCCTCGAGCAGCTTGCGGCTCGCATGACCAAGAAGGCGGTGCGGCGCGGCGCCATTATATTCACGAAAGGCGATGCGGGGGTTGGCCTCATCGGTGTCATATGCGGCTCGGTCAAGATCAGCGTGCTGTCGGCCGACGGCCGCGAAGCGGTGCTCAATGTTATCAACGCGGGGGAAATCTTTGGCGAAATGGCCCTCTTGGACGGCCGTCCGCGCAGTGCTGATGCGACCGCCATGACCGATTGCGAGCTGGTTTCGATGGATCGCGGCACCTTCACCTCGACTTTGCGCGAACACCCGGACGTCTTGTTTAAGGTCATCGAATTCCTGTGCGCGCGGCTGCGGCGAACGAGCGAGCAGGTGCAGGACGTGATGTTCCTCGATGCGCCGGCACGTCTTGCCAAGGCCCTGCTGCAACTCGCGGACAAGCAGGAGCGGAAGGCCAAGATTACGCAGCGAGACATCAGTCAGATGATCGGCCTGTCACGCGAAATGACCAACAGGCAACTGCGAATCTGGGAGCGGGCGAACTGGGTCAAACTCGAGCGCGGTGGCGTAGTTCTGGTGCAGCCAGGGCAGCTGGAAAAGGTCGCCGCCGAGGCCGGCGAGGGGGACTAGGCGGCCGACGTGCCTCGTTTGCGCCGCGGGCGGAAAAAACGACAACAATGATTGATCGTCGATGGTTTTATTAATTAGCCTTCGACTGGCTGGCCGAAGTGCATCGCTGCATTGGAGGCCGCCTCATTTGGCGGCCTCATCGAATTTCGCAGTGATTCTTTTGGCTATCGCTACACCTGCTCGGCGTTCAGATAGGCGAGCCGCGCGCCGCAGAAGGCACAGATCAGGCCTAAGCCCAGCGCGGTCAAGCCGGCAATCACGTCCCCCGTGCCGCCGAGGTTGCCAGTCTTGCTCATGACGCCGCCGGCGGTGGCGGCGCCGAACACAAGCGCGATCAGAAAGACCCGCGCCAGCCGATAGACGAAATCGCGCTCGCGCGCCGCCGCGATCAGATAGGCGCCGGTCGCCCAGCCGCCGACGAAGCCGGCGCCGCCGATCGCCCACCAGGCCAGTGCCGAGACCAACTGCTGCTTGTTGCCGGCGGCGGCGTCACGCAGCACCGCGTCGAGCCCGACGCCGAACACCGTGAGCACGATGTGCACCACCAGTGCCGCGAAGACGCCGCACGCGATGGCGGCGGCGTAGTGCAATCGGCGGAGGATGTCGGTTTCCATGCCAAAATTCCAAAATAGCGCCCCGGCGGTGACCGCCGGTCCACATAGGATAGCCGAAGCGGTGTCGGGTGCGAAACCTATCGATTAGCGCTCAATTGTCGACCAGTTCCCGCATGATCCTGTAAAGCCGCGCCTGGCCCTCGAAGCCGATGCCGAGGCGGTCGGACAGCGTGATGGCGCCGTTCTCGATGCGCGCATCGTCGGCGAATCCGCCGAAATCGCCGAACACGCCGGGATAGGATTCCGCGCCGCCGAGCCCAAATCCGGCGGCAATCGCGAGCGACATCTGGTTGCCGCCGTGCGGGAACATGCAACGGCGCGGCCAACCGTGGCCCGCCAGCATGTCAAGCGTGCGCGCATACTGCACGATGCCGTAGGCCTGCGGCGGATCGATCTGGATCACGTCGTTGCGTTCGGGCTTGAGGCCGCCGAAGCGGACGAGGTTTTCCACGTCCTGTGTCGAGAACAGATTTTCGCCGGTCGAGAGCGGCGGGCCGTAAGCGCCGGCGATTTCGGCGAGCAACGCAAAGTCGAGCGGATCGCACGGCTCCTCAAACCAGCGCAGGGCGAACGGCTCCAGCCCGCGCGCGTAGGCGAGCGCTTCGGCACGATCGAATTTCGAGTTGGCGTCGACCGCGAGCAGCGCGCCCGTCGGCAGGATCGATTTGACCGCCTCGACGCGGGCGAGGTCGTCGGCGAGCGGCATCCCGCCGACCTTCATCTTCACCATGGTGTAGCCGGCGTCGAGATGGCGGCGCATCTCGTCTTTCAGATCCTTGGTGGTCTTGCCCGGCGCATACCAGCCGCCACCAACATAGCAGAACACTTTGTCGGCGATCTTGCCGCCGTTGAAGCGCTCGGCCAACAGGCGGTGCAACGGTTTATCTGCGATCTTGGCAACGGCGTCCCAGATTGCGACCTCGATGGTGCCGATGCCGACCGAACGCTCGGAATGCCCGCCGGACTTCTCGTTCTGCATCATGATGGCAAGGATTTTATCCGGCGCGAAATTGCCGGTGGCATCGAGTAAAGAATCGGGCGGCGCTTTGAGAATGCGCGGAATAAACCGCGCCCGCATCGGCGCGCCGCAGGCATAGCGTCCGGTGGAATTAAAGGCGAAACCGCAAACCGGCTTACCAAAGCGCTTGACGTCGGTGATCACGGCGACCACCGACGTCGTCATCTCGCTGAAATCGATGCTCGAATTGGCGAGCGTCGACTTGAGCGGAACCGAGGTCTCGCGGATGTCGACGATGCGCATGGGGCAGTAACTCTCATTTTGTCATGCACGGGCTTGACCCGCGCATCCCCGCTTAGGCCGGCACAGTGCGTTCCTAAGCGAGATGGCCGGGATAAATCCGGCCATGACTGGTTAGTATCATAGTAACGCCGCTGGCGCCTCATGCCATAAGGGCTTGCATCACAGGCTGCCAAAGGCTGTATTTCATCAGACCGCCCGCCGTTCAATTTCATCAGAGGAAACTCAATGGCAACCAAGAAAATAACCCGCCAGGACATGCGTGACGCCGCGGAGAAATACAAAAATTGGGGCAAATGGGGCCCGGCCGACGAAATCGGCACGCTCAATTACACTTCGCCGGAAGATATCATCGCCGCCACCAAATTGGTCAAGAAGGGCAAGGTGATCTCGCTTGCGCTCAACTTCGACCATACGGGGCCGCAAGGAGCGAAAAGCAAATATCCGGCGATGGGGCGCACCAATCCGATCCACACCATGATCCGCACCGGCACCGACGCCTATTCCGGGGTGCTCGATAAGCGCGGCATCCGTGCCGCCGACGACATGGTGACCATGCCGCTGCAATGCGGCACGCAATGGGACGGGCTCGGCCACGTGTTCTATGAGAATTCCATGTGGAACGGCTACGACTGTCGCGAGGTGACGAGCGCCGGCGCGCAAAAGTGCGGCATCGAGAAAACCAAGAACAAGATGGTCGGCCGCGGCGTGCTGCTCGATGTGGCGCGTTTTAAAGGTGTTGAATCGCTCGACGACGGCTACGGCATGACCTGCGCCGATCTCGATGCGACGGCAAAAAAGCAGGGCGTCGCGCTCAAGCGCGGCGATTACGTAATCGTGCGCACCGGCCAGATGGAACGCTGCATCAAGGCTGGAAGCTGGGACGGTTATCCGGGCGGCGACGCGCCGGGCTTCGCGTTCGAAACGTTGG
This sequence comes from Pseudolabrys sp., assembly GCA_035469145.1. GTDB lineage: Bacteria > Pseudomonadota > Alphaproteobacteria > Rhizobiales > Xanthobacteraceae > Pseudolabrys. Next base: position 3,665 of record DATISB010000112.1, read on the forward strand.
AATGGGTCAAACGAACGGAATTGGCGGCACTCGCCAGCGACACCTGGGGCTGCGAAGTGCGGCCCAACGAGAGCGAGGAGGGCATCAACCAGCCCTGGCACTGGATCACGATCCCGATCATGGGCATGACCATGGGCGAGATCTTCAATCTCAAGGAGCTCGCCGACGATTGCGCCGCCGACAAGGTCTACGAATTCATGTTCGTGGCGCCGGCGATCCCGATCACCGGCGCGGTCGGCTCACCGGTCAACCCGCTGGCAATAAAATAGCGTCCGAACGGAGCACTAATGTCATGGATCACAAGACCTATCCGGTGACGCACACCGAGGCAGAGTGGCGCAAGCTGCTCACGCCCGAGCAATACGAAATCATGCGCGAGCACGGCACCGAAGCGCCCGGCAGTTGCACGCTGAATTACGAGAAGCGCCACGGCACTTTTTCCTGCGCCGGATGCGGGCAGCCGCTGTTCACCTCGAAGAAAAAATTCGAGAGCGGCACCGGCTGGCCGAGCTTCAACGATCCGATCGCGGGCGCGGTCGAAACGACGACCGATACCAGCCACGGCATGACACGCAATGAAGTGCATTGCAGCCGATGCGGCAGCCATATCGGTCATGTTTTCGACGACGGGCCACCGCCGACGCATCAGCGCTACTGCATCAACGGCGTGGCAATGAAATTCAAGTCGGATTGAGCGCCGTCATGTTCAATTATGGCTACAACTGATCCCGTGGATCTAGAAATTCGATCCCCCGCACATATTGTTCCCGACATAGCCGTTGCGGTGGCCGCCGATCAACTTGACACTCGATCCTTCGAAGGCGACGCGGCCCGAATTTTCCTGTCGAGATCGGTGTAGGTGCCGTCCGAATTCAACAGAAAGTCGAGGCCGATGAGGATGCCGCTTGACCCGGCGCAGGCATATTCGCCCGTGCGCAGGCCAGCGGCGGAGGTCGGTCCGGTCGCGAATGCGAGCAGAGCAACGGTCAGCCAAGCCGCCGGCCGCCACGCATGTATTCCATTTGCCACGCCTTTTCACTTTTGAGAGAACCAAGTTTGCCGCGGTGCAATCGATCCGTCAATTATGGATGCTCTTGCTACATCGGCACACCGATGGTTAGTGGAGCCCGCCCTATCGTAAATGACGCAGCCTGAGAAATTGGACAGGATCATGCTTGGTCACAATCGCAGAATGACTGGCGCCGAATGTCTCGCCGACATGCTGGCGGGCTATGGCGTAACACACGTATTCATGGTGCCGGCGGTGCTGCGGCGCACCTTCGCCGAGATGGAGCGGCGCACCAAGATCGCGCGCGTGCATTGTCACGGCGAAAAATCCGCCGCCTACATGGCCGATGGCTATGCGCGCGCCTCCGGCAAGCCCGGCATCTGTATGGCGCAGGTGATCGGCGCGCTCAATCTCGCCGCCGGCCTGCGCGACGCTTATTTGGCGCATTCGCCGGTGATCGCCATGACCGGTGGGCGCGATCCGAAAACCAAGTTCCGCAAGGTCTATCAGGAAATCGACGACGTGCCGGCGTTCGAGCCGGTGACCAAATTCAACGCCACCATCGACGAGGTCGCGCGCATTCCCGATATGGTGCGGCAGGCGTTCCGCGTCGCTACCTCGGGTGCGCCGGGTCCTGTGCATCTGCAATTCCGCGGCAACGAGGGGCAACTCGACCTGGAAGAGGCCGAGATGGAAGCGCTGGTCGAGGCGCAGTTCGCGCGTGTGCCGCCGTTCCGGCCTGAGCCGGAAGCCGCGCATGTGAAGGCCGCGCTCGACCTGCTGCAAAAGGCGGAGCGGCCGATTTTTGTCGTGGGTGGCGGCGCGCGCGCCTCGGGCGCCGGACCTGAGCTGGTAGCGCTGGCGCAAGCGCTGCAGATTCCGGTCGCCACCTCGCTCAACGGCAAGGACTGCATCCCCGGCACGCATCCGCTGTCGGTCGGCGTGGTCGGCAGCTATTCGCGCGAAAGCGCCAACCGCGCGGTTGGCCTTGCTGATCTCATCTGCTTTATCGGCAGCGAGACCGGCGGCATGACCACGCATTTCTGGACGGTGCCGAAAATTGGCACGCCGGCGATCCAGTTCGACATCGAGCCGGAGTCGCTCGGCCGCAATTATCCATTGCAGGCAAGCGTGCTGGGCGACATCAAAAGCGTGCTTGTGCGCATGCTGGGGCAAATCGACAAATCGAGCGCGACGAAGCGTGATCCCTGGATCAAGGAAATTTCCGCGCTGCGCGGCGAATGGTACACCAAATACAAGGCCGTACTGGAATCGGATAGCGTGCCGATCCATCCGGCGCGCATCTGTAGCGAACTCACAAAGCACGTGCCTGATGACGGCATCGTCGTGGTCGATACTGGCCACGCCGGCATGTGGATGGGCGGCATGTACGATCTGCGCGCGCCGGCCCAAAGCTATCTGCGCAGCGCCGGCCATCTCGGCTGGGCATTCCCCGCCGGCATCGGCGCCAAGGCGGCGTGCCCCGAGCGTCCGGTCGTGGTGTTCACCGGCGACGCCGGCTTCTGGTATCACATCGCGGAGATCGAAACGGCGGTGCGCTGGAAAATTAACAGCGTGACGGTCGTCAACAATAACGGCGGCGGCAACCAATCAAAGCGCGGCTTCGATCGCGCCTATGGCGGCACTCAGACCGAACAGGCGCGCGAATTGTGGACCTATAACGCGATGAATTTCGCGCGGCTGGCCGAGGACATGGGCGCGCTCGGCATTCGCGTGGAACGCGCGAGCGACTTCGCGCCGGCGCTGGCACGCGCGCTCGCCGCCAACCGTCCGGCGGTGATCGACGTCGTCAGCGACATCGAGGCGCTGGCGCCGCT
>DATISB010000113.1:0-3266 GCA_035469145.1 Pseudolabrys sp.
ACGCAAGTTGGTGTGCTCACGCCGCCGTCGATCCTCACCGTGCTGTCGCGCGGCTACCAGCCACTCTGGCATCCAAGTTCAGGATAACGCGCTCACGCCGGCTCAATCGGCGCCACTGCCGGCGAGCCCGGCACGCGGCGGGCCCAGGCGAAGAACACGATGCCCGCCATCAGCAGCAGCATCGCCACCACCAGAGCGACGCAGGCCGGCCAACTGCCCAGCGTCCAGGCGAGGCCGCCCAGCGTCGCGCCGAAGCTGCCGCCGACATAGAAGCTCGTCACATAGAGGCCCACCGCCGAGGAGCGCCCGGCCTGCGCGGTGATCGTCACATAGCCGGTGGAGACCGTTTGACAGAGCAACCCGCAGCCGGCACTGACGGCGAGGCCCAAAATGATGAGCGGCAGCGAGGATGCCAGCGTCAACGCAATTCCGGCAGCCCACAGGGCGATCACCCGGACCGTGAAGCGCCGCCGTCCGAACCGACCGACCGCCCAGCCGGTCCATGGCGAGAGCGCGGAGCCGACGAGATAGACAACGAAAATCGCGCCGAGCCAGCTGGCGGAGAGATTGTATGGCGCGGCGGCGAGATGAAAGCTGACGTAAGTGAACGTGCATATGAAATTGAACAACACGCCGAAGCCGACCGCGTAAGTAGCGACCAGTTGGCCGTTACGGAAATGCGCAAGCATCTGCCGCCCGGACGCCAGCAACCCTTCGGAACGCACGAAGCGGCGCTCATGCGGCAGCAAAAACGCGACCGCGATCGCGCCGGCAAAGGCGATGCCGGCGAGCGCCATGAATCCGGCGCGCCAGCCGATCAGGTCGGCGAACAATCCGGTCACCAGCCGTCCGCTGAATCCGCCCAGGCTCGAACCCGAGCCATAGATGCCGGCGGCGGTAGTGGCTTGGTGCCGCGGCCATTCGTCGCCGATATAGGCAACGGTGACCGCGAAGATCGGCGGCAGCACCAGTCCCTGCACCGCGCGCCAGAAGATGAGCGACGACAGGCTGGTCGCCATTGCCACCATCAACGTCGGCACCACCAGCACGAACATCGCCGCCACGATCACCCGCTTTCTGCCCAGCACGTCGGCAATCGCGCCAGTGAAAGGCGCGGTCACTGCCACCGCCAGGGTGCTGGCCGTGATGATGGCGGAGACCTCGGCGGCGCTGGCGCTAAATTCGCGCGAGAGCAGCGGCAGGATCGACTGCGGGGCATAGAGATTGATGAAGGCACAATAGCCGGAGAGCCCGACCGCCAACTGGCGCGCGGAAATCGTCGAATGTTGCGCAGCGTTCATCATCTTGACCCGGGCAGAAATGCTTCTAGCGGACAAGGCTATCGGTTATGCATCGCAGGCCAAGGGGGAGGGCGGCGGGGCAGCGGGTCGCTACATGCATGGCTTGGCTCATGCAAGGTCGAGCGCCGCCTTGGCGCGACGTAGCGTTTGTTCGGGCGAACCGGAGGCGTCGACTGGCGTCCATTGCATGGCACCGAGATCGGATTGCTCTTGGCGGCGTGCCACCGCCGCATCGGCATCGGAGGCATCGTCTTTTCGCCCGCCGACGCGGGCAAGCCGCGTCGTCAGATCGGCGGTCAGGAACAGCCCGTAGAACGCGGCGCCGGCTGCTGCTTTGACAATCGCCGCCCGCTCGCCGGCGTCAGCGAACACCGCGTCTACGATCGCCGAGTGACCGGCTGCGGTCACCCGCCGCGCCTTGTCGATGAGGAGGGCATAGACTTGTGTCGTGACATCGCGGGCGTAGGCCGTCTCCGGCAGGCGGTCGGCTTCGGCGGCCCCGAACAGAACTTTACGCTCGACGTCGCTGCGCAGCACCACCGCGCCGGGCGCCGGCAAAATTTCGGCTGCGAGCGCACGGGCGAGCAGCGACTTGCCGGTGCCCGACAGTCCGCCCACGGCCAGCAGGATTGGCGGCGGCGGCGCCAGCAATTTTCCGGCGAGCACGAAATAGTCGCGCGCGCTCTGCTCGACGCTCGTGCGGTCGCCGCCCTGCGCCCATCGCGCCGCGGCGACCTTGGCGCGGATCGCCGCCCGCAACGACAGGAACAGCGGCAGCGCGGCGAGTGCATCGAGATCCTCCACCCGCTGCGTCTCGTTGAGATAGCGATTGAGCACGATATTGGCGGCTGGCGTCAACCCGCGCTCGATCAGGTCCATCAGTAGGAAGGCGAGATCGTAGAGCACGTCGCCGGTGGCGATCTTGGGGTCGAATTCAATGGCATCGAACAGCACCGGCGCGCCGTCGAGCAAGACGATATTGCCGAGATGCAGATCGCCGTGGCATCGGCTGACGAAGTCGGCGCGCTCGCGCGCGATGAGCAAAGCCCGTACGCGCTCGAATGCGTCGCGCGTCGCGGCGGTCAACGCGCTCACCGCCTGGGGCGGGAAAAGTACGGGCGCCGCGTGCAGCTCGGCATCGTTCTGGGCGATGATCTCGGCGAGCGCATCAGTAAATTCGGCATTCGCGACCGTCGCCGCCGCCGCGTGCGCGCGCGCCACAGCTCGCCCGAGCGCGTCGGCGAGCGCGCCGTCAATGCGCCGCGCCTCGGCCAGATGATCGAGCGTCTGCGTCTCGTCGAAACGCCGCATCTCCACCGCCCATTCCACCGGTGTGCCGGCGCCGCCGATGGCGAGCGTGCCGTCGTCCGCGCGTGTGATCGCCACCACGCGGCGGTAGATCGCCGGCGCATAGGGATGGTTAACCTCGAGCTCAGCCGCGCAGGCGGCCTTGCGCCGGTCAAGCGTCGAATAATCGAGGAACGGAAAATGCACGGCGCGCTTGATCTTGAGGGCGCGCTCGCCGGCCAGAAATACCGTTGCGGCATGGGTATCGATACGCTTGACCGGCGCGCCGCCGTGGGTGGCGGGGCGCCCGAGAAAATCGATCACCGCTTGTTGCGAGGTCTCTGACGGGTTCATCCCTCATCCTCGGGTTGATGCTACTATCGACCCGACCAATACCGCCGGACTGATCCAAATCAATACGCGCCTTTGCCGGATGCGGTCATGATATGGCAAATAGACGGAACCGCTTGAGGATGGAGATTGCCGTGACCACGCTGCCGCATACGTTCAAACGCATCAGGCTCAATCTTGCCCGCTCCAAGGAGTTCCCGCAGGGCTCGAAGCTTCATGGTTACGAATTCGTCGCCCCGCTCGACGACAAGGGCCATATCGACGTGGCGCTCTGGCGAGGCAACCACGAGCATTGCCGCGTGCGCCGGTTCTGGGAAGGCGAGGACG
>DATISB010000114.1:0-3306 GCA_035469145.1 Pseudolabrys sp.
GCCAAGGGTCATCATTTCCCCAAGCTCAATTTGGTCGGCATCGTCGACGCCGATCTCGGCCTCGGCAACGGCGATCCGCGCGCGGCCGAGCGCACGTTTCAATTGTTGCATCAGGTGGTCGGCCGCGCCGGCCGCGAGGAAGGTAGAGGCATCGGCTTCCTGCAGACCCATCAGCCCGAGCATCCGGTGATGAAGGCGCTGATCCTGGGCGACCGCGAGGCGTTCTATTCGAGCGAGATCGCGCTGCGCGAAAAGACCGGCTATCCGCCGTTCGGGCGGCTCGCGAGTCTTGTCATCACCGCCAACGATCGGCACGCGGCGGAATCTTACGGCCGCACGCTGGCGTCCGCCGCGCCCAAGAACGAGCAGGTGCGCGTGCTCGGGCCCGCCGAGGCGCCGATCGCGGTGGTGCGCGGGCGGCATCGTTTCCGGGTGCTAGTGAAAGCGCCGCGCGGCTTCGATCTGTCGGCCTATTTGCGGGAGTGGCTCTTAGCCACGCCCAAGCCGCGCGGCAACGTGCGGTTGGAGGTCGACGTCGATCCGCAGAGTTTCTTCTGAAAATTATTCCGGCATCTCGGTGTGCTTCACATTCGGCTGCAGCAGTACGCAGGCCGCGGCGGCGAAGATCAACACGAAGCCGATGATGTCGGGCGAGGTTAGCCGCTCGTTGAGCAGGACGGCCGAGGCGCTGACGCCGATCACGGGCGTCAGCAGCGAGCCGAGCGAAGCCGTCGTCGCTGGCAAGCGCCCGACGATCGACCACCACAGGAAATGTGCGAGACCGACGCCGAACACGCCGATATAGAAGATGGGCACTATCGATTCGGTGTACAACGGCCACAGCCGCGGATAGTGATCGATCGCGAGCGTGCCGGCGGCGATGAATAGGAAGCCGAACAGCAACTGCCACGCCGCGCTCGCCAGCGGCTCGATCGTGGCCTTCACCCATTTCATGTAAACGGTGGCGAAGGCCCAACTCAGCGCGCAGCCGAGCGAGTAAAGCGCGAAGAGCGGGAACCCGCCGACGAACAACGGCCACACCAGGATTGTCACGCCGGCCACGCACAGCGCGAAGGCCAGCGCGCGGGTTGCGTTCAGTCGCTCGCCGAGCGCGAAGCGGCTGAGCACGGTGGCCCAGATCGGCATCGAATAGATGATGATGATGGTACGCGACGTTGCCCCGCTTAGCTGCGCGAAGGCCGAGAGGATTTGGAACGTCGCCACGTTGAAGAAGCCGGCCATCATGACATGCAGACGCTCGCCGCGCGGCACCCGCAAATTATGCCCGGTGAGGATGGCGGCGGCGAACAACGTTGCGGCGCCGACGCCAACGCCGGCAAAGCGCATGCTCCAGGGCGGCACCTCGCGCAGCGCTATACTCGCGGCGATCCAATGGAAACCCCAGGCGAAGGCCAGCAGTACGACCAGCAGCTTGGCCTTGGCGGCAATGTCGCTCTTGGCATCATTGTGCGACATTGTGCCGTTCGCCCCTGACCTGGAAAACGCCGCGCAAGCTATAGGGAGCGTGCTCGCCTGGCGAGGTATCCCTGTGATGCAAAATTGTGGCCTGCGAGGCCGCGTGGCGCGGGATGGCGCTGGCGCGTACGCCGCGCCGTGTTGCGCCGCCCTCGCCCCTATGTTAGCTAGCCCCTCGAATTCATGGGGGTTTCCGCGGGCTCCCGCGACGTCCTCACGAATCGGAATTCCCTCTTGGATTCCAATAATTTGCGCCGCCGTTCTGCGACGGTGCTCGGCCTGTGAAGTGTCAACGAAAACGAGCGTCAAGTGGCTGACAAAGACCCGATCATTTCCGGCATGGCTGGGCGGTACGGCAATGCCTTGTTCGAGCTGGCGCTCGAGAACAAAGCGGTCGACGCGGTCAAAGCCGACCTCGATCGGTTCGACGCGATGATCGCCGGCAGTCCCGACCTCAACCGCCTGGTGCGTAGCCCGGTATTCGACGCCGACTCACAGTTGCGCGCGCTGGCCGCGATTCTCGACAAGGCCGACATCAAAGGGCTCGCCACCAACTTCCTGCGCGTCATCACCACTAACCGCCGGCTGTTTGCCGTGCGCGACATGATCCGCGCCTACCGCGTGCTGGCCGCTCGCCACAAAGGTGAGATTACCGCGGAAGTCACCGTCGCCGAGCCACTCAGCGACAAGAATCTCGACGCGCTCAAGGATGCGCTCAAATCGGTGACCGGCGGCAAGGACATCGACTTCGACGTCAAGGTCGAGCCCGCCATCATCGGCGGGCTCATCGTCAAGGTCGGCAGTCGCATGGTCGACAGTTCGCTCCGTACCAAGCTCAATGCAATCAAGTTTGCGATGAAAGAGGCCCGCTGATGGATATCCGCGCCGCAGAAATTTCCGCCATCCTGAAAGAGCAGATCAAGAACTTCGGTCAGGAAGCCGAAGTCTCCGAGGTCGGCCAGGTCTTGTCCGTCGGCGACGGCATCGCCCGCGTCTACGGTCTCGACAATGTGCAGTCCGGCGAGATGGTCGAGTTCGAGAACGGCACGCGCGGCATGGCGCTCAACTTAGAGACCGACAATGTCGGCATCGTGATTTTCGGCAACGATCGCGAGATCAAGGAAGGCCAGACCGTCAAGCGCACTGGCTCGATCGTGGACGTGCCGGTCGGTAAGGGCCTGCTCGGCCGGGTGGTCGACGCGCTCGGCAACCCGATCGACGGCAAGGGTCCGATCAAGAGCGATGAGCGCAAGCGCGTCGACGTGAAGGCGCCTGGTATCATCCCGCGCAAGTCGGTGAACGAGCCGATGGCGACCGGCCTGAAGGCGATCGACGCGCTGATCCCGATCGGCCGCGGCCAGCGCGAGCTGATCATCGGCGACCGCCAGACCGGCAAGACCGCGATCGCGCTCGACACCATCCTCAATCAGAAGTCGCTCAACGCGCAGAACGATGAGAAGATCAAGCTCTATTGCGTCTATGTGGCGGTCGGGCAGAAGCGCTCCACCGTGGCGCAGTTCGTCAAGGTGCTCGAAGAGCAGGGCGCGCTTGACTACTCGATCGTGATTGCCGCCACCGCCTCCGACCCGGCGCCGATGCAGTTCCTGGCGCCGTTCTCCGGCTGCACCATGGGCGAATATTTCCGCGACAACGGCATGCACGCGGTCATCATCTATGACGACCTGTCCAAGCAGGCGGTGGCCTATCGTCAGATGTCGCTGCTGCTGCGCCGTCCGCCCGGCCGCGAAGCCTATCCCGGCGACGTGTTCTCCCTGCATTCGCGCCTGCTTGAGCGCGCCGCCAAGATGAATGACGACAACAAGGGCGGCT
>DATISB010000115.1:0-26526 GCA_035469145.1 Pseudolabrys sp.
CATCGCGGCGCGGATTTCGGCGGTGGAGAGCGTGTCGTTCTGGCCCTTCGCCGCGTCGCGCACTTCCTGGCTGATCTTCATGGAGCAGAATTTCGGGCCGCACATGGAGCAGAAATGCGCCACTTTGTGTGCTTCCTTCGGTAGCGTCTCGTCGTGATATTCGCGCGCGGTGTCGGGATCGAGCCCGAGGTTGAACTGGTCCTGCCAGCGGAAGTCGAAACGCGCGCGTGACAGCGCGTCGTCGCGCAACTGCGCCGCCGGGTGTCCCTTGGCAAGGTCGGCCGCGTGCGCCGCGATCTTGTAGGTGATGACGCCTTCCTTGACGTCGTCGCGGTCGGGCAGGCCGAGATGCTCTTTCGGCGTCACGTAGCAGAGCATGGCACAGCCGAACCAGCCGATCATGGCGGCGCCGATGCCGCTGGTGATGTGGTCGTAACCAGGCGCGATGTCGGTCGTCAGCGGTCCGAGCGTGTAGAACGGCGCCTCGCCACACTCTTTCAGCTGCTTGTCCATGTTGATCTTGATCTTGTGCATCGGCACGTGGCCGGGGCCTTCGATCATCACCTGGCAGCCTTTCTTCCAGGCGATCTGCGTGAGCTCGCCTAGCGTCTCGAGCTCGGCGAATTGCGCGCGGTCGTTGGCGTCGGCGATCGAGCCGGGGCGCAGGCCGTCGCCGAGCGAGAACGACACGTCGTATTTGCGCATGATGTCGCAGATCTCGTCGAAGCGCTCGTACAGGAACGATTCCTTGTGCCGCGACAGGCACCACTTCGCCATGATCGAGCCGCCGCGCGAGACGATGCCGGTGACGCGATCGGCGGTGAGCGGCACGTAGGCGAGCCGCACGCCGGCGTGGATGGTGAAATAGTCGACGCCCTGTTCGCACTGCTCGATCAGCGTGTCCTTGTAACATTCCCAGTCGAGCTTGACTGGATCGCCGTTCACCTTCTCCAGCGCCTGGTAGATCGGCACAGTTCCAATGGGGACTGGCGAGTTGCGCAGGATCCATTCGCGCGTGTTGTGGATGTTGCGGCCGGTGGAGAGGTCCATCACCGTGTCGGCGCCCCAGCGGATCGCCCACACCATCTTCTCGACTTCCTCTTCGACCGATGAGGTGACGGCGGAGTTGCCGATATTGGCGTTGATCTTGGTGAGGAAGTTGCGGCCGATGATCATCGGCTCCAGTTCGGCGTGGTTGATGTTGGAGGGGATGATGGCGCGGCCGCGCGCGACTTCCGAGCGGACGAATTCCGGCGTCACGAAAGCAGGCAGCGCGCCGCCGAACTGCTCGCCGTCGGCCAGGGTTGCTTCCGCGCGCTCGAGCTGTTTTTTGCGGCCGAGGTTCTCGCGGGTCGCGACGTAGATCATTTCCTTGGTGATGACGCCGGCCTTGGCAAATTCGTATTGCGTGACCGGTTTGCCATCGAGCGCGCGATAGGGCTTCGGCAATTTGGGGAAATTGCGCGCCAGATGCTTGCCGCTAACGTTGCCATTGTCGACCGGCTTGATCGGGCGACCTTCGTATTCCTCGACGCCGCCGCGCGCCTTAACCCATTCGATGCGGATGCGGGCGAGGCCCTTTTCCACGTCGATGGTGACATCCGGATCGGAATAGACGCCGGTGGTGTCGTAGACCGGCAGCGGTGGCTCGCCCGAACTCGCGTCCAGCATGATCTCGCGCACCGGCACGCGCAGTTCGGGCGCAGCATCAGGGGCGCAATAAACCTTGCGCGAAGCGGGCAGCGATCCGGTGGTGACCTTCGGAGTCACCAGATCGGCGGCGGTGACGGCTTTGTTCATGGCGGTCTCCTGCAAAATGCGGCGCAGATCCGGATGCAATTCGGCTGGGTGGGCAAAAGTCCCTGTCCCTTCGCCGGCATGACCCGGATCAGGTTCAAAGGGTTTTTCTCAGCCCATCCGGGCACCCCTCGGAACAAGGCTAATGTAGGCGCGGGGGCGGGGGTGTCAATGTGGCGGAGTGCATGGCAGCAAGCAGCCGGGGGCCGATGCTGCGTTTCGTCCAGGCCATCTGTGAGGGCCGTGGAATCGGCGCGCTGGCGAAACCCGCTTACTCGGCGGCTTCGGAGGCCTTGCGGTCGGTCGCCAATACGATGTCGGTGGCAAGCACCTTCGGCGGGCGCAGCCGCACATAGATCTGCATGACAATCAGCGCCACACACAAAAAGATGAAGACCCCGCTGATCGGGTGCTTGATGAACACCAATATGTCGCCGCGCGAAATCAACATGGCGCGGCGGAAATTCTCCTCGAAGCGCGGCCCAAGCACGAAACCGAGCAGGATCGGCGCGGGGTGGAAGTCGAGCAGCAGCAGTATGTAGCCGACGATGCCGATGATGACGACCTCGCCGACCTGGAACATATCGTTGTTGGTGCTGTAGACGCCAATCGCCACGAAGAACATCGCGCTCGGATAGAGATATTTGTAGGGGATCGTCAGCAGCTTCACCCACAGGCCGATCATCGGAACGTTGAGGATCACCAGGATGATGTTGCCGATCCAGAAGCTCGCGATCAGGCCCCAGAAGATATCCGGGTGTTCGCTGATCAGCTGCGGGCCGGGCACGATGCCTTGGATCATCAAGGCGCCGAGGATCAGCGCCATTACCGCGTCGCCCGGAATGCCGAGGCTCATGGTCGGGATGAAGTCGCCCTGCACCGAGGAGTGGGTCGAGGCTTCCGGGCAGGCGACGCCTTCGATCATGCCGGTGCCGAACAGTTCTGGTGTCTTCGAAATCTTCTTTTCGGTGGCGTAGGAAATGAACGAGGCGATGGTCGGACCGGTGCCGGGGATGAGCGCGCACAGGCTGCCGATCAGCGTGCCGCGGAACATGGCCGGAATCGAGCGTCGGAATTCCTCGCGGGTGGGCCGCAAGTCCTTAAGCTTGACGTTGGTATACTTGGTGTCGACCTCAGACAGCTGATTGACGCTCTTCATGAACTCGGCGATGCCGAACAGACCGAGCGCCAGAGCTACGATTTCCACGCCGTCGAACAGATTGGGGATGCCAAAGGTGAATCGCGGCGTTCCGGTTTCGATGTCGCTGCCGACAATACCGATCAACAGGCCGCAGATGGTCATGGCGACGCCCTTGAGCGGCGAACCGCGTGCCAGCGTCGAGCCGGCCAGCAGGCCGAGCAGCATCAGCGAACATATTTCCGCAGGGCCGAATTTGAGCGCCACCACCACCAATATCGGCGACAGGAAAATCATCTCGGTGATGCCCCACGAGGCGCCGACGAACGACGAGATGATGGTGATGCCGAGCGCGGCACCGCCTCTGCCTTTCTTGGTGAGCGGGAAGCCGTCGAGACAGGTGACCGCGTGCGGTGGATGGCATGGCAGATTGAGTAGGATCGAGCAGATCGCGCCGCCGTATTGCGCGCCGTAGAAAACACCCGCCAGCATCAGGATGGCGCCGACCGGCTTGATGCCGAAGGTCAGCGGCAACAGGATCGAGATGGTCGCGAGCGGGCCCATGCCCGGCAATACGCCGACCATGTTGCCGACGAACACGCCGATGAAGCACCACATCACGTTGTGGGGCTCGAGCGCGACGCCGAAGCCGTACCAGAGATCTTGCAGGGCGGTGACGAACATCAGTGACCCAACCTGAACATGGGGAACGGAATCTTCAGCACATAGGTGAACAGCAGGGTGCCGACGAACGTCACGCCAGCCGCGAGAATGGCCGAACCTTTCCAGGTCGCGGTGCGGTCACCCATCGCGGAGACGAACACGCAGGAGAAGGTTGCCGGGACCAGGCCGAAAAATTCGCCGAGAATGATGAACGCGATCGGTCCGGCCAGGATGCAGCCCCAGCCGAGCCATTCCTTATTTTTCGGCAGGATGTTCTCATCGTCGCTGAGCGGAGTGACTATTGCCGCGCCTAAAATCAGCACGCCGACAAAGGTGAGCGTGACCCCGAGCATCAAGGGGAACATGCCCGGACCCATATGGGTCAGGGTGCCGAGGGAATAGGTCATGGCATCGAGCGTGATCGCCGCGCCGAGCAAGGTCATCAATCCGCCGGCGTAAAAATCGCGTTTTTTTACAAGCGTGCCGAACAAAGCCTCATCCTCCCAGGCTCTTTTCTTGTTTATTACTAACCGCGCCCAGCTTCGCTAATTCCGTCACATACCTTTAATCTAATGTCGGCCCCATTTCTATCCCCAACACCGGACCGATCAAGCCATCCCCAGTTACGTCCGTTGGTTGAGCCTTGCCGACCTGTTGGTGGCGCGAACCATGCTGGCCTGTCAATTCCAGACATGGTGTCAACTGCGCCGTTCTTGGTCGGTTCTTTCGCGATCGATGACGCGCAGCTTGGATACCTGATCGGGCTTTTCCGGCTGTCGGGCTTTTTTTACGGCCTTGCCGGGCCGGCGTGTACGGGCAGCGTTTCGGCGCCAAACAGCTGGAATTGGCCGGTCTGCTGCGAATGGCCGAAGGGGGAGCGCTGATGGGCGTCAGTTGCAACTTCCTTTTGGTTGCAATCGGCTGATCAGCGGGGTGGAGGTCGGTGTTTATCAACATTCCGATAACCAAGATGGTGGCGGACGCCGACCTGGCGGGATGTCGCTTCGCGAGGCGTTCGCGGCGCTAATCCGGCCTTTCCTCCGGCGGCTTCATATGCCGGAATGAATACAGCAGCGCCACGTCGTAGACGATCTTAAGAACGCCGCACACGATCAGCGGCAACCCGGCAAACGGCGTCGCCAGCAGCACACCGGTCATGGCCGGGCTTATCGATGAGGCGAGACTGCGTGGAACCGCGGTGACGCTGGCGGCAGCCGTGCGCTCGGCCGGCGTCACGACGGCCATCACATAAGACGTACGCGTGGGTACGTCCATTTGTGAAAGCGCCGAACGCACCAACAGCAGGGCGAGCGCCAGGATCAAATTTGGCGAGAACGCCGCCAGGATGAGAAAGATGCTGGAGGGTATGTGGGTATAGACCATCGTGTTGATGAGGCCGATGCGTTTCGCCAGCCAGGCCGCCACCGGATAGGAAAAAGCGCTCAAGGTGCTCGACCAGAAAAAGAACAGGCTCGCAGCCGAGAGCGACATGTCGAAGCGCTCGAACAGCCAAAGCGCCAGCAGCGACTGGACGACGAAACCACCCGCGAAAGCATCGAGGCTGAACAGCGCCGCCAGTTTGTAGACCACGCCGCGCGAGGGCCCGAGCGGCGCGCTGGGACGCGCCTCATCCATGCGCACATGCGGTAAACGCCGGTAGAGCGCGGTGCTCAGGAGCCCAAGCGCCGCATAGGCATAAAACATGATCTTGAAGGCGCTTATCCGGTCGAAATCGGCCAATACGATGAAATCCGGCAGCGCCGCCGCCAAGGATCCGGCCGCCATCGAGAGCGCGCCGATTAGGCTGTAGCGCGCGAATGTATACGTCCGCTCATGGTCGGGGACGCCGTGCGCCAGCATGGCATGCTCGAGCGGCACCAGCACGCCCAGGTCGCCGGTGGACGGATTGATCGTGCCGGCAAAAGCAATAATCGCGATGAGCGCGAAATGGTCGAAATTGGGAAACGCAAGACCGGTGGTGGCCATCAAGAACGCGCCGCCCAAAAGCAGATTACGCAAGTCGTGCCGCGGTGCGAAGAACCCGATGGCGAGGGTAAATAGCGCGGTTCCCAATAGTGATGCGCTGGCTACGAACCCAATCTGCCCGGGGCTGAAACCAACCGCCGACAGATAGGCCGGCAAAATGATGATGGCGAAGCCGTCGCCGAATCCACGCACGCCGCGCGCGGCATAGAGCAGCAAAATGTCGGAATGTGTTGAGCGGGTGCCGTCATTCATGCGCAATCCTCTCGACAGTGCGAGTGTTGCGCAGAGCTTGGACGGCAACGCCCGTCTGATGGGGAGTCTGCAATTCCCCGTGCGGAAGATAGACGATTAGCCTTGGACCGCAATAGGCGGTCTACGACCCCATGCGGTACAGCTTGAGCGCGGCGTAGATGGTATCGTTGACCGGCGTCGGCACCTTGAGCTCCTTACCGAGCCGCGACACCTGCCCGGCTAGCCAATCCAGCTCCAGCCGGTTGCCGCGATCGAGATCGTTGGCCATCGAGGCCTTCATGCCGCCCGGCACGTTCTTGTCGGCAAACACCAGGCGTTCGTCGACGTAGCCCGGGTCGAGCGCGACACCCTTGGAGCGGCCGACGGCGAGCGTCTCCGCCATGATGTTGCGGAACAGCGCGCGCGTGTCGGGGTCGGCCAGGATGGGCCCCATGCTTGAGCGGGTGAGCGAGGTGGCGCCGGAGGTCCCCGACAGGAAGATGAATTTGTGCCAGCGGTCGCGCTCGATATTGTCGGACTGCGTGATGTTGATGCCGGCGGCTTTCGCCGCTTGCACGAAGGCTGCGAGGCTGGCGTCCGCGCGGCCGTCGATGGTGCCGCAGATGATGCTTTGGAACTGGCTCGCCTGCTTGATGACGCCCGGGCGGTCGATCACGGTGACGACGTAAGTAACGCCGGGAATGGCGCGCTCCCTGCCCACGATCGGGGCGATGCGCTCGTAGCTGTCGACGCCGTTCTGCAAGGTGATGACACGGGTGTTGGCGCCGAGCAGCGGTCGCGCGGCCTCGGCGGCCTTTTCGGTGTCCCACAGCTTGACCGCGAACAGCACGATGTCGACCGGGCCGACGCTCTTGGGATCGTCGGTGACGTTCGGCTTCGGCAGATGCAGGTCGCCGTGCACGCTGTTGATCTTCAGGCCGTTCTTGCGCATGGCCTCGAGATGGGCGCCGCGCGCGATGAAAAATACGTCGTGCCCGGCCGCCGCCATGCGGGCGCCGAAATAGCCACCGACCGCGCCCGCCGCCATTGCCGCTATTCGCATCGCCTCGCTCCATCGCTCGCCCGATCGTTCCTGCTATCATTTAGCGCCAAATAGATCATCATTCTAATGGGCCTATTTGAAGAATACATTATGGCGAGCGATGTCCCTTGGGTTGAACGCGCGTAGTTCACGAAATCGGTCACTTATGGATTCATCCTGCTCGTCCTCGTCAAGTTTGTTCATAATATTTTTTTAAAAGAGAACGAATTCGACTGGCACCCCGCCTATAGCCTGCTGGCGCTTAAGGCCACTTATTATGCGGACAGCGAAGCCTTCCGTGCTCTCAACTTTCGCTATTTTCACTATCCGCCTGGCAGACTCCTCATCGACGAAGCACTCTCGTTGCTGCCGCGCTTGGCTGCGTCCGGCAAAAAATTGCCCGGCGCGATGGCCGGGCAAGTTTGGGGGAGGTTTCGAGGAAACTAGCGGATCGCGTTCCAAGTCAGCTGCGCCCGGCTCTGCGTAACAGGCGCATAGGACGATGACGCTGGCTGCGCCTGCGCGGTGTGCACCGGCGCATGCTGCGGCAGTACGATGACCTTGGCGCCGACTTGCACGCGGTTGTAGAGATCGGTCACGTCGTCATTGGTGAGGCGGATGCAGCCGCTCGACACATGCTTGCCGATGGTGGTCGGATCGTTGGTACCGTGGATGCGGTACACGGTGCCGCCGAGATACATGGCGCGCGCGCCCAGCGGATTGCCAGGGCCGCCGGCCACGAAGCGCGGCAGATAAGGCTGGCGCTCGATCATTTCCTGCGGCGGGATCCAATCCGGCCACTCGGCCTTGCGCTGGATCTGCTTGACGCCCGCCCAGGTGAAGCCCTGGCGGCCGACGCCGATGCCGTAACGGATCGCCTTGCCGTTGCCGAGCACGTAATAGAGGACCGTGTGAGGGGTATCGATGATGACGGTGCCGGGCGCCTCATTGCTGGCGTAACCGACGATCTGCCGTTGCAGGCGCGGATCGGCCTGGACGTCTGCGTCCGGCGTGGTCTCGGTGGGCGCATGTTGCGGGGCTATCTGGTTCTGCGTGGGGGCGTTTAGAAAGGCGAGCATCGGCTCGGCCTGCGCAGGCCCGCACGATAGAGCGGCGGCGGCAATCAGCGAACCGATTGAATAAAACTTTACGGACATGACACCCTCCAACGAATTCCTCGAGCCATCATTCGTCGGGGCAAGCTCCGGGGAGGTTCAATGGTTCCTGTTCGCGCCAGGCTCAAATGCATGGCAGCAGGGGGAACCAGTCGGCCCCTCGTGAGTTAGGCGGCGTTTATCGGGCGCTAATCCTTGGCTTTGTGCCAGCCCACCACCGCCTCGGGCACGCTGTCAGTGGAGGCGAGATAGGGCTTGATGTCGATCAGCGGGGTGCCGTCCAGGCAGTCGAGCCCGGCCACCGAGAGCGTGCCGCCCTCGATGCGCAGCAGCTTGACCACGCTCATGGCGATCGGGTTGGGGCGCGCCGGCGAGCGCAGAGCAAAAGTGCCGCGCGGAATTCCGTAGTGGCTAGGAACTTGCCGAACAAGGTTTCTCGGCGACTTGTCCATCCAATACAGCAGGATGATATGGCTGCACGTCGCCACATCTTGCAGCCCTTCGGCCCAGCGCGCGTCGAGTTCGACGGTGCAGACCGCGTCGGATTCGCGGACGTTTTTTGGGCAGTCCTTGCGATGTTTCCAGGGCGTGCGGATGCGGCCGATGTAATAAAGCCCGGCATCGATTTTTGCGGGTAAATCAACGGCTATTTCGCCCTCGCGCACACCGAAATCCTTGCTCATGGCCGCTCCTTTTTGGCGGGCCTGATTGTACCTTGCCGAAGGCCGTTTCGATGTATAAAGATATCTTTATATAGTGGGAAGCAGCCCAAGTGAGGCTGCTGACAGGTCCGATGAGCAGCAGCGCCCGGCTCGGTTTCGATGCCCTCAACGCCGCCCTCAAGGCAGCGGGCGAGGAGACGCGCCTGCGCGTGCTGGCGCTGCTGGCGGAAGCCGAGCTGACCGTCTCCGACCTCACCGACATCCTGCGCCAGTCGCAGCCGCGCATCTCGCGCCATCTTAAGCTGCTGGCCGAGGCCGGCCTGATCGAGCGCTTCCGCGAGGGCACCTGGGCGTTCTTCCGCCTGGCTGAGCGCGGCGGCGGCGCCGAAGTGGCGCGCGCGCTGCTCGACCGGCTCGATCCGGCCGATCAGACTATCGCGCGCGACCGCGCGCGGCTGGCGTCGGTGCGGCAGGCGCGCGCCGCCGCCGCGCAGGCTTACTTTCGTGCGCACGCTGCCGAATGGGACCGCATCCGCATGCTGCATGTGGCCGACGCGGCGGTGGAAGAGGCGATCCGCACGGCGCTCGCGGGCAAGCCGTTCCGCTCGCTTTTGGATCTCGGCACCGGCACCGGGCGTATGCTCGAACTGTTCGGCCATGAGATCGAGCGCGGCCTCGGCCTCGATCTGTCACTCGACATGCTGCTCTTGGCGCGCGACCGGCTGGAGTGCGCGGGCTTGAAGCATTGCAGCGTGCGTCAGGGCGACATCTATGACCTGCCGCTCGCCAACGAGTCCTTCGACGTCGTTATCGTGCACCAGGTGCTGCACTTCCTCGACGACAGCGCGCGCGCGATCAAAGAGGCAGCAAGGGTGCTCCGCCCGGGCGGGCGGCTCTTGGTGGTGGACTTCGCGCCGCACGAGCAGGAATTCTTGCGCGAGCAGTTCGCCCATCGCCGGCTCGGCTTCGCGCCGGAGACCGTGACGCAATGGATGACGGCGTCCGGTCTCGAGCCGGTGCTGAACAAGAGCCTGGCGCCAGAACCCGGCTCAGAGGGCAAGATCGCGGTGTCGCTGTGGCTCGCGCGCGACAACCGCGCGCTGATGGCGCAGCCGGCGCAACGTGAGGTGGCTTGATGAACGTCCGCGCCAGCCGCTTCGCCCGTGGCGATGGCCGCCGCATCGACGTCTCGTTCGAATTCTTCCCGCCTAACAGCGAGGAGATGGACAAGATTTTGTGGGAGTCGATCGAGCGGCTGGCCCCGCTGGCCCCGAATTTCGTCTCGGTCACCTATGGCGCCGGCGGTAACACGCGCGAGCGCACCCACGCGACGGTGAAACGCATCCTGGCCGAGACGCCGTTGACGCCGGCCGCGCATCTCACTTGCGTTGCCGCCACGCGCGCGGAAATCGACGCCATCGTGCGCAATTATCACGACGCCGGCGTGCGCCATATCGTGGCGCTGCGCGGCGATTCCGTCGGCGGGGCAGGCATCCAATACACGCCGCATCCGGCTGGCTACAGCAATGCCGCCGACCTGGTGGCCGGCATCAAGCGCATCCATAGCGATTTCGAAATCTCGGTGTCGGCCTATCCGGAGAAGCATCCCGACAGTCCGACCGTGGACGCCGATATCGACATGCTCAAGTCCAAGGTCGACGCCGGGGCCTCGCGCGCCATCACACAGTTCTTTTTCGAGAACGATCTCTACTTCCGCTATCTCGACCGCGTGCGCGCGCGCGACATCGATATTCCGATCGTGCCGGGCATTCTACCGGTGCAGAACTTCAAGTCGGCGACCAACTTCGCCGCGCGCGCCGGCGCCTCGGTGCCGGCCTGGCTGGCGGAGCGTTTTCACGGGCTCGATAACGACGCGGCGACGCGCAAGCTGATTGCCGCCGCGGTCGCCGCCGAGCAGGTGCTCGATCTGGTCGACCGCGGCGTCACGACTTTTCACTTCTACACCATGAACCGCGCCGACCTTGTCTACGCGGTCTGTCACCTGTTGGGCTTAAGGCCGGCCGTCGAGCAGGTCGCCTGATCAGGAGTCATTGAGTGAGTGCGTCCCCCACCAGCGCGCGCAATGCGTTCCTCGATTTGATGAGGCAGCGTATCCTGGTGCTCGACGGCGCCATGGGCACCATGATCCAGGCGCTCAAGCTGGACGAGGAAGGCTATCGCGGCGCGCGCTTCGACGCCTGGAACCGCGAGGTGCGCGGCAACAACGACCTGCTCAATCTGAGCCGGCCGGAGGCGGTGCGCGACATCCATCTGGCGTATTTCCGTGCCGGCGCCGACATCGTCTCCACCAACACGTTCTCCTCCACCAAAATCGCCCAGGCCGATTACGGCATGGAGGGCATCGCCTATGAACTCAATCACGCCGGCGCCACGCTGGCGCGGGAAGCTGCGTTAGCCGCAGAGAGGGAAGACGGTCGCCGCCGCTTTGTCGCCGGCGCACTTGGGCCGACCAATCGCACGGCGTCGATCTCGCCGGACGTGAGCAATCCGGGCTTCCGCGCCATCAGTTTCGACCAACTGCGCGAAGCCTATGGCGAGCAAATCAAAGGGCTGATCGACGGCGCCGCCGACCTGTTGCTGATCGAGACCATCTTCGACACGCTGAACGCCAAGGCCGCGATCTACGCGATTTCCGAAGCCTGCGCCGAGCGGGGCATCGATCTGCCGGTGATGATCTCCGGTACTATTACTGACCGCTCCGGCCGCCTGCTGTCGGGGCAGACGCCGGCAGCATTCTGGAATTCGGTGCGCCACGCCAACCCGGTCACCATCGGGCTCAATTGCGCGCTCGGCGCGCGCGAGATGCGCGCCCATATCGCCGAGCTCGGCCGGCTCGCCGATACCTTCGTGTGCGCCTACCCGAACGCCGGGCTGCCGAACGAATTCGGCTATTACGACGAGAGCCCGGACTATATGGCCGAGCTGCTAAGCGAATTCGCCGAGGCCGGGCTGGTCAACGTGGTCGGCGGCTGCTGCGGCACCACGCCCGAGCATATCGCGGCGATCGCCAAGGCCGTGGCCGGCAAGGCACCGCGTCAGATTCCGGAGTTGCCGCGGCAATTGCGGCTGGCAGGACTGGAAGCCTTCACGCTCACACCGGAAATCCCCTTCGTCAATATCGGCGAGCGCACCAACGTCACCGGCTCGGCCAAGTTCCGCAAGCTGATCACCGCCGGAGATTATGCCAGCGCGCTCTCGATCGCGCGCGAGCAGGTGGAGAACGGCGCGCAGGTGATCGACGTCAACATGGACGAGGGCCTGCTCGATTCGGAAGCGGCGATGGTGACCTTTCTCAATCTGATCGCGGCCGAGCCGGACATCGCGCGCGTGCCGGTGATGGTCGACTCGTCGAAATTCTCGGTGATCGAAGCGGGCTTGAAATGCCTGCAAGGCAAGCCGGTGGTGAATTCGATCTCCATGAAGGAGGGCGAGGCCGCCTTCATCGAGCACGCCAGGATCGTGCGCTGCTACGGTGCCGCGGTGGTGGTGATGGCGTTCGACGAGAAGGGTCAGGCCGACACGTTCGAGCGCAAGACCAAGATCTGCCAGCGCGCCTACGACATCCTGGTGAACCAGGTCGGCTTTCCGCCGGAAGATATCATCTTCGATCCGAATATTTTCGCCATCGCCACCGGCATGGAGGAGCACAACGGCTACGGCGTCGACTTCATCGAGGCGGCGCGCTGGATCAGGGCGAATTTGCCGCACGTGCATGTCTCGGGAGGCGTGTCGAACCTCTCATTCTCCTTCCGCGGCAACGAGCGCGTGCGCGAAGCGATGCATTCGGTGTTCCTGTTCCACGCTATCAAGGCGGGAATGGACTTAGGAATCGTCAATGCCGGGCAGATCGCGGTCTATGATGGTCTCGATCCGGAATTGCGCGAGGCTTGCGAGGACGTGGTGCTCAACCGCCGGCCCGAAGCCTCCGAGTGGCTGCTGGCGCTGGCAGAAAAATTCCGCGGCGCCGGGCAGGAGACTCGCCAAGTCGATCTGTCCTGGCGCGAGCGGTCGGTGGAGAAGCGGCTCAGCCACTCGTTGGTGCATGGCATCACTGATTTTATCGAGGCCGACGTCGAGGAAGCGCGCAAGGAAGCCAAGCGCCCGCTCGACGTGATCGAAGGCCCGCTGATGGACGGAATGAACATCGTCGGCGACCTGTTCGGCTCCGGCAAAATGTTTTTGCCGCAGGTGGTGAAGTCGGCGCGGGTGATGAAGCAGGCGGTGGCTTACCTAATGCCGTTCATGGAGAAGGAAAAAGAAGAGCGCCGGCGGGCGGGCGGAGCGGCCGAACGCAGCTCCAACGGCAAGATCGTGATGGCGACTGTGAAGGGCGACGTGCACGACATCGGCAAGAACATCGTTGGCGTCGTGCTCGCGTGCAACAACTACGAGGTGATCGATCTCGGCGTCATGGTGCCGGCAGCGAAGATTCTTGAAACCGCGCGCAGCGAGAAGGCCGACATCATCGGGCTGTCCGGGTTGATCACGCCCTCGCTCGACGAAATGTGCCACGTGGCGGCCGAAATGGAGCGGCAGGGCTTCAAACTGCCGCTGCTGATCGGCGGCGCCACCACTAGCCGCGTGCACACGGCGGTGAAAATCCATCCGAACTACAGACGCGGCCAGGCGGTCTACGTGAACGACGCCAGCCGCGCGGTCGGCGTCGCGCAGGCGCTGATGTCGGCGCAGGCCAAGGACAATTATGTCGCCGAGCTGCGCGGCGAATATACCAAGCTGGCCGCCGCGCACACGCGCGCGCAGGCCGACAAAGTACGCCTGCCGCTCCTCGCCGCGCGCGGCAATGCACCCAAGCTCGACTGGTCGGGCGTCTATATGCCGCCGCAGCCGACGTTCCTCGGCACCAAAACGCTCACGGATTACCCGATCGCGGAATTGGTCGATTTCATCGACTGGACGCCGTTCTTTTCGACCTGGGAACTCAACGGCAAGTTTCCCGCCATTCTCGACGATGCGAAATTGGGGCGGGTGGCGCGCTCGCTCTACGAGGACGCCCGCGTTATGCTCGACAAGATCGTGGCCGAGCGCTGGTTCGCCGCCAGCGCTGCGCTCGGCTTCTGGCCGGCCAATGCGCAGGGCGATGACATTCTCGTTTACGCCGACGAGGCGCGCGACAAGCCGATCGCGACGCTGCATTCACTGCGCCAGCAACTGTCCAAGCGCGCGGGCCGTTCCAACGAGGCGCTCAGCGATTTCGTCGCGCCGCGCGACAGCGGACTTCCCGATTACATTGGCGCCTTCACCGTCACCGCCGGCATCGGCGAGGACGACGTCGCCGACCGCTTCAAGCGCGCCAACGATGATTATTCCGCCATCCTGGTCAAGGCGCTGGCCGACCGTCTCGCCGAAGCATTCGCTGAGCGGCTGCATCAGCGCGTGCGCCAGGAATTCTGGGGCTATGAGCCGAACGAGGCACTTAAAACCGAAGACCTGATTGCCGAGAAATATCGCGGCGTCCGTCCGGCGCCCGGCTATCCGGCGCAACCCGACCACACCGAGAAGGGCACGCTGTTCCGCCTGCTGCAGGCGGAGTGCATCGGCGTCAAGTTGACCGAGAGCTTCGCCATGTGGCCGGGCGCTGCCGTGTGCGGACTCTATTTCAGCCATCCGCAGAGCCACTATTTCGGCGTCGGCAAGATCGAGCACGACCAGGTCGAGGATTACGCCAAGCGCAAGGGCTGGAGCATCGCGGAGGCTGAGAAGTGGCTGGCGCCGATCCTCAATTACGATCAGCGCGCCGCGCCTAGCATCGTGGCGGCTTAAGTAACGACAGGCGCGGAAAACAAAACACCGGAGAGAGGCGCTCTCCGGTGTCGTATTTGTCGCCCGGGCTTCATGCCCTTAATTTTTGGTTTGGCGTCGTCGCCGGCTGCTTGAACTCAGAATGCCCCGAGTAAGATCGCGCCGACAAAAATGAACACGGCGCATACAGCAAGCACTTCGGGTCTCAAGGTAAGGTCCACGGCAGTGCCTCCCTTGTTAATGTAGTCGAAGACTAGCAGACAACGCGCTCGCCCTGAAGCGGGTTGCAGGCCGGTCAATCGATATTTGCATGACCGGTCATGCGCGGCGGGTATGGCGGTAGCAAGCGCTTGATCGTGCGTCACAATAGATCGTTGTGCGACGCAATGCGGCAGTGCAAAAATTTCCGGCCGCTGCGATTTTTGCGAAAATTAAACGACAAATGGAAGGGAACTGCCCACGTTACTGCCCACTGAAATACCACTCACGCAAATTTGCATGCGTGCTACGGCTCTGTACAATTGCACGATGGCAATGCGCTCCTGCTGGACAAAAGCAGTGCGCAGCCGTTCATATATTTGTCATCCGTATCAACTCAGGAAAAATCCATGCGCAGCCTGTGGCGTTCGATCCTCGCCTTGATCCTTTTCGGTTTTGCCGCACTGGTATCGACCGTGGCGCCATCGCCGGCGCAAACGCCGGCATGGCCGCAGCACCCGGTGAAATTTGTTATTCCGCTCGGGCCCGGCTCCGGCGTCGACATCACCGCGCGCGTGTTCGCCGACAAGCTGTCGGCCAAATGGGGCCAGCCGGTGGTGGTCGAGAACAAGCCGGGCGGCGATGCCTTCATCGCGATCACATCGGTCATCGGCGCGCACGACAATCATGTTCTGCTATTCGCGCCGGCCTCGACGTTCACCGCGCATCCGCTGCTGCATGAGAATCTGCCCTACGAGATCAAGGATCTGGTGCCGATCGCGCGCGTGACCAATACATTGATCGCGCTCGGCGTGCCGACCGCGCTGGAGGTTGGCAGCGTGAAGGAATTGGCCGCGAAGATCAAAGCGGCGCCGGGCAGGCTGAATTACGCATCGGTGACCGGAGCCAACGATCTGATGTGGGCAGCATTCCTGAAAGCCGAGAATTTGGAAATGGCCAAGGTGCCGTACAAGGACCCGGTGACGGCCATCAACGATCTTTCCGAGGGGCGCATCCAAGCCTTTGTCGGCGCCTATGCGATCATGCGGCCGCGCGTGCTGGCCGGAAAAGTGAAAGTGATCGCCTTGACTAACCTTCAGCACGCGGCGGCGCTGCCGGACATACCGACCGGCCGGGAGGCGGGCTACAAATCGCTGGAATTCGACGGCCTGGTCGGCTTGCTCGGGCCGCGCGACATGCCGTTGGCGGTGCGCGATCGCATCGCTGCGGATATTCGCACCATCGCCGCCGAACCGGACGTCGTGGCGCGGCTCAGCGCCACCGGGCAGGTCGTCAATCCGGGATCGCCGGCCGAATTCGCCGCCGCGCTCGATGATCAGCGCGCCACCGTGGCGGAGATTGGCAAGATTTTGGGGATCAAGCCGGCGCAATAACTAACCGGCAACGATTCCTTATCCTTAACAAATTCCCGCGCCGTCAGCATTGAAGCCTCGTTAAAGAAACTGCCCGCATTTTCACGTGTATGAAGAGCGGGATCCGTTTCTATCTCGCCGGCACGGTCGTGTTGCTGGCGCTCGCCGGCTGCGGGCGCAGCTTCCTGCAAGGCGAGCGCGCGGCCTGGCGACACGAGGCCGAGGTCACATGCCTGAAGACGGGCACTGTCAAGCTCGGCACCGGCGTCATGCAGATGCAGCCGATCGAAGGCCCAGGCATGTGCGGCGCCGATTTCCCGCTCAAGGTGGCGTTGCTGGGCGAGGATACGGCCATGGGCTACGCCGACGACCTGCGTCCGCCGGAAGGAATCCCCAATGCACCCGCGGCGCAGCCGCGCTGGCCCGCGAGCGAGCCGCGTTACGTGCCGCCGGCGCTGGTGCAGGGCCAGCAAATGCGCTGGGTTCCAGGACCGCCGCCGGCCGAGCGGCCCGAAGTCACCGCGCCGGCACGCTATGCGCCAGCGATCGAGCCGCCCGAACCAGCCGGGCGGCCGGCCGGCCGGCCGATGTCGACCTATGCTCCGGGCGTGGCGCAGCCCGACGATATCCCCGACGACGCCGTGCTGCCGCCCGACCGCGCCCAGCCTGCTTATCCGCGCAACGCTCCGGCCTATAACGCGCCGGTCTATCAGCCGCCGCCGCAGCGCGCGTTGCCCGCGCTCGGGCCGATACGCGGTCCGAACGCGACCGCGGCGATCATGCCGGCGGCGGTGACACCGCCCGCGACGCTCACCTGTCCGCTGGTCTCCGCGCTCGACCGTTGGGTCAGCGAAGGTGTGCAGCCGGCGGCCTTGCATTGGTTCGGCATCCAGGTCACCGAGATCATGCAGATCGGATCCTATTCCTGCCGCGAGATGGTCGGCTCGGGAACATCGAGCATGTCCGAACACGCCTTCGGCGATGCGCTCGACATCGCCGGCTTCACCCTCGCCGACGGGCGCAAGATCACGGTCAAAGATGGCTGGCACGGCACGCCGGAAGAGCAGGGCTTCCTGCACGACGTGCAGCTTTACGCCTGCGAGACCTTCACCACGGTGCTGGCGCCCGGCTACAACGTCTATCACTACGATCACATGCACGTGGACCTAATGCGGCGGTCGAGCGGAAGCCATCCCTGCCGGCCGAATGCGATCTCGGGCGAAGTGGTGGCGGCCAAGGCGCGCGCGGTTTACGCCAGCAGGCATGGCACGCCGGCCTATACTGGCTCCGTGCTGACGAAGGCGACGAGCGCGGTCCCGAAAAAAGCGCAACCCGCCGTTCCTGGCGCCGATGGCGAATTTGACGATGCGCCCGAAGTCGACGGCTTGATCGGCCACTCAGCCGCCGCGGCAAACGATGCAGCTATCCGCGCCGAAGAACGCAGGTCTGCGGTTCATTAACGCGCGGGCTCAGAAGACCGCCTCCAGCAGCATGGTGCCGAACAGGATCAGCCCGGCGTCGCGGTTCGATTTGAACAGCTTTAGGCAATGCGCGGAATCGTTGATGTCGAGGCGCACGACCTGCCAGGCAAGATGCGCGGCGAAAGCGATCAGTCCGAGCACGAAGATGAGCCCGCCGCCGGCCATGAGCCCGGCGATGCCGATCAACACCACGGCGCCGGAATAGAAGCCCGCCAGCATCAGCCGCGTGTTCTCGCCGAACAGCAGCGCGGTCGACTTGATGCCGATCAGCAGATCGTCCTCGCGGTCCTGGTGCGCGTAGATGGTGTCGTAGCCGATCACCCAGGAGATCGATCCGGCGTAGAGCACGATCGCCGGCCAATCGAGTTGTCCGAACGTGGCCGGCCAGCCCATCAGCGCGCCATAGGAGAAGGCGAGCCCAAGTACGATCTGCGGCCAATAAGTGATCCGCTTCATGAACGGATAGATCGCGACCACCAGCAGCGAGGCAAGGCCGGTGAACACCGTGAAGCGGTTGAACTGGATCAGCACCAATAAACCGATCAGCGCCTGCGCCACCATGAACGCGGTGGCCTGCGTGATCGTCACCTGGCCCGAGGGGATCGGGCGCGAGCGGGTGCGCTCGACCAGGCCGTCGAGATTGCGATCGACCAGATCGTTCCAGGTGCAGCCGGCGCCGCGCATGGCGAAGGCGCCGATGAAGAACAGCACGATGTGCCAGAGGCTTGGGAATTGCTCGACGCGCATGCTGGCGAGGCCCACCGACCACCAGCACGGCATCAAGAGCAGCCAGGATCCAATCGGCCGGTCGAGGCGGGCCAGCCGCAGATAGGGGCGGGCGAATGGCGACGCGAGTCTGTCGACCCAGTTTCTGGTCGCATCGGCGACGCGTCCGGCATGCTCGCTCATTTGCTGCCGAGTGGGGTACCGGTCAGGGTGTCGAAGGTGCCGCCACCGGTCTTGATATTGTTGGAGTCGGTAATGGGAGCGCCGAGCGCGTCGCTCAAGCTCGGCCCCGCCGGTCGCGGCGGCGCGGCGGCGGCCTGGCAGACCTTGGTGCGTATATCTGACGTCCTGGTGTGCCCCTTTTTCATGTTGGTCAGGACTTCCTCGGGAATGCCGCACGACACTTTGTTGTCGGTGGCGTATTTGATCATCTTGGCTTCGGCCGCGGAAAACACGTTGAATAGCGCGCAGGCCTCTTGCGGCGATGCCTTGCGCTCGCTGGCGGTGCGGATCGCGAGCGCCCGTTTTTGCGCTTCATCGCGCAGCTTGCCGAATTCCTGGACGCAGGGTGGCAGCTGCTGCGGTTGCGCCGACCACGGTGACGTAGCGGCCTGCTGCTGTTGCTGCGGCCACGGCGCCGGAGCGGGTTGCTGCTGCTGCGGCCACGGCGCCTGCGCTGCCACGGGACCAGCGGTAACGATAAACATGCACGCGGCGATCAACTCGGCCTGGCGCAAGTTCATGGCGAATCCTCGGTTGTCCCCGGCGCATTATACAGGCGGTTGGCCGGCAGGTGGTTTATAACAACCTGCCGAATGCGTCGGGAAGGCGGCAATCCGCCCAAAATCGGCACCGGCAGGGCCCATTCGGCCGGCCTAGTCCGTTAACGGCCAGACTTGTAAGGGCCAGATTTGCGACGATTGACCTCATGCCGCACTACGATTTCCGCACCCCGCGCGTCTATCTCGATGCCCCGCTAGCTGAAGGGCTTGCGGTTTCGTTCGACCGCGCCCAGGCGAATTACCTGCTTAACGTGCTCCGGTTCAAGCACGGGGACGCGCTGCTGCTGTTCAATGGCCGCGACGGCGAATGGCAGGCCCGGCTCGCCGGCACCGGCAAGCGGGCGCCGATGGCCATCGTTGGCGAGCGCATGCGGGAGCAGCCGCGCCCGTCCGACCTGCATTTTCTGTTTGCCCCGCTCAAGCATGCCCGGCTCGATTATCTGGTACAGAAGGCGGTGGAGATGGGTGTTGCGCGCCTGCAACCGGTGATCACCCGGCACACCCAGGTGGCGCGCCTCAATCTCGACCGCATGCGCGCTAATGTGATCGAGGCGGCGCAGCAGTGCGGCATTTTGACGTTGCCCGAGGTCGCCGAACCGGTAACGTTCAAGGCGGTGATCGGAGCGGCCGATACCGACCGCTTGCTGGTGTTCTGCGACGAAGTCGCCGAGGTGCAAGACCCGGTGGCGGCGCTGGCCGCGGCCGCGCGTGCGGGTTTGCCGCTCGCCGTGCTGATCGGCCCGGAGGGTGGTTTCGCCGAGGAGGAGCGGGACGTACTGCTCAAGCGACCAAATGTGGTGCGGATCGCGCTCGGGCCGCGCATCCTGCGCGCCGATACAGCAGCGGTGGCGGCGCTCGCGCTGGTGCAGGCGGTTCTGGGCGATTGGCGCAGTAGTTAGAGTGTAATATATTAAAGTACAGGGGGAGTTCGGTCATGGCTGAGGTGCTTCGTTACAGTCGTTTGTTTACGGCTGCGATTTTGTTCGGCTTCGCTGCCTTGGCGCCGGCGCAGGCGGCAAGCTGGTTGGAAATGAACTTCTATATGAGCGGGCAGAACTACAACGGCGTGTTGCCGCCCTGCGAGGCCGCGCTCGGCAAGATCTCCGCACGTTTTGCCGAGAAGGAGAGCCGATTCTGGAACTCCAACCTGCAAATCCTGGACTTCGAACGGGTGCGCGAAACCGCCTACCGGCCCTGGGCGGAGGGAACCATTCCGCGCCGGTTCTGCACGGCGGTGGCCTCGGTTAGCGATGGGCTTAAGCACCGGGTGAATTACTGGATCGGCGAGGACACCGGCATGATCGGCATGACCTGGGGCGTCGAATGGTGCGTGGTCGGCCTCGACCGCAACTGGGCCTATAACCCGACCTGCAAAATGGCGCAGCCCTAAAGCCGGCTGGTCAAACCAATCCTGGTTTGTTTCATTTTGTTCTTTAAATGTTCTAATCGATCGGCTACGGTTTCCTGGAACCGTTGCGGAAAATCAATTTACGATTTGTTCCGGTGTCCTTGTAATGGCGCCGAGGTGGCGCGCCGCGCCTGCAAACGCGACGCCGGCGCAATACCGGCGATGCGGGGCGGATGAACGGCATCTATATACGGGCCCCTAAAGACCGGCTTTGTGTCTGCGATCGCATTTAGCCGCCACTAACGATGACCCAGAGGCGTTTTGGGGATAACCCCGGAGCGTCGAGAATTGGCGCAAGATTCTCGTAAGGGAAATCCGCAATTCTCCGCCCGCGGTCAAGCGCGGGGGAGCGCGTCGATGAATCGTGTGTGGGACTATATCGGTTTTGCGGTCGGGTTCACGGGGCTCGGCTATATCGTGTTGTGGTTGTTCGGCTCGCCCGAACACCTGACGTTGCCGCCGGCCCTGCGCATGATTGGAGTGGCTTCAGCTATGCTCGTTCCTGTGAGACTGTTTTACGCGCGGTCACCCGGCGGCGGCATGCCGCGGCGTGCGCGATTCCCGCACGGAAACCTGCTGCCGTGCTTCGGCCACGGCGGCGTAAGCCGGCGTACCCATTTCGCCCGGTCAAGCCGCGCAGCCATTTCGGCCTGCGCGGCATGCTGGAATAGTTGCATAAGCTCGTCGATGACTACATTTTTTCATTCACTGGCGCATAATTTTTTTCCGAAAAAACGGTTCCCACTTTTCGGATTTATGCGTGATAACGACCGGTGATCGGCGGAGCTTTCGAGACAGCACGTGAACTATCACCACGCATTCCACGCCGGCAGCTTCGCCGACGTGTTCAAGCACGCGGTGCTTTGCCGCATCCTGCATTATTTGCGCGCCAAACCGGCGGCGTTCCGCGTGATCGATACCCATGCCGGCGCCGGCCTCTATGATCTGACCGGTCCGGAAGCGAGCCGCGGCGGCGAGTGGCACGACGGCATCGAGCGGCTAATGTCCGCACAGTTGGCCATTTCAGTGGCCGCGCTGCTCGCGCCCTATCTCGAGGTGGTCGGCGCGCTCAACGAGCGCGGCCGGCTCAAGACCTATCCCGGCTCGCCGGCGCTGGCGCGCGCCTGGCTGCGCCCGCAGGACCGCCTGATCGCCTGTGAGATCGAGCCGCAGGCGGCCATCGCGCTCAGGCAAAATTTGCGCGGGGATACCCGCATCAAGACGCTTGAAATCGATGGCTGGACCGCGCTCGGCGCCTATGTGCCGCCGAAGGAGCGCCGCGGCCTGGTGCTGGTCGATCCGCCGTTCGAGCAGGACAATGATTTCTTCCACCTGGCGCGCGGGCTGGCCGCCGCGCACCGCAAATGGGCCACCGGCATTTATGCCCTCTGGTACCCGATCAAGGGGCGCAGCGAACCTGACGCGCTCGCTAAGAGCCTGCGCCGGCTGGGCATCGGAAAAATGTTGCGCGCGGAACTGATCGTCGCCCCGCTCAGCGATCCGACACGTCTCAACGGCTGCGGTCTGATCCTGGTCAACCCTCCCTGGACCATGGAAAGCGAGCTTTCCGCCCTGCTGCCGGCGCTGGCGGGCATTCTAGGGCGCGACGGCAAGGGTGGATTCAAGCTCGATCGGCTCACCCGCGAGGCGCCGCAGGCCGCCCGGTGACATTAGGGCCCCTTTCCATAGGACCCAACTTGGTGTGTATTTCCGTCATTGGCAGGTACGTTCCGCCTCCGGTTTGGGGGGCCGGCGGAGTGACTGAGGCCGTTCGCGGCCGACGCTTTCCCCGAATGTGAATGTCCGGCCGAGCCGCCGAGCGTGGGGCTCGCGCGGCGGAGCAGTGCGGGGAGAGGAGTTTTCCCGATGGCGCAGACCGGTGTTGTAAAGTTCTTCAATAGCGAGCGGGGCTACGGCTTCGTGAAGCCGGATGACGGCGGGCGCGACGTGTTCGTGCATATCACCGCCGTGGAGCAGGCCGGACTCAAGAGCCTTAACGAAGGCCAGAAGATCAGCTTCGATGTCGAACCGGACAAAAAGGGCAAAGGCCCGAAGGCCGTGAACCTGGTCGTTACCGGATAAGCGTTTCGGGCGACGCACGCCCGATCGCACTCTGGCTTTGGCTTTAAAAAAATTTAACAAGCCGCGGGCCATCCCGCTTCGGCGCAGGAGAAAATTCGGCATGATGATCCTTCGATCCGCACCCGCTTCGCCGTTCGCCCGCAAGGTGCGCATCGGCGCGAGTCTCATCGGTCTGGCGTCGAAAATCGACGTGCAGCCGGCCGATCCCAACAAGGCTGACGACAGCCTGCTCAGGCAAAATCCGCTCGGCAAGATTCCGGTACTGATCCTCGAGGACGGCGCGACCATTTACGACTCGCGCGTGATCCTCGAATATCTCGATTATCTTGCCGGCGGCGGCCGCATAATCCCGCGCGAGGCGGTGGCGCGCTTTGCCGCGCTGCGGCTGCAGGCGCTGTGCGACGGCATTTGCGATGCGTCGCTGCTGCAAATCTATGAGGACCGCTACCGACCCGATAATAAGCGCGTACAAAGCTGGGTCGACCGCCAAGCCGAGAAAGTGGCGCGTGGACTGGCGGCGCTGGAAGCGGCCCCGCCGAAGCTCGATCCCGTTCCGGATGTCGGCCAGATCGCGCTCGCCTGCGCGCTGGGCTATCGCGATCTGCGCTTCGGCGGCAGCTGGCGCAAGGACCATCCGCGTCTGCTTGCCTGGCACGACAAATTCGCCGCGCAGGTGCCCGTCTTTGCCGAGACAAAGATCGCGGCGTGATCGACATGCACGAAAGCCCCGGAGCGTGCTCCGGGGCTTTGCTTTTCACATCAGATATTTTCAATCAGAACCGGTAATTCAAGCCGGCGCGCACGATATTGGTATGGAAGCTCGCATTCGCGCCGGGCACGACGGTTCCGGTATCGCCGAGATCGACATAAAGATATTCGACCTTGGCGGTCCAAGGTCCGGCGATCGCCGCTTCAAGGCCGCCGCCGACGGTCCAGCCGGTCTTGGTCGTCCGCGTATCGCCGACGCCGGCGATCGAGGTCTTGATATCGCCGAAGGCGGCGCCGCCGGTGACGTAGGGCATGAAGCGGCCTAAGGCATAGCCGAGACGGCCGCGTGCGGTCGCCAGCCACGAATTACGCGTTTCGCAGGAGGTGCCGGTGCAGGCGCCGCCGCTGGTGCTGCCGCGGATATTGCTCCAATCGCCGTCACCCTCGAGGCCGAACACGGCCTGGCCCATCTGGTAATTATAACCGGATGGTGCCGCCGGCGACGGTGCCAGAGAGGGTACCAGAGAGGTTGAAGCCGTTCGTTCCGAGCGCGTTGCTCCAATCCGAACGGCCAAAGCCGCCGCCGCCGTTGCCCCCCACAATCGAGGCCGCATAAGTATTCAAAATTGATGGAGCGTCTAGTGCGGTAAAACACACTGTAGAGCTAAGTTGTACGATGTATAGTATCAATTACGTCGATGAAAAGCCACGTTATCGCCTCGATCAAAACTGGATAGATGGCTCAGTGTGGTAAAGTATTACTTAAGACTTAAGTCGATGTAGAACTTCGGCCTGCGCGGTTCTTATGAAAAAACCCGGGTCGTAAGGCCCGGGGGTTTCCGCCACGCGAGCGGCGACTTGCCGCTCAGAAGTGATAGTTGACGCCGAGGCGCAGCATGTTGGCATGTAGGCCGTTGTCCGTGCCGGTGATCGAGAAGGAGCGGCTGGCCAGATCCATGTAGAGATACTCGACCTTTGCCGACCAGTTCGGTGCAAAGCCATATTCCGCACCGACGCCGCCGGCCCAGCCGACTTCGGTCCTGGTTTCGTCGAGCGCCAAGTTCGTGCCTTTGAGTTCGCCATAGGCGAGGCCGAGCGTGGCGTAGAGCAGGACATTATTGAAGGCGACGCCGGCGCGGCCGCGCAGTGTGCCGAACCACGGATTGGCGAACTTCCAGGGCGCGAAGGTGTCGTCGGCGCCGGAAATCTGGATATCAGTTTCGGCGCCGAACACGAACTGGCCGCTCTGCCAGTTGTAGCCGAGCTGCCCGCCGCCCATGAGCCCGCTCGGCTCGCCGACAGTGTTGGTGACCTTGCCCCACTCATAGCCGATGTTCAGACCGGCATAGGGACCGCTCCAGTTGTAAAGCCCGTACGTCGCCGGAGCGGAATAATACGGGGCCGGGCCACGCGAGAGATCGGCCGCGACGGCCGCGCCTGAGGCTATTAAAGTGGCTGCAAGTGCAGTCCCAAAAAGCGTTTTTTTCATCACACCCTCCACGTAACAGTCCCGAATTCGCTGGGCGGAGTTCGAGATATCGTGGGGGATTTATCGGACATCTTAAGTTAAGCGGTCATGAATCGTTCAGCAAACAGCGGCCGTTAACCCTAAAGAACTGTTAGAGCTACGCTGTTCTTCGCCATGAATGACCGCGTTCGCCCGGCTAACATGGCCTAGTCCGGCCAGTGCACTGGATGCTCTGCCGGCAGAACAGCGGATGGCAGCGGAGGATGCTCTGGCGTATGACAGAGCTGCAGGGGTGAGGCGGGATGAGCAGCACACAAATGCCGCGCGCGGCGCTGATCACCGGGGCGGGGCGCCGCATCGGCCGCGCCATCGCGCTGGCGCTCGCGCGCGCAGGCTACGCCGTGGTGCTGCACGCCAACCATTCGCGCACCGAGGCCGAAAAGCTCGCGAGCGAGATCGTGAGCGCGGGCGGGCGCGCCGCGGTGGTGCTTGCCGATCTCGCGGACGCCGAGGCCGTGCGCGGGCTCATTCCCGCGGCGGCGTTCGGTCCACTCACGCTGCTGGTCAACAATGCCAGTCAATTCGATGAAGACGAGATCGGCAGCCTCGAGCGCGCGCGCTTCGAGCGCACGCTGGCCGTCAACCTAACCGCGCCGGTGTTCCTGGCACAGACCTTCGCCGCGCAGGCGCTCGATGGTGCCGATGCTTCGATCGTCAATATCGTCGACCAGCGCGTGCTCAAGCCGACGCCGCGCTTTTTCTCCTACACCTTGAGCAAGAGCGCGCTCGCCAGCGCGACCGTCACGCTGGCGCAGGCGCTGGCGCCGAAACTACGCGTCAATGCGGTGGCGCCCGGCCCGACGCTGCCGAGCCCGCGCCAGACGAGCGAGCAGTTTGCGCGCCAGGCCGCGGCGGTGCCACTCCAGCGCGGCCCGACGCCGGAGGATATCGCGGCGGCGGTACTCTATCTCGCGCAGGCGAAGAACGTGACCGGCATGGTGATTGCCGTCGACGGCGGGCAGCATTTGGCTTGGCGCACCGCCGACAGCGATGGCGCCGAGTAGCGCACAAATTTACGCACGCCCACCCCGCCTCCGTCTTGCAGAAGGGCTGGGAAAAGGGCGAATATGTGAGCAGCCGCTGCAGAA
Source organism: Pseudolabrys sp. (assembly GCA_035469145.1). Lineage (GTDB taxonomy): Bacteria > Pseudomonadota > Alphaproteobacteria > Rhizobiales > Xanthobacteraceae > Pseudolabrys. The sequence continues at coordinate 25,790 of DATISB010000115.1, forward strand.
CAAAAAACGATAGGCGGCCCCGGGGAGGAATTATGATTTTTGCCCGCGCGCTCGCGGCAGCGCTTCTCGCCGCGCGAGATCAAGCTCTGGGGCGAAGTGATCCGCGCCAATCAGATCGCAGCTCAGTAGGGACCTTGTCAGTCTTTGTTTGAGATGTAGAACGAAGCAAAGACGAGGTGTGTCATGCCAGTTCGTCGGATCGATCAGATATTGATTGCAATGCCGACGGGGCGGGAGGAGGAGGCACGCACGTTTTATCACGGCATGCTGGGTTTGGCGGAAAAAGCGAAGCCGCCGCAGCTTGCCGCGCGCGGCGGCTGCTGGTTTGAAAGCGGCGCGGTGACGGTGCATCTCTGTGTCGACAAGAATTTCGTGGCAGCTCGTAAAGCTCCTCCCGCATTTATTGTCGACAACCTTACCGTTCTCGAGATGAAGTTAAAACAGGCTGGCTACAAGATGACCGAAGATGAACCCATCGGAGGCTGCGACCGGCGGCACGTTGATGATCCTTTCGGCAACAGGATCGAGCTGATCGAACCTCGGTAAATTTTCCGGCGCGACGGTCAAGAAAGTGCGGTAAGTCGCGGTTATCGGCCCCAAGCCAACAGGCCCGCCGCGTTGCCGAATGTCCGCTTATGGGGGTAAAGCGGACCTTGGCTAATCGCTGGTCACCAGTATTTATTTACGAGTAGACGCCCCAGTTCTGATGAACGGCACGCCTAAAGACATCGACCCGG
>DATISB010000116.1:0-11456 GCA_035469145.1 Pseudolabrys sp.
CCGACGCACGGGCGGAGGCGCTGGTCGCTTCCTATGAGCGCGCCGGCTATGCCCGCATTGCGCCCGCCATCCTGCAGCCGGCCGAGCCGTTCCTCGACCTCTCCGGCGAGGACATCCGTAAGCGCATGTATCTGACCACCGCGCCAGGCGGCGGCGAATTCTGCCTGCGCCCCGACCTCACGATTCCGGTGTCGCGCGACTACCTCGCCTCGCCGCTCGCCGGCAAGCCGGCGGGCTATTGCTATCTCGGCCCGGTGTTCCGTCACCGCAGCGACGGTGCGGCCGAATTCCTGCAAGCCGGCATCGAATCCTTCGGGCGGCCCGACCAGGCGGCGGCCGACGCCGAGATGCTCTCGCTCGGGCTGGAGGCGACTGCGCATTACGGGCTGGCCGCACCCGACATCCGGATCGGCGACGTCGCGCTGTTCGCCGGGCTGATCGCCGGGCTCGACCTGCCGCCGGCCTGGAAGCGGCGGTTGGTCAAGGATTTCAACCGCAAGAGCAATCTGGCGCAGGACCTCGACCGCCTGGTGCTGGGCGGCAACAATTCGCGCCCCGAATATCAGGGCGTGCTGGCGGCGCTCGCCGGCTCCGATCCGAAGGGCGCGCATGCGCTGGTCACCGATCTGTTGTCGATAGCCGGCATCAACGCGGTGGGCGGACGTTCGGTGGCCGAGATCGCCGAGCGTTTCCTCGAACAGTCGGCGCTCGGCGTCAGCGCGAAGCTGCCGCGCGACGTACGCGCGCTGATCGAACGCTTTCTGGCGATTGCCGGCGATCCCGATGAGGCAGCGGCCGAGCTGCGCGCGCTCGCCGGCGAAGGCAATATGACGCAGGCGCTCACGCCGGCCATCGACCTGTTCGAAAGCCGCACCGGCTTTCTGGCCGCGCGCGGCATCGACTTGCAGCGCGTGCGGTTCTCCACCGCGTTCGGGCGCGGCTTCGATTACTACACAGGCTTCGTGTTCGAAATGACCGACCCGGCGCGCATCGGCGATCCGCTGGTCGCTGGCGGGCGCTACGATGGGCTGTTCACCCGGCTCGGCAGTGCAGAGCCAATTGCCGCGGTCGGCTTCGCGGCCTGGATCGAACGGCTCGCCGTCTATGGAGGCGCGTCATGAGCGCCCTTGTGCTGGCCGTGCCGGCGAAAGGCCGGTTGCAGGAAAATGCCGAAGCCTTTTTCGCGCGCTCGGGACTCACGCTGATCAAGCCGCGCGGCGCGCGCGATTATCGCGGCGCCATCGCCGGGCTCAACGGCGTCGAAGTCGCTTACCTCTCGGCATCCGAAATCACGTCGCAGCTGGCGGCCGGCGCCGTGCACCTCGGCATCACCGGCGAGGACCTGGTGCGAGAGATGATCCCGGACGCGGACAGTAAAGTGGTGCTGATCGAAGGGCTCGGCTTCGGCTTTGCCACCGTGGTGGTGGCGGTGCCGCAGGCCTGGATCGACGTGCGCACCATGGCCGACCTGGACGACGTCGGCACCTCGTTCCGCCACACCCACGGCCGCAAGATGCGGGTGGCGACCAAATACATCAACCTAACGCGCGACTTCTTCTCGCGGCACGGCATCGTCGATTACCGCATCGTCGAGAGCTCGGGCGCAACCGAGGGCGCGCCGGCCGCCGGCAGTGCCGAGCTGATCGTGGACATCACCACCAGCGGCGCGACGCTGGCCGCCAACGGACTGAAAATCGTCGAGGACGGCATTATCCTGCGCTCGCAGGCCAATCTGGTGGCCGCGCGCGGCGCCCATTGGGGCGACGCCGAGCGCGAGACCGCGCGTGTGATCCTAGATCGCGTGGCCGCGCAGGCGCGCGCCCGCGGCTTCCGCGAGGTGCGCGCGCGCTTTGCCGCCTGCGATGCCTCGCTGGTGGCGACGGCGCAGGAGAAATTCGGCGTGGTCACGCCGTTTGGCGGGCCGACCAGTTCGGGTATGCTGACGCTGCACTGCCCGCCCGAGCAGGTCTATGCGCTCACCAGTTTCCTGCGCGAAAACGGCGCCGAAGCGGTGGCGGTGGCCGATCTCGACTACGTGTTCTCGCGCGACAATTCGCTCTACGCCAAGCTCGCGGCGGCGCTGTAGCGCGGGCTAAACGGCAAATTTTACCGCTTCAAAACTGGCGAAACGGCTCGGGCCGCCGGATGCGTTCCGGGGCATGTGTTTTGGTTTACTTGCAATGCAACAAGCCCCTATCATCCGCGCCGAGCTTTAAGGCTTAGGGGGGAATTCGGCTCACATGTATGTCACGAGCAGCAAGCGCCTGACCACGGACGGCGCCAAAAAGATGATGGCGACCGCCGTCGAAAAGGCCACGGAAGCCGGCATCGCGGTGTCGATCGCCATCACCGACGCGGGCGGGCATCTTATTTTGCTCGAACGCATGGAAGGCGGGCGGTTCCACTCCGTGCATTCGGCCACCACGAAAGCCGTCTGCGCGGCTTCCAACAAGCGTATGACCTCCGCATGCGGCGCACAGGCGCAGCAGCTCGATGTCGCGCATGCGCTGGGCCTGGCGCTGGCCGCCGGCCCGGAACGCTGGACCGCGATGGAAGGCGGTTGCCCGGTGATCGCCGAGGGTGAATGCATCGGCGGCATCGGCGTCGCCGGCGGCGACTGGGCCACCGACGAGCGCATCGCCCAACAGGCCGTTGAATCGATTGGCGCCAGCTGGCGTTCGGATTCGAAGTGATGGTCATGGCCGAGCCGCTATGTGTTGCATGCATCGGCATAGGCTGGTGGTCCGACGTGCTGGCCGACGCGATCAAGCGTTCCAGCAAGATTAAGATCGTCGCCTGTTTTTCGCGCTCGGAACAAAAGCGGACGGCCTTCGCCGCCAAATATGGCTGCCGCGCGTCGCCGAGCTATGAGGCCATTCTCAAAGACGCGCAGGTCGAGGCCATCATCAATACGACGCCGAACGACGTGCATCTTGAAACCACACGCATGGCAGCGGAAGCCGGCAAGCATGTCTTCCTCGACAAGCCGATCGCCAATTCGGTCTCCGACGGCCGCAAGATCACAGAGAGCTGCCGCCAGGCGTGTGTCGTTCTCGCACTGGGCTATCAGCGCCGGCGGGAAAGTCATTTCCGCTGGATCAAACAGCAGATCGACGCCGGCGTGTTCGGCCAGTTGGTCAATGCCGAGGCCAATATCAGCCGCGATCGGCTCGGCCAATTCGATCTAACCTCATGGCGCTACACGGCCGCGGGCATGCCGGGCGGCGTGATGCTGCAGATCGGCATCCATTACGTCGACGTGCTGTATTATTTGCTCGGACCGATCAAGGCGGTGAGCGGGCAATTCGTGCGGCTGGTGCTGCCGGGCGACAATCCGGATGTCGCCAGTCTCATCCTCGAGCATGAGAACGGCGCGCTCTCCACGTTGAACGCCAGCTACGCATCGGCATCCGAATATTATCTGATGAATATCTACGGCAAGACCGCCACCGCCTATTACGACATGCAGCACGGCCTGAGCCTGCTCAAGCGCGGCGACAAACAGCCGGTCGTCGTGCCGTGCGCGAAAAACGACACCTTCGTCGAGGAGCTCGAGGAGTTCGCGACGGCGGTGCGCGGCGGCGCACGTCCCGAGGTCGGCGGCGACTACGCGACGACGTCGCTCGCGGTCATTCGCGCCGGCATCCTGTCGGCGCGCGAGGGCCGCCGCGTCGAAGTCGCGGAAATCCTGGCCAAGGATTGAGCGTCACTGTTATTTCGGCTCAGTCATCGCGGCCTTCAGCACCGGCTGCCAGCGCGCGATGTCGGCCTTGAGCACCGCTTCAAAATGCGCCGGTCCACGCTCTGCCGGGGGCGGAACGGTGCCGCCGAGATCGGCCAGCCGCTTGGCGACCGCCGGGTCGTCGAGCGCCTTGTCGAGCGCGCCGATGAGCTTGGCGAGGATGTCTTTCGGCGTACCTTTGGGCGCCAGCATAGCGCTCCAGATACTGAGTTGGTATTCGGGAATGCCGGCTTGCTTGGCCGAGGGTACAACCGGCAACGCCGCAGATTGCGTATCGCCCGACACCACGTAAGCCTTGATCGACTTTCCTTTCACCGCGGCGGCAACGCTGACCACTTGCTCGCAGAAGAAATCGACGTGATCGCCGATCAGGTCGCCGAGCGCGGGTCCAGTGCCGCGATAGGGGATAAGCTTGGGCTTAAGGCCGAGCTGCGAAGTGAACAGCAGGCAGGCCATGTGCGACGACGCACCGATGCCGCCATGGGCTTGCTTCACGTTGTCGCCATGTTCCTTCACATAGGCGATGAACTCCTTGAGATCTTTAGCCGGGAAATCCTTGCGCGCCACCACGGCGACAGGCGCATTGGCGGTCAGCCCGATCGGCTCGAAATCCTTGGCCGAATCGTAGCGGATACCGGGCGTGAGTACCGGCGCGGCAACGTGCGAGCCCATGCTGGCGGCCAGCAGCGTGTAGCCGTCGGGCGTGGCCGCAGCCACGCGCGCGGTTCCGATCGTGCCGCCGGCGCCGCCCACATTCTCGATGATGATCGTCTGATTCAGCACGTGGCTCATGCCTTCGGCGATGATGCGCGCCACGACATCGCTCGGCCCGCCCGGTGGGAAGGGTACGACCAATGCGATCGTGCGGGATGGGTAATCGTCGGCGCGCGTTGCCGTATTCAGGCAACCCAGGCTGGCGACGAGAGCGACGGCGATCGTCACCGCCTTTTTCCAGAAACTCATCTCCACCTTCCCTAACGCAACATCCACCCCTTTTTGTTTTGCCTTGTCGGGGGCTCGACCGCTCGTTCTATTCGACCTTGATGTTAGCAGCCTTGATCATCGGCCACCATTTTTTTACTTCGGCTTGCTGATGGGCGGCGAGCGCTTCCGGCGTCTGCTTGTCGCGCGGCGGAATTTCCAGGCCCACCTCGGCCAGCCGCTTACGCACCACGGGATCGGCCAGCGCTTCGACCACCGCGGCGTTAAGCTTGGCGATGATGTCTTTCGGCGTTCCCTTCGGAACCCAAATCGCCGACCAAAGCTCGACGTAAAAACCGGGAAGACCAGCTTCGTCCACGGTCGGGACGTCCGGTGCCGCCGCCAGGCGCTTGTCGGCAGTGATACCATAGGGACGGATTTTGCCAGCCTTCACCTGCGGCAGCGAGTTGGAGGCCTGATCGACAATCAGATCAATCTGCCCTGCCACCAGATCGAGCAAAGCGGGCCCGGTGCCGCGATAGGGCACAAATTGCAGCTTGGCGCCGATCAACTGCTCGAAATAGACGCCGGAGAAATGCGCGCCGGAACCGAGACCGGCCGTGCCGGCCGTCACTTTGCCGTCATTGGCTTTGATCCAGGCGATCAGCTCCTTCAGGTTTTTCGCCGGAACATCGTTCTTGGAAACTATCATCATCGGATTGCTGGCGATCAGCGCCACCGGCTCGAGATCCTTCACCAAATCGAAGGTTAGCGGATAGATCGCGCCGTTGATGACATGCGTTCCGAGATGGCCGATGCTCAGCGTGTAGCCGTCGGGCGCCGCGCGCACCGCGCGGGCGACGCCGAGGGTGCCGCCGGCGCCGGTGACGTTCTCGACCACGATGGTCTGCCCAAGCGCCTGGCGCATGCGGTCGCCGATAACGCGCGCCAGCGCGTCGGTCGGACCGCCGGCGGCGAACGGCACGACGATGGTTATTGGACGCGACGGATAGTTTTGCGCGCTGGCGGGGGTGACGATAGCCAGCATCGCCGCCACGGCGGCAAGGTAAAGTTTTTTCATTGAAAACCTCCCAGCGGCGCTCTGCGGCACCCGGATAAATCATCCGCTTACAGCAAAGCGAAATCAATCGGCTTGTGCCGGTCGAGCGTGCGGTGCATGGGCGGCAACGGATATTTCAGCCCGCTCGCGCAGTTGAACAATACCACCTGGTCGGTTCGCTTGACCTGGCCCGCGGCCAGGCTCTGCTTGTAGGCGGCATAGGTCGCCGCACCCTCTGGACAGAGCAATAGCCCCTCCTCGCGCGCCATCTCGTCGAGCGCGGCTTGAATTGCGTCGTCCTCGACCGCGATGGCGAAGCCGCCGCTCTCGCGCACCGCGCGCAGAATGAGAAAATCGCCGATCGCCTGCGGCACGCGGATGCCCGACGCGATGGTATGGGCGTTCTCCCAGCGCGACGCGTGCTCTTTACCCTCTTCATAGGCTTTCACCATCGGCGCGCAGCCGGCCGCCTGCACCGCCACCATGTGCGGGCGCCGCGCACCGATGAAGCCGATTTCTTCCAGTTCGGCGAACGCCTTCCACATGCCGATCAGGCCGGTGCCGCCGCCGGTCGGATAGAAGATCACATCCGGCATCTTCCAATCGAGTTGCTCGGCCAATTCGAGCCCCATCGTCTTCTTGCCTTCGATCCGGTACGGCTCCTTTAAGGTGGAGGTATCGAACCAGCCGACTTTCACTTTGCCTTCGCCGACGATCTTGCCGCAGTCGTCGATCAAGCCGTTGACGCGGTAGACCGCGGCGCCTTGCAGCGCGATCTCGCTGACATTCACCTCCGGCGTATCCTCCGGACAGAAGATCGTGGTCTTGATGCCGGCATGTGAGGCGTAAGCCGCCAGCGCGGCGCCGGCATTGCCGTTGGTCGGCATCGCCATATGCTTGATGCCGAGCGCCTTGGCCATCGACACCGCCATCACCAGGCCGCGCGCCTTGAACGAGCCTGTTGGCAAGCGGCCCTCGTCCTTCACCAGGATTTCGCCGCCGCCAAGCTTGGCCGCAAGCTTCGGCATGCGGATCAGCGGTGTGATGGCTTCGCCGAGGCTGACGATGTTGGCGGGATCGCGCACCGGCAACAGTTCGCGGTAGCGCCACAGATCGGGCGCGCGCGCGGCTAGTATCTCTTTGCTCAGCGCCTTGCGCACGCCGGCGAGATCGTAGCGCACCAGCAGCGGCTTGCCGGCGCGCGAAAGATTATGGATTTGGTCGGCGTCGTGGCGCTCGCCGGTCATCGCGCATTCGAGGTGGGTGACAAAGCTCGGCCAGTGCGCGGTCAGATTGCTGTCGTGTTGCATCGACACCTCAACTCAACCTTAGTCGTGCGGGCGGCGCGCGCGGAATACCACGAAATGGGACAGTGAGAAGTTGACCATGAAGCTGATTGCGATCGATATTAGCTTCGCTGCCAGCACCGGCATAACATAAGAGAGCGCAAACAGCGTCGCCGTGCTCGCCACCATGCCGGCGACGCCGGAGGCGAGGAAGGTCGCGTAGTCGCGCCAGCGCAGCACGCGGCCTGATTCCGGCCCGAAGGTGATGAAGGAATTCATCGCATAGGAAAACGAGACTGCCACCAGCCAGGCCAGCACGTTGGCAGGCACCAAAGGCCAGCCCAGAAAGTAGGCTGTGGTCCAAAAAACGCTGAAATCGATGGCCGTATTGACCACGCCCACCATGGCGAAGCTCGCCGCTTTGAGGGCGACCGCGCGCTCATGCCAGGCCACGGTGAGACGATCGAGGAGGTTCTGCAGGGGCGCCGGGATCATCGTCAGTTCATAGCATTTTGATGCGGGCGCGACAGGGCGTATCCCATGCGCTATAGATCGCGCCGAAAGCAAGCGACAGGTCAACGAAAAATGCCGGAGAAACCGTCCAAATCAACCGCCCGCGCGACGCGATCGCCGTCCGCGCCCGGCCTGTCGATCGTCGTGCCGGTATTCAACGAGGCCAAGGGTCTCTCCGCCCTGCACGAGCGCATTGCCGAAGTGGCGCGCCGGCTTAAGGCCAAACGCGACCTGCGCACCGAAGTCGTTTATGTCGATGATGGCAGCACCGATGCCACCAACCGCATCGCCAATGCGCTGCCGGCCGATCCGCTCGATATCCAGGTGGTCACGCTATCGCGCAATTTTGGCAAGGAGGCCGCCCTGCTCGCCGGTCTCGACCATGCCCGGCGCGGTGCCGTGCTGTTCATGGACGGCGATGGTCAGCATCCACCCGACATGGTCGATACGCTGGTCGCGCGCTGGCTCGATGACGGCTACGACGTGGTCTATACCGCCAAAGCGCACCGCGAGAACGAACCCTGGTTGCGCCGCGCCGCCGTGCACTGGTTCTACACGCTGATCAATTTGGGCGCACGGCAGAAAATCCCCGAGGACGCTGGCGATTTCCGTCTGCTGTCGCCGCGCGCGGCAGCGGCGCTGCGACAGATGCCGGAACGCAGCCGCTTCTTCAAAGGACTGTCGAGCTGGATTGGATTCAAGCAGATGCGCGTCGATTACGAGCCGGCGGTGCGCGCGCACGGCGCGACGAGCTGGAGCGTGTGGACGCTGATTGGCCTGTCGATCGAAGGATTGACCTCGTTCTCGGTGGCGCCGCTGCGCGTCGCCAGCATGCTCGGCCTGCTGCTGGCGGTGAGCGCGCTGTTCTTCGGCGGATGGATCGTGTTGCAGACGCTGCTGTTCGGCCAGGATGTGCCCGGCTATCCCTCGCTGGTGGTCGGCCTGATGGTGCTCGGCGGCGTACAGCTTCTGATGATCGGCGTGCTCGGCGAATATATCGGCAAGCTCTTGTCGGAGATCAAAGCGCGGCCGGTCTATTTCGTTGCCGAACACAGCGTGAAGAGCGCGGACAATTCCGCCAAAGAACTTGCAAAGCCGCGGCCGGCGGCTTCGCGCGCGGCGGAGTAAGCGACACGTGCGCAAGACCGGCCGCCAGATCTGGCTATGCGCGGACGATTACGGCATTTCCCGTTCGGTCAACGCCGCCATCCGCGAATTGATCCTGTGCGGGCGCATTAACGCCACGTCGGTGATGACGGCAGCGCCGCATCTCGGCGTCGACGAGGCGGCGGCGCTCGATGAACTCAATTCCGGGATAACGCGCGCCGCGCTCGGCTTGCACGTCACGTTGACGGGTCCATTCAAGCCGCTGAGCGAGGGCTTTGTGCCGCTCAGCCACGGCCATTTCCTGCCGCTCCAGAAAATGATGCGTGCGGCGATCACGCGCCGGCTGCAACCCGAGCGGCTGGTGATCGAGATCGCCACGCAAGTGCAAGCCTTTGTCATGGCGTTCGGCCGCCCGCCCGACTTCGTCGACGGCCACCAGCACGTGCATCTGTTTCCACAGGTACGCGACGCCATCCTCAAGGTGGTTGCCGAGACTGCGCCGAACGCCTGGGTCAGGCAATGTGGCCGCCCGCGTTCGGCGAGACGGCTGAAGGACCGCAAGGAATTGGTGCTCGACGTTTTAAGCTTGGGTTTTCGCCGCAAGGCAAGGCAACTCGGCGTGGCCACCAATCCAGCCTTTGCCGGCGCCTATGATTTCGACGGCAAGCCCGACTTCGCCACGATATTTCCGCGTTTCCTGGCCGGACTGCCGGACGGCGGGCTGATCATGTGTCATCCCGGCTACGTCGATGCCGAATTGAAGCGACTTGATCCGCTCACCCACCAGCGCGAACGGGAATTTGCTTTTTTTAATTCCGAGAATTTTCCACGGCTGCTGGCGGAACACGGCGTCGCACTGGCGATCCCGGCCGGCGCGTGAGCCGGAATTAAAGAACGTCGAAACCGGGCAGTTGCTGTTCGCCGCGAATCGGCGGACGGCGCGGTGTTGGCATAGGCCCTATTGGCCTCCGGCTCGGCATTCCGATAACGCGGCTGCGCCGCGCCACTGCCGAACAGGGCTTCGATGAAGCCACCGCCGAGATCGGACCGCGTCTTCGGCACTTGCGACGCCACCAGGATCGGCCGTGCGTCCGTTATGTGGCGGATCGACGAAAGCGCCAGGGCGCTCGCCGCCACGCTGAAAGACGATTACAAGCGCGGCTTGACGCAGGAAATTCAGGAACACGTGGTGAAAATCTACGAAGCCTGTTTATAGGATCTCAGCGGCCAGCGCATCGGCCACGTAATCGAGACTTTGAACATGATCGAAAACCAGGTGGAGGACATGCTCGAGCGCCACAGCGGCCAGCCGGGCGTTGCGCCCGCCGCCAAGCCGGGCCACGCCCTGCTCAACGGTCCCCGGCTCGACGGCGTTTCCGGCCACACCAGCCAGCGCGACATCGACAAGATGTTCCGTAGCGCGGCGCGCTAAAGTTACTTCGGCCGCCGGATCAGAATAAAACAAACTAGCGCGGCCGCCGCGAAGCCGGCGGCGAGCGCCAGTGCCGCCGGATCGGAGGCGCGATCCACCACGAACGCCATCACCAGTGGCGCCGCCGCCTGCACCAGCAAAAACGGGCCGGCGAGTCGGCCTATCAGGCGCCCGTAGCCGGAGGCGCCGAACAGCGCCAGCGGCACCGCCCCGCGCGTGATGGTGACCAGGCCGTTGGCGCCGCCGAACATCAGCGCGAACGCCGCCGCCACCGGCACCGATATGCCGAGCAGCGCGAGCATGGTGAACGCGCAGAGCAGAACCGACAGCGCGAAGCGCGCCACCCACAAGGGATGCAAATTGCGGCCGAAGGTAAATTCGATCAGCCGCGCGCCGACCTGCGCCGGCCCGAACAGCGCGCCGATCCAGACCACCGTTCCAGCATCGATGCCGGAACGCGCGAAGATCGCCAGCAGGTGCGCGGATAGGCCGGACGGCACAAAGGCATAGGCTGCGAATGCCGATGCGACCAGAATGAACGGCAATCCGTGCGGCGGCAGGACCGTAGCCGGCGCCGGCGCATCGTCGCGCACCTTCACGTCCGCCTCAAAACGTTCGCGCGGCAGCGCTAACGCGTGCAGCGGCGCGGAGACGATCGCCAGCAGCGCGGCATAGACAAGGTAGGTGCCGTGCCAGCCGACCGCCTCAAGCAGAAAATGGGTCGTCGGCCAGCTTACGGTCGAGGCGAAACCGCCGGCGAGCGTCAACGCGGTGATCGGAGACCGCGCGCTGGCGCCGAAGATGCGCCCGAGCGTCGCGAAGGCGGAATCGTACAGGTTCGCCGCCATGGCGATGCCGAGCACCACCCAGACGGCGAGATAGGCGGCCGGATGCGCGGCATGGACGATGAGCACCAGCCCGAGCGCGCCGATCAGCGAGCCGATGGTCATTACCACATGGCCGCCGAAGCGATCGATCGAGCGCCCGACATAGGGCGCGGCCAACCCGGCGGCCAATAGTCCGACCGAGAAGCCGCCCATGGCGAACGACATCGACCAGCCGCGCTCGGCCGCGATCAGCGGCACGATCAGCACCGGCGTGTAGAAAATCGTGCCCCAGGACAAAATCTGGGTGATGCCGAGAACCGGCACGGCGCGCCAGGGGCCGTGAATGAAGTCGCGGGGAGCGGTCATGCAGCACAGCCGTTACGGACGACGACGCCTGTTTGTCTAGCACGCGCCGCCTATCGGGTGCCGCTGGCCAATGGCCGGCGCGATTGCGCTGGATGTCAAACTCGTAAAGCCGCACCCGATTGCCCGACAGATTTAATGGATTGGGTTCGTTTTGCCAAAATGCGACCCCTTAACCCATGAACGCGCGGCGCGTAGCGGCGGG